>CALIZB010000057.1 GCA_938028625.1 uncultured Bacteroidia bacterium | reverse complement strand
TATGGAAAGGGCTATCATTATTTTTTTTTAGAGAATTATACCCCCCCGAATTGTTTTTAATTTGAAATATACTTTCATAGTAGCAACTGATTTGGATTATTTACAAAAATACAGAAAAGAATTTCAAAAGTCAAGTGTTTTTATATTTATCTCATTTTTTATTTACGCCGTATATGCCTACAATAATTAAAATCATTCCTATAATATGTAAAAAGTCAATTTTCTCCCCCGCATATACTGCCCAGGCCAGAGCTACTATCGGAATAGTATAAGTAACCGAACTGGCAAAAAGCGTACTGCTGATTTGTACTAAACGGTTAAAAAATACTAACGAAATTGCGCTGCCTAATATTCCTAATAACAATATGCTGTATAAAGGTGTTAAATTAGGTAAATACGCTACACGTGTAATAAAATCTGTACTAAATAAGTATGCCCCCGAGGGTAAAAGTAAGGTAAATAAAGAAATACTGGACAGAGTAAGCGGATGTATATCTATTAAATGGTGTTTAATCACATTTACGCTTATTCCATAACTTAGTGTGGCTAATACTACCATACCTGCATACAAAACAATACTTATATCTGATTTTGCTGATATACTTGTTCCTGTAATGCACGCACAACCTATAAAACCTATAAAAATACCTAAACGCTGAACAAGTGTTGTTTTATCATGGTACAAAAATACTGAAACAAGTAAAGTAAAAATAGGTGTTAAAGCATTAAGCACGCCTGTAATACCACTGTCTAATTTAGTTTCTGCGCCTGAAAAAAGCATGGAGGGTATAAAATTTCCTGACATAGCGGCAAGTAAGATGTATTTCCAACGTTTTTTAGGTACTTTATGCAAATGAGGTAAAGCAAAAATAAATAAGGTTAAACTTGCGGCAAACATTCTTAACATCGCTAACTGCATAAAGGTAAATCCTTTTAGTCCTTCTTTAATCAAGATAAAAGAACTGCCCCATATCAGAGATAACACAATCAGTAATAGCCAACGCATAACGCACGCAAAAGTAAAAGTTAATCTTTGTTATCCTGCACAAAATATAAGTTTCTCATAAAGCCTTTATACTTTGGACGAGAAATAGGAGAGTTTTTGAATATTTTCTTAAAAGTTTTTTCTTCTAACGCTATCCAATCTTTTAAGCTATACTCTGAAATTTCAGGTAATGGTTCAAAACGAGGTTCTGTATGCGGTACTGCAAATTTGATATTCCAAGGACACACATCTTGACATATATCACAGCCGAATATCCAACCTTGCATATTTTCTTTATGCTCTTCGGGAATAGCTTCTTTGAGTTCAATAGTTAAATAAGAAATACAACGTCTAGCATCTACTACATAAGGTTCTGTAATAGCTTGGGTAGGACATGCGTCTATACAACGTGTACACGAACCGCATAAATTTTGTATAGGAGCATCATATTCCAAAGGTTCGGTAATAATAAGTTCGCCAATAAAAAAAAATGAACCTGCTTTGGGAACAACAAGGTTAGAATGTTTGCCAATCCAGCCTAAACCGCTTTTTTTTGCCCATACTTTATCCATTACAGGTGCAGAATCCACAAAAGCACGCCCTTGTACATCAGGAATTAACATTTTTATGTATTCAAAAAGCCGATAAAGTTTATCTTTAAGAACAAAATGATAATCTTCGCCCCAAGCATATTTAGCAATTTTTGCGTTATTATCCGCATGTTCGGGATTTTTAGGATAATAATTGAGTAATACACTGATAATGCTTTCTGCACCGTCTACAAGCAGTTTTGGGTTCAAACGTATATCAAAGTATCTTTCCATGTATGCCATAAGTCCGTGTTTTTGAGTGTTAAGCCATTTTTCTAAAAAAGGTGCTTCATCAGATAAAAATTCTACTTTGCTGATACCACAATACTGAAAACCAAGTGAATATGCGTAATTTTTGATACTTTGTGTAATTTTTGTACGGTTCATAATGGCTTTTGTTGTTCTATAAAACTTTTTATGATAGCTAGAAACCGTACAGCATACGCATCATCAGGAGAAACATAGTTTTTTTGAAAAACTTCTTTGATATATTTTTCTGCTGTTTCGTAAGAATGTTTTTCTGCAAATTTGAGCGTTTCAATATACTCTTCTCTATTGCCGTTAAATAGATGAGTGATATACTCAAATTGGTCACTGACGGGGATATATTGCCTTAATCTTGCTTCGGGGAGTTGTACGCGTATAGGTTGTGTTTCTAATAACCATGCCCCGTACTGAACAGGATTGATATGAAAATAATTTTCCCACCAAGCTACCATATTAGGCAGTATTTCTTTTTTTTGTAATAAAGTTGTGGTTTTGTAGAGTTTGGCTTCAAAAAGCAAAGCGTCTATGTCTTTCTGATAGTTTTTTTCAAGGTATCTGATTAAAAGGTCAATGAAAACGGACAGCTCTCCCCAATAATTTTTTGTGATTTGCAAAATAGATAAGGGTAGAAGCGTAGTTTCAGAAGTAAAATAGGTTTTAGTCATGTAAGGAATAGGCTGTGCTGTAATTTCTAACCATTCTTGTATTGCTTTTTGTAACCAGCGGCTAAAATGTGAAAAAGGAATGTATATCTGCTGGTGTATAACTTGCTGAACCTGAATAAATGCTTGAACACTTTGTGAATGATGAACATCTACGGGTAAACTTTGCCAACTGTGAAGAAAAGGTTCAGTTACATACCATAAAATTCTTTGTTGTAGCGATAAGGGTAAATGTTGGTGTAATATATCAAAAGTAATGATAGTATATTTCTCAAAACGAGGTAAAAGGATACTCCATATTTCGTTAGATAAAGCACTTTGTTTTTCAGGCTGAACAGTATAGTTTATCACAGGCTTTCAAAATTACAAAAAACGAAGTAAAAATGACAGCATACTACATATAATACTTAAAATATCGTTTTACTTTGGGTCTTTTTTTACCGTAGTCTGTACTTTTTTCGCGGATTAGTCCATTAGGAAAATACGTGTAGGTTATAGTTTTTTTGGAGTCTTTAAATTCTCTGAGATAACCTCTGCTATCATAAATAAGCATGGCTTTATATTTTTTCTTCGTTTTATCTTCTAAATTCTGAGCTTCTATACCTATCAATTTACCTGATTTTTTATGGTAGGTATAAGTAAAACTGACTTTCGGAATAGGTGGTGCATCATACTGGTCTTCTTCTTGATATACTTTGAGTATTTTACCATAGTCATCATAAGTGATAGTATAAAGCATACCCTTGTCAAAATCATCTTTGTATTCTTGATAGCGTTGAAGACGCACTTTTATTTTGTTATTATTCAAATAAGTAAAACTAATTCTTTGCAAATGTTCAGTTTCTATGTATTCAATCACGGTTTGTCCATTTAGCTTGGTGTATTTAAATTGAAAAGGTGCTTGTATAGATTGAAAAGCGATAAGGTTACCTCTATCTAATTGCCAAGTTTCTATAATACCTTGTGTAGAGTCTGTATTGCGGAGAACATTTACTTCTACTTTTTTTACATCAAGTTTTTTAAGCAGTTTTTTTTGAATTTGGTAATCGGATTCAGGAAAAATAAAGTAATCTATTACGGTTTGTGCATAGATTTTAGATAATAATAGACTGAAAATCACGAAGACACACAGAAATTTTACCTTATTCATAGTACAAATATACGCACTTATAATCAAAGTACAGACCTATTGTAGTTAAACAACAGGTCTGCGAAATTTTATAGAAGTTTAGTTTTGTTATGTACTAACGAATAACATTCAGACGGTAGTGTTGTATGTTTCCGTTGAAATTAGCAAGAATTAAGTAATTACCGTCTGCAAGGTCAGCTACGGAGAATTTTTGGGTATAATTTCCTGTATTTAGATTTGCTTGATATATCTCTTTGATTTTTTTACCTGCAAGGTCATAAATAGTAAATTCTACTTTACCTGCTATGTTCAGCCCATATTGAATAGAAACTTCATTACTTGCGGGATTAGGCGCTATGCTATATACTGTAAAACCTTGTTCAACGGGGTTAATGGTAATTTCTACTGTGTTGCTGTATGCGTCTGAACCATCTTTATTTACTTTTCTCAAACGGTAGAAGTAAGTATTAGGTGTTAAGTTAGCGTCTATGTATTGATAGCTTTCTTGACTTGGTGCGGGCGTTAAAGTACTTATTTTTTGATAGTTAATGCCATTTGTACTTCGTTCTAACTCAAAGTATTTGAAAGAAAAATCATTCGGATAGTTCCATGTCAGTACAGCGTTTTGGTTATTTTGTGTATTTCCATGTAAAAATAAACTTGCAGGTAGACAAGGTAAAACGGTAGTAGTAGCCGTAGCGGTACAGCCACTTGCATCTGTAACGGTAACTGTGTAAGTAATAGGTGTAGTGGGTGGACTAGCAAAAGGGTCTTCACAAGTAGAACAAGATAAACCTGTGGTAGGCGCCCAGTCATACTTGAAATAAGTATTAGGTGGAGTAGTACAATGTCTAAAACGCATATTAGGTCTATTATTGGCAATTAAAAATATGGTATTATTAGAGCATACAACGCTGCTATTTTGGAAGAAATACACAGAACAGTTGTATCCCATATTTGTACAAAAAACAGGGCTGTTTTGAGTGGCAGAAGAATTATTAAAGCAAGTTTCTACTATGAGATTACTAGAACCGTCCCAGAAATAAGGTGTTGTAAATACATGGTCATTCCAACCAACGGTAGGTGTATGATTGACAGGTCCGTAGACAGGGGTAAGCCCTGTTACAAATCCGTTAAGTACGTCAGTTTTTGTACAACCTAAACTAATAGTGAATCCGTTGTGTGTTGCGCCATTAGTACTTTGCACATTAAAGGATATTCGGTCTATGTTACCTGCGGTAAGTCCCGCGGCAGTAAGTTCTGATGCACGAACTAAAAATTGATGTTTTGCGCCCCAGCGTGAATTTCCATACGGATTTGGAAAGCCATTCGTGCCATTAGTAAGTGTAGCTGTACCTACGGTATAAGTATTCTGGGGTCCTGCGCAAGTGGAAGAAGCGGTATTACAATTAAGCAGAGTAAAAGGGTTTCCACCTGAAACAGTAGCGTCAATACCTACGGGAGAACCGCAATAATGATAAGTAGAGGGAACATTAACTGTGAGAGTAGGCGTTACTATGATTTGAATATTTTGTGTAAACACTACTGAACCACAATTATCGGTAGCTGTGGCTGTATAAGTAGTAGTAGTAGTAGGTGCGGCAGTAACAGAAGGTCCTGTTGTTGTACTTAATCCTGTGGCAGGTGACCAGGTCCAGTTCCATGAAGTACCATCATAGCAGTTTCCGTTTCCATTAACGACTTCTAGATCTACTCTGTCGCAATCTCCTATGGTAAATATAGGTAAGTTAGTAATATCTTTACCATTAGCAATAAAGCTTGGTGAAGTAGCATTCAACGCTGATTCTAACTGTGCTGCAGAGAGTACATACACATAAGCTAATTCAGCACAACCGCCTGGGGATAGTGTTCCTAAATTAAATGCAATAGATATTGCTTCGTCAGCAGTGTTAGTAGAACCGATTGTGCCTGTAAAGCCTATTGCATTCCATACGTCGCTTGGGTCTCTATTTGAAAATCCGCCATAAGTTACTCTTGCGCGGGTATCTTTTGTTCCTAGTCCAATATATGCACTATGGGTTTGTCCTACGGCACTTACTAACGCCCTTGAACCTGGTGACATAGGTTGTTGATAAACAATGGAGTTTACGGTAGTAAAAAAACCTGTCCAAGGTTGTTCATTATCAGGGTCTACATTACGCATGTAGTACATATTTGTGAATGTGTTTACACCTGTATTGACTATTCTTATACATGTAAGAATGTAAAGAGAATCGGTGAATATAGTAGTGGTTTGGGTTACTTGTAATCCCATTACTGTACCTTGCCATACAGCCTGACGACTGGTAGGGGTAGTATTATAAGCAATGATGCTACCAGGTACATGTCCACTCGGACCTGTGTCAAAACCTCCCGTGGCGCACAACTGATAAGTACCATAGTTATAGTTTGTTGCGCCTACATTAAATTCTATTCCCCAGCCCTCTTCAGGAGAACCAGGTGTAAAATAATCTCCCATATAGTTAGGAAAGGTTCCAGGACCGGGTACTAACCAGCCATTTCTAGGTGGGTCAGAGATAAAACCAAATCTACCTGTAACATTAGGATAATACCCAGCAGGCGGAACAGCATTTACACCATAAGTGCCACAACTGCCTACACCTACCTGTACAGCACTTCTTTCTAAGTAGCAATTTCCTCCGACAATTTGTGCATAATTTTGAGTAACAAGAACAAGAACAGCAAGAATAATAAAGTATACTTTTTTCATATGAATGAATCTATATGCTTATATAGTAGTTACACTTTGGTAACTATTCTATAACGATTAAACACATACAAATATACATAAAATTTCAAGACAGCAACATCAAATTTAAAGTTTATGTGATGAGTTTTGATTAGTATAGTATATTTTAAGAGTTTATATTCAAATTTACGTGATGTAGAGATGTGTTTATTTATCAATTTTCAGCACAGCGAGAAAGGCTTCCTGAGGAATTTCCACAGAACCTACTTGTTTCATGCGTTTTTTACCTTCTTTTTGTTTTTCTAAAAGTTTTCTTTTACGGGAAATATCTCCACCGTAACACTTGGCAATCACATCTTTGCGTAAGGCTTTAATAGTTTCACGGGCAATAATTTTTCCTCCGATAGCCGCCTGAATAGGAATTTCAAACATCTGACGAGGAAGTAGTTCTTTAAGTTTGAGGCACAGTTTTTTACCCCAGTCATACGCATTTGTTCTATGTACAATAGCAGAAAGAGCATCTATGGCTTCGCCATTAAGCAGAATATCTAATTTTACCATGTCAGATTCTTTGTATCCTATCATTTCGTAGTCTAATGAAGCATATCCGCGTGAGATGGATTTGAGTTTATCAAAAAAATCAAATACGATTTCTGATAAAGGCATTTCAAAGACTAATTCTACGCGTGTGGTAGTAAGATAAGTTTGATTTTTGAAAATTCCCCGCTTGTCCATACACAAGCTCATAATTCCGCCTATGTATTCTGACGCAGTGATAATTTGAGCGCGGACATAAGGTTCTTCAATATAATCTATTTTGCCTGCATCAGGCATTTCAGAGGGGTTATTGATAATGATTTTTTCATTAGTATTTCTCAAATAAGCAAAATACTGCACATTCGGTACAGTAGTAATTACGTTCATATTAAATTCTCTCTCTAAACGCTCTTGAATAATTTCCATGTGTAACATACCTAAAAATCCACATCTAAAACCAAAACCTAGGGCTACTGAGGTTTCAGGTTCATATACTAATGAAGCGTCATTTAATTTCAGTTTTTCCAAAGATGCTCTTAAATCTTCAAAATCTTCGGAAGAAACGGGAAAAATTCCTGCAAAAACCATAGGTTTTACTTCTTTAAAGCCTTCAATAGCGGTAGTTGCGGGGTTATGAGTTTGCGTGATGGTATCCCCTACCTTTACCTCACTGACCTGCTTTATGCTGGCAATAATATATCCTACATCACCTGTGGCAACAAAATCACGGGGTTCGCGTTCCATGCGGAGAATGCCTACTTCTTCTGCAATATAATCTGTTTGTGTTGCCATAAAACGCACTTTGTCGCCTTTGCGGATAATGCCATTCTGAACCTTAAAATAAGCAATTACCCCTCGGTAAGTATTAAATAGAGAGTCAAAAATAAGTGCCTGTAAAGGCGCATCAGGATTACCCTGTGGTGCAGGAATACGTTCTACAATGCGTTCTAAAATAGTATCTACTCCTATGCCTTCTTTACCCGAAGCATGTATGATATCTTCACGATTACAACCTAAAATATCTACCATTTGGTCTTTTACTTCTTCTACCATAGCCGAAGCTAAATCTACTTTATTTAATACAGGAATAATTTCTACTTCATTTTCTAATGCCAAATATAAGTTTGAAATAGTCTGTGCCTGAATACCTTGTGTAGCATCTACAAGAAGTAAAGCCCCTTCACACGCCGCAATAGAGCGGGAAACTTCATAGCTAAAATCCACATGTCCAGGAGTGTCTATAAGGTTAAGCACATATTTTTCTCCTTTATAGTAATAGTCCATTTGTATAGCATGGCTTTTAATAGTGATACCTCTTTCTCTTTCTAAATCCATGTCGTCAAGCACTTGGTCTTGCATTTCTCGTTTAGAAATGGTTTTTGTGTGTTCTAATAACCTATCTGCCAAAGTAGATTTACCATGATCAATATGAGCTATAATACAAAAATTTCGGATATTTTTCATAATTATTGTGGCAAAAATACGTAAAAAACAAATTCCAGTATAAAAAAATACAGTGTATTGATTTTCAATTGTATATTGAAAAATAACACTTCGGTACATCAACGAATATAGAAAAAATATTAACGAATTGTTATTTTTTTCTTGCATTTTTAAATACGAAGGTTTAATTTTGTCGTAACATATTAAAATTATCCATAATAAATCTATATGAGAAAGTTATCAAAAGTTCTACTTGCTCTTGTGCTATGGGTTGCTGTAACAGCCAGCATGTACGCACAAAATCAAAGGAATCTTGTTCCTGTAAAGCAAAATCCTAATGCTAAAAATCTAATTGATGCAGAACCAAGCCCTGTACGCAAACCGCTCAACGCACTAAGCACATTTTCTAATGCTACCAACAAAACTAATGTAATTAGTTTCAAAACCTTAGGTGCTGCGGGTAATGCTTATACTGCTATAGGTTCTAACCGCCACCGTGTAGCCGCAAATAATGCTATCAACTCCATTTTGCATATCCACCGTGCCACTGCGGCTATGGGAGGCACAGGTAAATTCAGAATAGACGTTTCCACTAACGGTGGTTCTACCTTTACCAATGATGTGCTCATTTATAACAACCTTGCTTCTGTTACTTTAGGTAATGGACGCTACCCACAGGTAGTTATTCACAACCCTCCTGCTAATACTAACCCTGCTAATGCTTTTGCCGCAGGCCTGGGTGCGCTTACAAATGGTACTACTTGGAACGGTTATGGTACTTATGCCGCAAAATTTGACGGTACAATGCAATCAGAAATGGGAGTTGCAAACAGCTATTTAATTTCACAATCTTTACATGAAGCAAATGGAGTGTACTGGGCGGTAGACTTTAAAACTGACGGTTCTGATAAGACAGAAGATACACTTGTAGTATGGAAAGGTACTTGGAATACTATGACAAACAGCATTAATTGGACGTTAAATAACAAATTGAAAATGGGTGCTACTATAAATTCTACATCACGAGCGATGGTTCAGGATATATGTATTGCTTTTGACCCTAGCGGCATGAGAGGTTACATTATGGTACGTGGAGATTTAGCTGCTACACATCCTAGCAATACTTGTGCTCCTGTACTATGGAAAACCACAGATGGTGGCGCTACTTGGAGTTTAATTAACTATGACATGGGTAACATGAATATTCCTAATGTAACCGTTAATTTACCTGTTGACCCAGGTAGGGGTACTTCTGTAAATTTCTTCTACTCAGCTGATATCACTGTAGATAACTCTGGTAAGTTCCATATTATAGGTGCTGTAGCAGGTGGTGCAGGCGGGGGCGTTGATCCTGACTCTGTATTTTACTTGTACCCCAATGTTAGCCGTTTCTTAGTGCATATATGGGGAAGTGATGCAACAAACGTACAATCTCGTATGATTGATAGCTTACAAGCTTATTCTTTCCCAATAGGTACTTCTACTACCATAGATGATGACTGTCGTGCACAAATCTCTCGTACAGAAGATGGCACAAAAGTATTCTTCGTATGGGCTGATGACCATGACGCAACCGACAAACCTGATGTATGGATGCAAGGTTTTAATGCAACTACTAATATGCATACTCCTATCATAGCAGTTACTGACGGCACTACCCGTGATAATGATGCAGAACAAGTTTCTATCTCTCCTACTGTATTGGGTAATACAGGTTGTTATGAAGTTCCTATGGTAATCGGTAAACCTCTTACTGACGATCTTTCTGAAACTACTTATACCTACATTGATGATGCTCAAATTTGTGACGCTCAATTTACTATAAGTTCTGTAAGTAATACTATTTCTGCTACTGAACCTGCTACTTTCCAGGCTTATCCTAACCCTGCTACTGAAAGTGTAAACTTTACTTATACCCTCAACAATAAAGCTAATGTTGAACTCAGTGTATTTGCACTTGATGGTCGTGTAGTTTCTACTATCACCAAAGGCAATCAAAGTGCAGGTAGTTATACTTATACTTTCAACCGTGCTGAACTGCCCGCAGGTGTATATATGGCACGTTTTGTAGTAGATGGTAAAGTAAATCACACTAAAATTGTTTTACATTAATCCACTTTTATAGATAAAAAGGAAGGTCAGCAAGTATAAAAAACTGCTGACCTTTTTTGTTATTATGCAAAAATCGGTATTAGTGAGTATTAGTAATAAGAATTACTGTTCCTGACCGAAGAAATGAAGTAAAATTTCTTTATCATCAAAAGGGTATTTAACGCCTTTAATTTCTTGATAGGTTTCATGACCTTTGCCTGCAATAAGAATAATATCATTAGGCTGAGCTAATTTTGTAGCTGTCTGTATAGCTGTTTTTCTGTCTGTAATACGAAGCACTTTATTTTGTTCTGCTTGCGTTTGGATACCTTTTTCCATGTCATCAATAATACTGTCGGGGTCTTCAAAACGAGGGTTGTCAGAAGTAAGGATAACCGTATCTGAATAAAATAATGCAATACGTGCCATCTCAGGTCTTTTGGCAGTGTCTCTGTTTCCACCACATCCGACTACGGTAATAATTTTTTGTTTTTCTGTTTTGATTTCTTCAATAGTAGAAAGTACATTTTCCAAAGCATCAGGAGTGTGTGCATAATCTAGAATGCCTATTTTATTTTGTGGAGAGATATACGTTTCAAATCTACCTTGTGCACCTGTGGCCGTAGAAAGTGCAGTTAAAATTTCTAATTTATCTATTTGTAAAGGTAATTGGGATAAAACGGTGTACGCCGCTGTGATATTATAGGCATTAAATTTTCCAATTAGTTTGAACCATGCCTCATAACCGTCTATGTGTAGCCATAATCCATGAAAACTACTTTCTATAATTTTGGTTTTTACATTGGTATCTTTTTGTAAGCCATAACTAATCTTTTGCGCTTTGCAATTTTGCACCATGAATGTTCCGTTTCTATCATCATGATTGTATACAGCAAAAGTATTAGGATCCAGACTGTCAAAGAGCTTTTTTTTACTGTACCGATAATGGTCAAAAGTTTTGTGAAAATCTAAATGGTCATGGGTAATATTGGTAAAAACCGCCCCTGAGAAATGTATTCCTTCTACTCTGTATAATGCAAGTGCATGAGAACTTACTTCCATTATACAATACAAACAACCTTCTGCGAGCATTTGGCTGAATATTCGGTTGAGGGTAGTGGCGTCAGGAGTAGTGTGTGTAGCGGGATAAACTTCCTCCCCAATACGGTAGTTTACGGTAGAAATCAGTCCTGTCTTATATCCCAGCTGGTTTAAGGTCTGATAAAGGAGAGTAGCCGTAGTAGTTTTGCCATTTGTGCCTGTAATACCAATTATAGTTAATTTTTCAGATGGATTATCATAAAAATTGCAAGCCATGATACCTAATGCCTGCATAGTGTTTTGTACCTGAATATAGGTGATGTGTTCATGGCGTTGTTTAGGAATTTCTTGCACAATAACTGCAATTGCACCTTTCTGAATAACTTCCTCGATGTAGAGATGTCCGTCAGTATTTGTGCCTTTTATAGCAATAAAAGTATCTCCTGCCCGAACTGTACGGGAATCAAAAGTGAGGTTCTGTACAGGGACATGAACATTTCCGTATACTGCTACAATAGGTACTCTGTAAAGTAGTTCAGACAAGGTTTTCATAGTTTAACTTTCTTTGGACTTAGTTTTCATTTTTTTGCGTAGTTCTCTTTTTGCGATACGGGCTTTTGCTGTGGCATCTTTGAGATTTTTTTGTGCCTCATCTACCTTTTTTTCCAATAACGGTAACTCTTCTTTGGCTAATTTTTCGGCTAATTGTTTCTGTTCTGTTTTTATGATGCTATTTTTTTTATTTTGTTTAGCTTTTTTTACATTTTCCTGTGCAGTTTTTAGGTTTTGTTCTGCTTCTTTTACTTCATTTTTATTAGCAGGGGTAACGGTTTTTTTGAGTGCTTTTCTAGCGTTTTTAAGACGTTCTTTGGCTACATCTTCCTGATACTTTGCTCTTTCTAATGCTTTATGAAGCTCTCGTCCTGAACGTAACATTTTGATACTATCCCGCATGTCATTCATATTTTTTTCTGCTTTTTTAAGATTTTGTTCTGCGGTAGAAACTTGTTGAATAATATCCAATGAAAATTGTGCTTTTTTGATACGTTCCAAAGCGTTAAGTGCATTTTCATGATATTTTTCCAATTCTTTTATGTAGGTGCTGTTTTTGTATTTATCCACAAAAGATTGATACAAGTTGAGGGTAGTCATGTAGCGTTCCTGTTGTTTTTCTAATGCACTGTTTTTGGCATAAAAATACATAGAACGTACCATACCTGCACGAGCTTCTTCTACATATTTGGAATCAGGGAAAGTATTTATCATCTCTTCATACGTAATTTTGGCAGATTTATAGTATTCGGTATGAAAATAAAGATTTGCTTGTGTAAGTTTTTTGTAAGCTAATTTTTCACGAAGTTTGAAAATCAGTTCATTAGCATCTTTTACTCTGGTGCTTTGCGGATAATTTTCTACAAAATACTGTACTTGGTCTATGGCTTTGTATGTACCCTCTTGGTCTAATGTATAGCGGGGAGAACTTAAATAATAGCAGTAGGCGCTCATATAAGCGGCTTCTTCGGCACGGGTATCTGACGGAAAACTTTGTGCAAAATCTCTGAAATAATATGCGGCTAATGGAAAATTTTCGCTTCGGTTTGTTTTATAATGTGCCATAGAATAATAATACGCAACACTTCTCTGCATAGTATCACCTTTTGTAATACCGAGTAGGTCTTCCAAAATGGCTATGGCATTGTCATACTTTTTTTTGTTGTAAAAATCCATAGCAATCTCAAACTTACGTTTTTTATCTGTGCTTTTGAGTATTTTTTCTAAACTTTCTCTGTGGCAAGCTGAAAAAAGCAAATAAAATCCAAATAGGGTTATGTAAAATAGATTGAAATACTGTTTTTTTATCATACTGAACTGCATATTCTAATTGTTTTTTGCATTTTTACGTGCTTTGAGTGCGCCTATGCCTGCGGGAATGAGTGAAATAAAAATAACAGCTAACAAAAATAAATGTAAATTCTTTTTTGCTTTTTCTTGACTAATTCCGAGAGTTTGTGCAAGTTCAAATAGGTAATAGCCGAGTAAGGTCATAGATGTTGCCCATATAATAGCACCAATCATGCTATAAGAAATATAACGCCTGAATTTGAGTTGTCCTACACCTGCCAAAACTGGTACAATAGAACGTATAATAGGTGCAAATTTACCTATGATAATGGCTTTATTGCCGTGTTTGTCATAGAACTCGCGGGTTTGAGTGATGTATTTTTGTTTGAAATACCAAGTATCTTTTTTGTCATACAGGGCTACACCTATACGCGTACCTATAAAGTAACCTAAACTATCTCCTGCTACGGTAGTTAAAGCAATTGCTGTTATAAGTATCCATACATTATCTATACCGAGCAATCCTGAACCGCAGAAAAGTCCCGCTGTAATAAGCAGAGAGTCGCCAGGTAAAAAAAATGCCATACAACCTGTTTCTACAAATAAAATAAAGAATATCACAAAAGCACCATAGGTTTTGAGCAAATATTCAGGGTTTATGAATTTGAAAATATCTAATAATATCATGCGTGCAAAGTTATTAAGTTTTTTTGATTGAATTTTTATTTAGTGTTTTTCTCTAACCACTGATGTAAAGCTATCATAACCCAAACCTTGTTGAATACCGTTTTTTCACCTTTTAGGAAGCGTTTTACCCAATACTGCGCCGCGTCATAGTGAATAATACCGTGCTTTTCTGTCATTTCTTTGGAAAGGTAAGTATCTATCCAGCATTTAAGGTCGGTGGTCAGCCATTCGCGTATAGGTACAGAAAAACCCCATTTAGGGCGTTCAAAAATATGCTTGGGAACATAACGGTAAAGCACTTGACGAAGAATATACTTGTTTTGCTTTCCTTTTAATTTGAGTTCTGTGGGGATATTCCATGCAAAACGGATAATCTCATTGTCCAAAAGCGGTACACGGGTTTCTAATGAAAATTGCATGGAAGCACGGTCAATTTTTACGAGTAAATCATCTTTGAGATAATACTGAAAATCAAATAAAGATTGTTGTTCTATGTTGTTCAAAGTTCTTTGGTAAGAAAATACATTTTGGTTAATACCTGAGAAATCAAAAATGGGATTTATGAGTAGTTTTTTGAGTTCTATTTCTGAGAAGAAGTAATGTTCTTGTGAAAAAATATGACTTTTAAGATGCTGTCCATTTTTATATTTTAGTAGTCTGCCAATACGCTTATGTCTGTCTTTACCTAATTTTGCTGTACGAGACAAAACGGGTCTTGTTATACGTAACAATGGGTTTTGAAGTCTTTTTGCCCACTGGTAAGCACCATAGCCCAAGAAAAGTTCATCGCCGCCATCGCCTGATAAAGCTACAGTAATATATTGTCTTGCTAATTTAGAAACCATCATGGTAGGAAGCAGGGAAGAATCCGCACAGGGTTCATCATAAGCAGTATAATAACGTTCAAAAAGTTCAAAAATATCTTGTTTATTGAAAGTGAGAGTATAATGTTCAGAACCAATGTGTTTAGCTACTTGTTCTGCATACTTACTTTCATTAAAATCTGCTTCGGTAAAGGCAATAGAAAAGGTTTTTACAGGTTTTTCGCTGTTTTTTGCTGCAAACGCCGCTACGGTAGAAGAATCTATACCACCACTTAAAAAAACACCCAAAGGTACATCGCTAGTCATCTGGGACTGTACAGCACGGTTAAGCAAAGTATCTAATCGGTTTATGGCGTCCTGTTCATTGGTAATGAGTTTATCGGATATTTCCTGTTCAGGTTTCCAGTAAGTATGAAACGATAATTCGCTGTTTTTGAGTACGGCATAGTTTCCTGTGGGAAATTTGAATATATTTTTGTATATGGTATAGGGTTGTGGTAGGTAACCGAGATGCAAAAAATAAGGTAAAAGTTCTTTCTGAACGGTTAAATCAGGTTTAACAGCAAGAATTGATTTAATTTCTGATGCAAAAATGAAGTTTTTTTCATCAACATAGTAAAAAAGAGGTTTAATTCCTGTTCTATCACGTGCTAAAATGAGGGTATCCTGTTGTATGTCATAAATGGCAAAAGCAAACATGCCATTGAGTTTAGTAAAAAATTCAATACCGTGCTGTATAAACCCTTCTAAAAGCACTTCGGTATCACTGCGTGTTTTTAAGGGTTTTTGGATAGTTTTAGCTAATTGTTGAAAATTGTAGATTTCTCCGTTATACACCATTACATATCGTCCACACTGCGAAAAAAATGGTTGATTAGCATATTCAGACAAATCAATAATGCTTAAACGCCTATGTCCTAAGGCTAATTTACCGTGTTTTGCCACAAATACATTACCACAATCCGGGCCGCGGTGTGTAAGAGTATTCGTATAAGTGTGTACTTCGCTTTCAGAGAGCGTATTTTCTTTTGTAACAATTCCAAAAATGCCACACATGATTTTTATATTACTATGATATGTTTTTGCAAAGTAACAAATAAAAAAGCAAATGAACAGATTATTTTATCTACATAAAAAACTACCCTGCCCAAACAGAACAAGGTAGTTGAGAGAAAGAATACAAATGTGTGATTATCTTACCACTTCACAAATTTGATGGTTGTTCTGCGATTTTCTGCTTGAATAGACAAGAAATACACCCCTGAATTAAGATTCTGCACGGGAATGTGGTGTATAAAATGGGTTTGATTTTGAGAGAGAGAGGTTTGTAGAACTGTTCTGCCCTGTGCATCATGAATTATTATGTTCAAATTTTGATATAATTTTCCTGCATATTCAAGGTAAAGCATATCCTGAACAGGATTAGGATAGAGATTGATATTAGCCTGCAATGCATTTTCGTTTATACTGGTGCTTTCACGAAGTATCTGAAAATCATCTATGGCAATGCCTACATCATCTACGCCCGTATCAGATTTGAATACAATGCGAAAAGCAACATTAGCGTTACCTGCAAGCGAAGATATATTCAGTTTTTTAAGAGTATATGCTGATTCTGTACCTGTAAAGAAAGGAACATTAGCAGGAAAAGCAGTAGCCAAGTTGACAGAATAGTTATACCAGTCTGTACCTGTTGTCCCTAAAACTTGCCAAGTATCACCTTTGTCAAGGGAGTATTCTACATTAAAGCCGTCCCAGTTAGTTTCTACCTTGAATTTTGTCTGAAACTGTATGGTATAATTTCCAGGATTAGAGAAGTCAAAGTTAGGAGTGTAGAGATAACTTATGCTATTGTTATTGTAAACATTTGAAGTTAAACCCGTAACCCAAGCATTACTACCACTTACTACGCCATCTTTACCTACAATGGTAGAATTTCCGCGTTCCCATGCGGTACTAGTAGAATTTCCTACTGCCGAAGCAAAATCAAGGGAATTGGTTTCAAAATCACCGCCGTTAGAAGTAGAGTAACTGGTAGTTCTATCAGGTAAAACGTGTATAAGTTGAGTTTTTGTTTTAGTACAAGTACCACAACCGCCGTTAATAACAAGTTTAACCGTTTTTAGCCCTGGTGTAGAATAAGCAAAAGTAGGGTTTTGAGTAGTAGCATCGGTAATGCCATCATCTTCAAAGTCCCAAGCCCAAGAAGTTGCTCCTGTGGAAGCGTCAGTAAATTGTATGTTTTTACCTACGTAAGTAACTTTTTTATCTACATCAAACTCTGCACTTACAGAACTACCTCCTACAAAAGCATCAGAAGAGAACAAGCCTCTGCCATGAGTAGAAGCAATGACCATTTTATCAGAGTCACGGATTTGAAGCATAGTTACGCGAGTATTGGCTAATCCACTATTAGTAGGTGTCCATATGGTAGAAGTGCCGTTAAGGTCATTAGTTGTCCAAACACCAAGTTCTGTGGCTAGTACAGCTTGGTCAGGATTATGGGGATTAAAAATAGCCCACCGCACAGGCATATCAGGAAGGTTTCCTTCAACAGAAGTCCATGTTGTGCCGCCGTCTTTAGTTTCCCAAACACTGTTTACACCGTAATTGGAATAAGTAACTAATAAATGATTATCATCGCCTTTTTGAACAGCAATGCAAGAGACACTAGTAGAAGGCATAGTCGCTCCTTTGATATTTACACCTGTGAGTGCTGTACCTGTGTGGGCGTTATCTACACGAACTACTCTGCCATTATTTAATCCAAAAAATACACGGTTTGCGGTATTTGTGTTAGCGTTGATATGAGTTACATCTCCTGTACCAAAAGCAGAAACGGTTACTACCGAGTGTGCGTTTCCTGATTGTGGATTAGTCCATCTAACAAAATCTCCATTATTATTAGAACAATACATGATATTAGCAACATCATCATAATCTGTGGGGTTAATGAATGATGCTCCTGTATTACTGCTTAGTGTAATAGTGCTAGAAAAAGACGCTCCGCCATTTGTAGAACGAAAATAATTGTTATTTACATAAGAAGTCCATTGATATTGCGGCTGATTTTGGTCAATGTGGCAGTAAGCTCCATCACCTCCTGTAACTTCTACGGTATTATTTACACCTGCTACGGAGAATTTTTGTGAACCATTATCCTGCGCACCTGCAAGAAAGTGATTACTTCCTGCTGTGGGGTGAATAGCACAAGAGTAAAATTGGGTTACGTTATAGGTATTATTTTTTTGTGTAATAGTAGGAGTAGTGGCTGTGGCATTGGTACAGCGGTATACTCCACCGTCATTACCGAAATAAACGGTAGTGCCGCTACCAGGTTCAAAAATAGCTATGTGTTGGTCAGCGTGTACCTTTTGGTATCCAAATCCTCCATACCAATGGGATACTTGTTGCCAAGAAGAACCACCATTTGTACTTCTGAATAAATCAATTCCCCCTACAAATAATAAATCCCTATTAGTGTAAGAAACTGCGATACTTAAATCATACCATGCTTGACTTCTAGAAAAGTCAGATGCAGGAATACCTGGGTCTGCGTCATTAGGTTCTGGGAGAGAAATCCAAGAAGTACCACCATTAGTAGACTTTAATATACCTTTTACAACATTGCTCTCTTCGCATAACACATACAGATAGTTTGCATCACTTGGGGCACAAGCAATTTCTGCTCTTGAAAATGTAATAGGTGTAGTTAAATTTGACCAGGATACTCCCCCGTCTGTGCTTTTACGGAGTAATCCGTTATGTGCGGCGTATAAATGTCCATTAGCGGCTTGTTCTATATCAAAACAGCGCGCAGCGTAGATAGAAGTCCATGTAGCACCCCCATCAGTAGAGCGTCGTAGTCCTCCATTTGTTGCGGCAAAGAGAGTACCTGAGCTATTTACAAATACTTTATTTACATAGTTGAAAAATGAGTTTGTGGTTGAACTGAGTTGTGTCCAGGTAGTACCTCCGTCTGTACTTTTGAATATACCTGCACCGCGTGCGGCATCTGCATTAAAATATCCTTCTCCTGTACCCGCGTACATAGTCATTGTATTCGTAGGGTCATAAGCCAGGGTTGTTACGGCTAAATTAGTCATAAAATCATTAACAGGTGTCCATGTTGGATTTGTTAGAGTAATATCTGTAGTTTTCCAAATTCCACCATTTACACCTGCGGCAAATACAGTTTTTTTAGTAGCATCATTAGGGTCTACCATAATAGCACGTGTTCGTCCACCTACATTTTTAGGGCCTCTTTCTGTCCAGTTCATGGTAATTCCTGATGTTTTGGCAACAGGGCTTTTGCGGAGCTGTTCTGCATACAAATACGCTTGATACAATCTCTCTGTGGGTACATAGCCTAGAGCAGGATCTTTGGTAAGTTCAAAGTCTTGCAGGATTGCCAGATCGGGTCTGTCTTTTTTATGTTTTCCGCCTTTTTTAGGAAGAAAAGTTATGTTTTTGCCATCTTTGCTGACTAAGCGACTCTGCCATTTGGTAGTTATCCATATACCAGAAGACAAAATACAAAAGGCAAGTAAAATATAAATGAAGGAATATCGCATACTTTATTCGTAAAGATTAATTATATGTACAAAGATAATGAAAAAATACTTGTACATGGTACAAAATATTTGATAAACATAGTTTATCTTAAAAATAAAAACTGTTTTCAGGTAGTTTACTACGCATACTGACTGTAATAAACCTGAGAAAGATTATTGGTTTTCTGCTTTGAAAAACTCTATTTATTTACGAACTTTGCACCATGCGTAAAATAATCATAATACATGTTTTTGTGTGTACTGTTTTTTTGAACATGTCTTTTGCACAGGTAGGTGCTCTAATCGGGATTTGTGCGGGTACAGGCTGTCAGGTAGGCGGAGATTATTGCACCTATCAATTGTTCAGTTCAATATGGAGTTTTGAACGAAAAGCCCTGGATAAAAAATCCAATGATGGTATAAAAAGAATTATATCTCTGGAAACTCAGCTCATGGCAGGAGGTATAGGCAGTAATGAAGTTTCCCGTATTACTATTCAGCCCCGTGTACGTTTTAATGTAGGTATTTTTGCTATGGATTTTCGCTATAAAGGTATGTACAGTAATTTTTCTACTTTGACCAATTATCAGAACAGTAGCACTTTCTGGGACTCATACAAAACCTACGACTGGCAAATATTTGCTCTTAACTTTCTCAACACAAAAAAATTACGCTTACAGACAAGTCTGGGCATGATTATAGATGAACGCAACACAAAACGGGACTCTCTCGGTGCAGTAACCGTTATTTACAACTCCAAACAAAACAAGACTTTTTTTGAAGTAACCGTAGGGGCAAACTATTATTTTGATGAAGAAGATAGAAACAGAATATTTTTTGAAATCCGTAGCTCTCCTCAGATGACAAGACTATATAGCCACAGAACCGAGTATGGACTTACCTATTACAGAGCTATTTACAATGCACCGCAGTTGATGATTCAAGGTATAGCTAATGCTACTTATACCCGATATTTCAAAAATACGAATATGTTTATTATTCAAGCAGGGATAGGGATAAATATCATGTAAATCTTTTTTAAGACTTATATGTTTGTTTTTATGAACCATATTTTTTATTTTTGACAATATGTTACAAAAAGAGCAGATTTTGTCTGTTTTACAGGCTGTAAAAGACCCTGAAATTCCTGTTATTTCCGTAGTAGATTTAGGCGTAATTACAGATATTCAGTTTTTGACAGAAGACAGCATAAAAGTCATTATGACGCCTACTTTTGCAGGCTGTCCTGCTATTGAAGTAATGAAACAGGGAGTATATGAACAGCTAAAAATGCTTCCTGAACTGAAAAACATAGAAGTTGAAGTCAATTATGATATTCCGTGGACGTCCAACCGTATCAGTGCTTGTGGAAAACAGCTTTTAAAGGATTTTGGTCTTGCACCTCCGCCTGAAATTGAACAAGAAATTTCGTTAGAAACATTAGAGCAAGTAGCTTGTCCATACTGCAACAGCAAAAATACTACCTTAAAAAGTGCGTTTGGAAGCACCTTGTGCAGGTCTGTTCATTTTTGTAATGACTGCCTGCAAGGTTTTGAACAGTTTAAACCGCTGTAACAAATACAATCTGTGTAAAGTATTGTACAACTCCGAAGAATGTAAAAACAAACTTACGTTTATCTAATGTAAAATAGCATTTGTGTTATAAAACATGCTTTTGTTCTCATAAAAATAGTATTTTAATTAAGAAAAATAGCATATTTTTTTTTATGAAACGCTATTTTTTATTAGGTTTTTATTTTTACAGTAGTTAATTTTGCTTTTGAAACTTGGTATTCTAATTTAAGAAACTAACCTCATGGAACTTAACTTTAACCTTCCCGAAAAAGATAAAACTCCGCAAAGCCTTATAAAAGTAATTGGTATAGGTGGTGGCGGTAGTAATACTCTTAACAACATGTATCATAAAGGTATTGCAGGTGTAGATATGCTTATCTGTAATACAGACAAACAGGCATTGGCTATAAGTCCTATCCCCTACAAAATACATCTTGGACAAAAATTAGTACAAGGCTTGGGTGCAGGTGGAGACCCCGAAGTAGGACAAAAAGCCGCCAAAGAAAGCGAAGAAGAAATTCGTGAATATCTTAAATCTGGTCAAACACAAATGCTTTTTATTACCGCAGGTATGGGAGGAGGTACAGGAACAGGCGCTGCACCTGTAATTGCTCGTATTGCCAAAGAAATGGACATTTTAGTTGTAGGTATTGTTACTACACCCTTTTCTTTTGAAGGCATTCCAAGAAAAGAAAAAGCTAAGGCAGGATTAGAAAAATTAAGAGAGTATACAGACACACTACTAATTATCAATAATGATAAAATTCATCAGATACTCGGAAATAGCGGTATCAGTGTAAAAAAAGCTTTTGCGTATGCAGACGATATACTCTTTAATGCTACCAAAGGTATCGCTGAAATTATCACCCGTCCTGGTATGATAAATGTAGACTTCAAAGATGTGAAAAACGTAATGACTAACGGAGGTACAGCTATTATGGGTACAGCCGTTGCAGAAGGAAACAACCGTGCTAAAGAAGCCGCAGAAGCCGCAATGTCTAGCCCACTTTTAGATAATATAGATATTAAAGGTGCTAGAAGCATACTCGTAAATATCACGGCTAGTGAAGATAGTTTAATGCTAGATGAATTTACTTATATCAATGAATACATTCAAAATAGAGCAGGAGGAACTGGTGATTTGTTCTGTGGTATGGCTTACGATGACACTATGGGCGACAAACTCTCTGTTACCCTTATTGCCACAGGTTTTACTCATGAAAAAAATATAAAAAAAACTACGGTATCTTTTTCCAACAACTCTGTTGAACAAATCAAAGAAGTAAAGGAAGAAAATACTTTTAAGGAAGCCTTTATGGTTAAAGATACTCCTGTTCTAGAAGAAAAAAAGCAGGAAACCGTAGTGGTAAAACAAAATCAGGAAACAGAAAAGTCTGTCAAAAACCATAATGTTACTATTATTCAGCAGAAAACAGAAAATATAGTGGAGCAGAATGCTCAGACTGTCAAAAAGAAAGTGTTTGATTTGTATGGTAATGAAACCCCCGAAGATAATACAGAAGCTGAAAAAGAAAAACTTCAGAAAGAATTTGAAAAACGTCTGAAAAACACAAGCAACAATAAAAGTGTAGATTACAAAGACGAAAAAATACTCAAAGAATTGGAAGATATTCCTGCTTACAAGCGTATGGGCAAAAATTTGATAAAAGATGAGGAAATTATCATTTCTGGTTCAAAAACAGTTTTACAGGAAAAAACAGACCCCGAAACCGGCGAAAAAAAAATAATTCTCAAAGAAAATAATTCTCATCTGCACGATAACGTGGATTAAATCCTGAATATCTGTACTTCACATATGGCTTATATATTTGATATAATTGTCTGTGTTATTATTGGATTTGGTGCATGGAAAGGATACCGCAAGGGAATTATAAAACAGCTTTTGCTGGTGGCTGGAGTTATTGTTTTTGTAGTCATTGGATTAAAAATTTCTACATTGATAGGAAAAAATATACAGGGTATGGTACAGCCGCACTTTATTCCGATTTTCTCATTAGTATTGACTATTTTATTTATAGTATTAGCCATAGCGGTGGTTAATAAAATTTCGCAGAAAATACTGAGAACAGTGATGCTAAATAAATTAAATCGTATGGCAGGAGGTTTTGTAACGGCATTTTTATATGCTAGTATTCTTTCTGCACTTTGTTACATGATACATCAGGCAAAGGTATTAGGTCCTGAGTTTACTCAACAGTCTTTTACGTATATGATACTTGTAAACGCCGCACCCAAAATATACACTTATACTCTCTCCATTTTACCAGTTATAAGAGAAATCGTCATGGATTTTGTCAATATGTTAAAATCACTGTCTATTCCCCAGTAAAAGTGGTATTATAAATGATTGAATGCGAAGTTATCTACAAAAAAGTAAAACGTATCACCTTAAAAGTAGATTATACTTTGAGGGTAAAAGTAATATGCCCCCGTACCTACACCCGAGAAGAAATCACGGCTTTTGTATCCCAAAAAGAAAAGTGGATACAAAAACAAATTGCTTATTTCAAAAAACTGAATTACAAAAAAATTACTTTACAATCTGATGAAATACTCGTTTTTGGAAGCCCTTACAAATACATATACACGGCTGGGCTTGCAGGCAAAACGCAGTTTAATCATGATACCAAAACAATTTATACGGCTAATATGCTGTTACAGAAAAAGGTATTATCCGAATGGTATCAAAAATTAGCAGATTTATTTCTCAAAGAAAGAGTAAAAAAACTTGCAGAACAATATCAATTCACCTGCCAAAAAGTTTCTGTACGAAACCAAAAAACAAGGTGGGGAAGCTGCTCTTCAAACAAAAATCTCTCCCTAAACTGGAAACTAATCAAAATGCCATTGTGGGTTATTGATTATGTGATTTTACATGAATTAGCCCACACAGTTCATCTGAATCATTCAGCGCAATTTTGGAGTTTGGTAGCAAAAATATGCCCTTATTACAAACAGGCA
>CALIZB010000056.1 GCA_938028625.1 uncultured Bacteroidia bacterium | reverse complement strand
AAATGAGTTAGAAAAAACAAAGCAAGAAGCCAAAAAACAAATTTTGAGCTATTATCATCAAGATAAAACCTTACAAAGCAAACCTATGTTACATTTACTTGTAATAGTTGCGGTAAAAGATGTGTTGTACATAGAGGAGGTTATAAGGTAAAACGGCAGGGAGTTATAATATATTTTGTAATTTTTTAGCGTATTGTACTCATATAAATCAAAACAGCATAATATATCAGTAACATATAAAACTATTCACAAAATGTTTGTGTTCTGAGTGCATGATAAAAATATTCCTGATTATTGCTGTTTTTAGTGTTGCAGGGCTGATAAGTGCATACAGCAGAGACAAAAAAAACATATTGCAACGCATTGCCCAAATCCAGAACACGCCCAATTATCTTAAAAATTCTGATTTAATTAAAGAATTAGGTATATTGCTGTATTACCTTTCCACAGAGGAAGAGAAGTATCTAGAACAGTCCAAGACCTGTTTTGAAGGGCTGAAAATCTTAAAGCCCGAATGCAATACTGTTGCTGATGCTTATTTAGCTACTTTAACGGCGTTACAGGCAAAATATACCATGTGGCCTATCAACAAACTTTCCTATGCCAATACTGCATTAAGCCAGTTGGACAAGTGTGTACAAAAATCTCCGAACAATGTAGAAATCCTGTATCTCAGAGCTACCCTATGTCATAACTTACCCACACTTTTCAACAGAAAAAGCACCGCTATACAAGATTGTAAAGCTATCTGCAAATATATGAAAGAAAGCAAAGCGCTGTACAATACGGATTTTGTTCGGGAAATTATCGCTTTTGTTAAGAGTACCAACTACGTCTCCTCATCAGAGATAGAACTTTTGGAAAGTTAATTTGAATTTTATATTCTCTTTATTTAGATTTGCATTCATGCGAAAAATCAGTTATATATTGTTCTTGTTATCAATATCTGCGTCTGTTTCTTATTCACAACGTCTGTTTGAAGACGACTCCTATACAGAAAAATGCGGGCATAAACACCATTTTACAAATAAAAATGCAAAAATTACCTATCTGCAAAGTCCATTAGTCAATAAATATGATGTCAAGTTTTATTTCTTGGATATAGAAGTAAATAATACTTCTACTACTGTTGCTGGGAATGTCCTTATTAAGGCTAAAACTACCGCAGTAATGGATACCTTTGTAGTAGAACTGATGAACTATATGACCGTAGACTCTGTCAAAATAAACAACGTTATCAAAACCTTTACCCATGTTGATGACCATATTTACATTAAAACAGGTACTGCTATACCTAATAACACACTTTTTACCGCACAAATTTATTATCATGGCACTCCGCCAAGTTCTTCAAGTTTTTTTGGAGGAATATTTAACAAAACCTCAACAACTTGGGGTAATCAAGTAACATATACCCTATCCGAACCACACAACGCACGCGTCTGGTTTCCTTGTAAACAAGTACTTACTGATAAAGCAGATTCTTCATGGACATTTATCACTACAAATGCTTCTAATATGGCAGGTTCTAATGGTATACTCACAAATGTAGTTACACTCTCAGGAGGAAAAAAACGTTATGAGTGGAAATCTAAATATCCGATTGCGTATTATCTCATTTCGTTAGCTGTAACAGGATACGTAGATTATACTATTTATGCCAAACCAAGCGCGTTAGCAGGTGACTCAATCATGATACAAAATTTTATTTACAATAATCCTTCTACTTTACCTTTTTTCAAAACCGAGATAGACAAAACCAAGAATTTTGTAGAAAAAATGTCTGATTTGTATGGGCTATATCCATTTTATCAAGAAAAATATGGACATTGTATGGCACCTTTCAGTGGCGGTATGGAACACCAGACCATGACTTCACAAGGGTATTTCACTTCATTTTTAACTGCTCACGAATTGGGACATCAGTGGTTTGGGGATAACGTTACTTGTGCAACATGGAGTGATATATGGATAAATGAAGGCTTTGCTTCTTATTCAGAGTATCTTATGGCAGAATTTTTACCTTCTTTAATGTCTCAAACCCCTGCTGACTGGATGTTAGACGCACATACCAATGTAATGAGCGCTCCTGACGGCAGTGTGTACGTACCTCCCGCTTTTATTTATGATGAAAATCGTGTATTCAGTGGTCGTTTAACTTATGACAAAGGTGCCGCTATTATTCATAATCTTCGTTTTGAAATGCAAAACGACTCATTGTTCTTCAAGACTTTAAAAGATTATCAAACTTTGTACAAAGATAGTGTTGCCACAGGGCTTGATTTCAAACAAGTAGCTGAAAGTGTATCAGGAAAGAATTTTACTGACTTTTTTAATCAATGGTACTTTGGTGAAGGATTTCCCACTTACAATGTAAACTATACCAAAACACACGCAGATACTCTTAAAATGACAGTTACACAAACCACTTCCGCACCTTCCAAAACCTCTTTATTCAAAGGTTTAGTAGAATATAAGTTAGTTACTACTACGGGAGATACTATTGTAAAACTCTACCAAACGGCTAACACTAACGTCTTCAAGATAAAAACCAATCGTACCGTTACTAACATTATCGTAGACCCCAATAACTGGATAGTCAATCAAGTGGGCGCAATTACACAATTACCTAACGAGGTAGAAATACCCGTAATTCACTTATATCCTAATCCCACAACAGATTATTTAAATATAAGTTTTGAAAAACAAGGTAAAAAAGAAATACTAATCACAGATATACTTGGTAGAGTGATATACCAAAACATAACGCAAGATAACTTTTACTCCATTCCTGTAAATGAACTGCCTGCACAAACCTACTTGCTTAAAATTAAATTAGACGAACAAACACAAACTCTCAAGTGGATAAAAGAGTAATGCTGTTCAAATTATGAGAATATGAAAAGAACGAAACATACTATGTTTCGTTCTTTTTTGTTGGGAAAACCGTTTTATTGATTGAATAAAAATAGCCTCAGTGTAAAATTTATTCTAGACTTGTTTCTAAGCTAAACAAATGAATGACGTAAAGTACAAGTAACTAAAAAATTATCTTACTTTTTCTACTACCTTGTCTTTTTGACTGATTTTTACTTTTTGTACTATATTGTCCGCAACGGGTTGTATAGAACGCAGAAGTATAGAAGCATATAACCCTATCACTAACATTAACACAATCAAAGGGGCAAGCACTAAACGCTCACGAATAGATATATCTTTAAGGTTCTGCACTTTTTCACTTTCTACGTTACCAAAGAGTACTTTACGTAACATATACAGCATATACACTGCCGCAAATATCACTCCTGTTGTACTTATAACAACGTATGGCTTTACATTAACCACTGTAGAACTGTAACTGCCGAGTAAAATTAAAAATTCTCCCACAAAACTGTTCAGTCCAGGTAAACCTACCGAAGAAACAGCAGAGAACACAAAAAAGAACGTAAATACAGGCATTACTTTGGCTACTCCTTGATAGTCAAAGATAAGTACACTTCTTTCATTATTACGGATAGCCAACATGCCTATACATAAAAACAATGCTCCCGTAGAAATGGAATAGTTTATCAACTGCAATACAGAACCACTCAAAGCCTCCTCATTGATACTAAAAATTCCCAATATAATAAATCCAATATGAGAAACGGAAGAGTATGCTAATAGACGTTTCATATCGGGTTGTTTCATAGCCAAAATTGCACCATATATGATACCACAAGTAGCAAGAATACTCATAAGCGGTGCAAAATAAACACAGGCTTCAGGTAGTAAAGGTAAAGTATAACGAATAAAACCATAAATCCCTATTTTGACTAATAAGGCAACTAACATAGCGCCTACAGTAGTATTAGAATAGGTATCTGCAATCCAGGTATGAAAAGGAAACAGTGGGGATTTGATAGCAAATGCCAAGGCAAAACCAATAAATAGCCATTGTTGTACAGATAATCCTAATTGAGCGTTTCTTACTTTCATATAATCCGTAGTAAATACGCCTCCATTGACCATGTTTCCTGCCGTATATCCAAGATATAATATCGCAATAAGCATCAGAAGCGAACCGAACAAATTGTAAACCAAATACTTCATTGATGCCTTGAAACGGTCTTTCCCTCCCCATATTCCTATAAGGAAATATACGGGTATAAGAGTAACTTCAAAGAAAATATAAAACAGCAGTATATCCAAAGAACAGAAAACTCCTAAAAGTGCGGTTTCTAGCAATAATAACAAACTAAAATACAGCCTTGCATTAGGATAATTTCTTTGCCAACTGAACAGAACAGATATGGGAAACAGGAGTGTTGTCAGCATAATGAGAAGTCCGCTTATCCCATCTATGCCTACTATGTATTTGACATCTGAATAAGAAACCCATTGCTGTACAGTACTATCATAATATCCTAACCAGAAATAACGGCTTACCAACTGAAATTCAGGATTACCTATGTCTATTTGCCTATAAAGGTATACAGAAAGCAGAAAAGCAATCGTTGATATGACAAGTGTAATTATTTTGGCAAAGCGTTCAGGGGCAAACGCCACAAAAAGAATACTGATAACAGGTAAAAAAATCAATAGGTTCAGACTTATCATACCGCAAAGGTAAAAGAAAAAACAAAAATGAAAAATCAAAGTGATAAAATTTTACTTCTTTACGATATAAAAATACTGTTTAACCCTCTTAGGTTGTGTGTGTGTTTTTTTCTGTGTATTCCCTTGTGCAAGTAATTCGCTGCGCGGCGTACTCAACTTTACGCAATTCCCAAATCCGAAATCAACGAAACTCTTTGTCAAACAGTCCTATGCCGATACGCAGTTTGAAGTACATATTCATAAGGCTATTAGTGCGCAGACCGCTTACTTCGCGTCCTGCCTGACGCCATTCGCTGATGTCTGCCATGTAGTAAGTTCCTGCATCTAAACCGAGCATAATGCCAAACTCCTCAGCAATAAGATAATTTGCTGAAAATGCCAGTTCAAATATGGGAGTTCGGCTACTGTATTTTCTTGCTTCTCCTGCTTTCAAAGGCATATTTTTATCAAAGTGGAGGTTCTGGGTGTTTGCGGATTCATTTTTTACGGTTATATCCGCGCTGCCCCAGCCTAAGCCCAAATAAGGATAGAGCAAAAACTGATTTTTATTTACTATGGCCACACCCAGATTTACGAATCCCCAGCGGTCAGCGGTTCTTACCATAGCAGAATCCATGTAAGAAAAACTGAAACGGGATACTCCTCCTTTTCCGCCTGCAATCAGTCCGCTTCGGAAAAGTATCTCTCCTCCTCCGCCTGTACAATAACCCGTTTTACTTAGAGAAAGTGTGTTTCCAAAACTTTTTTGGAGTTCTTTTTCTATACTTTGGTTGAAACTGTAAGTCATTCCCACCATGTAGTATCCCATAATTCCGTATTTGAATTTGAAGTTTTTAGTATAACTCTTTTCTGTCTGGGCATAGAGAGAAACAGGTACGGTCAGTACAGACAGTAAAATAAGAATAAAACGCATAATGAAAAATTTTTCCAAATATACTCATTTTTGCAGGATATTTTTTTTCATTTGCATAATCCAAAAAAAGTTTATACCTTTGCAATCCGTTTCGTGAAATAGCAACACGGAGACTATAGCTCAGCTGGTTAGAGCGTCAGATTGTGGCTCTGAAGGTCGCGGGTTCGAATCCCGTTAGTCTCCCATATACTCAAAAATGTTATGCAGTCTATAAAAAATAACTATTTTTTTATAGGCTTATTTTTTTGCTTACTATTTAATAGCGTAGATTTGCTGTATTCCAATAATTATTGATAGTTTTGTTTTTATGAATGAAGTGAAACACCCTAAAGCACTGCCTTTTTTGTTTCTTACGGAAATGTGGGAACGCTTTGGTTATTATTTGATTATTGCTATTTTTACCTTGTATTTAACGGCTTTACCTGAAGCAGGCGGATTAGGCTTTGACCGTAAAAATGCTTCGGACATTTATGGAACATTTATCGCTTTGGTGTATTTAACACCATTTCTTGGGGGCATACTGGCAGACAGGCTGTTGGGTTATCGTGCTTCTATTGTTATAGGTGGTATTTTGATGGGTATAGGTTATATTTTGCTTTCTGTACGGGATATGGGTGTATTTTATATGGCATTAGCCATCATTATTTTAGGAAATGGCTTCTTTAAACCAAATATTTCTACTCTGCTTGGCAATTTGTACTCTGAACCGCAATTCAAAGAAAAAAAAGATGCAGGATACAATATTTTTTACATGGGCATCAATGTAGGCGCATTTATCTGTCCTTTTGTAGCCGCATATATGCGATTAAAATACGGTTGGGGAGAGGCTTTTATTGCCGCAGGCGTAGGTATGTTTCTTGGTGTGATTATTTTTCTTACAGGATTAAAACACTACAAAAGTGCTGATGTCCGCAAACCTCCTCGTGCAGATGACAATAAAACATGGCTTATTCTGGGTGTTGTACTGCTGATAAGCACTGCTCTCGGAATATTCGGATTTTATTTCCGAAAACTTACAGGAATACCTTTTCTTGGTGACTCTACTAATGCGTTTATTTTTGCGGCAATGCCTGTAATTTTGTTCTATGTAAATATCTGGCGTACCGCAGATAAAGAGGAAAAAAGTCCACTATCGGCACTTTTGGCGATATTTGGTGTAGTGATTATATTTTGGGCAGTATTCAAGCAAAATGGTACAGCACTGACTACATGGTCAGAATACTATACGGATAGAAGCATGCCCGCATGGTTAGCAAGCCCTATGAAAGGTTTAGGTTTAACGCAGACGGTTACTGCAAAAAAAGACTCTGTACCTAAATATGATACCCAATTCAGACCCGAAAAACAAAATGGTAAGACAGTTAAAATCTATGGACAAAATCCTTACCTAAATAATCTGCCTGCTGAGAAACACCCTAAGGAAGGTGAAAAATTGCTTTTAGTGCCTACGGAACTGTTTCAGGCTGTCAATCCGTTTTGGGTAGTAGCGCTTACTCCGTTAGTGGTAGGTTTTTTTGCATGGTTACGCAAGCGTAACAAAGAACCCAAAACCCCTACCAAAATCATGTACGGTTTGCTGATAAGTGCTTTATCTACGTTATGTATGGTAGGTGCAGTATACGCATGCGGCAATGGTGCTACCAAAGCCGATATGAGCTGGCTGATTATGACCTATTTTGTGATAACCGTAGGTGAGCTGTGTTTAAGTCCTATGGGATTATCGTTAGTATCAAAATTAAGTCCGAGTAGAGTAACGGGGTTGATGATGGGTGGGTGGTCTTTGGCTACTTCCCTGGGCAACAAACTTTCAGGAGTTTTGGCAACTCTCTGGGATAATTATGATAACAAAGCAAACTTCTTTTGGCTGAATGCGGTTTTGCTTTTATTTGCAACGGGTTTAATTTTAGTTTTGCTTAAATGGCTTAATCGTGTATTTGCAGAATATGTAAAATAAAAAAGAAATATGAAGGTATTAAGTGTGGTTATTGTGAATTACAATGTACAGTATTATTTAGAACAAGTATTGTACAGTGTAAAAAAAGCATCTCAAAACCTTGCTCAAAATAGTGTAGAAATATGGGTAGTAGACAATGCCTCCAAAGACGGTTCGGTACAAATGGTAAAAGAAAAATTTTCTGATGTAAAACTGATAGTCAATGAAAAAAATGTGGGTTTTTCCAAAGCGAATAATCAAGCAATAGCTCAAGCACAAGGTAAATATATACTCTTACTTAACCCTGATACCATAGTACAAGAAGATACTTTTGAAAAGTGCATTGCTTTTATGGAAACTCACCCTGATGCAGGGGGATTAGGTGTAAAAATGATAGATGGCAAAGGCAAATATCTACCTGAGTCCAAAAGAGGATTGCCTACCCCACAGGTTTCTATGTATAAAATGCTCGGACTTCATAAGTTTTTCCCTAAAAGTGCAAAATTTAATAGATATTATCTGGGGCATTTGTCTGAAAACGAGAATCATGAAATAGAAGTATTATCAGGGGCATTTATGTTCATGCGAAAAGAAGTTCTGGATAAAATCGGATATTTAGATGAGGATTTTTTTATGTATGGTGAAGATATAGACCTTTCTTATCGCATTATGCAGGCGGGATATAAAAATTACTACTTGTCAGAAACACAAATTTTACATTATAAGGGAGAAAGTACTAAAAAAAGCAGTGTCAATTATGTAATGGTTTTTTATCAAGCTATGCTCATTTTTGCCAATAAACACTTCAAAAACAAGTATTCCTCATTATTCAGAACTTTTATCAGAACAGCAGTGTATGGCAGGGCATTTTTAGCAATATTACAGAGATTCTGGGCTAAATTCGGTCTGGCCGTCTTGGATATTCTGATTATGCTGGTTGTTGTACTATTGGTTAAGGATTATTGGGAACGCAACCACCGCTGGATAGAAGGCAGATACCCTGTAACCTTTTATACGGTTGCTTTACCTGCTTATTTGAGCATATGGAGTACAAGCCTTTGGCTTGCAGGCTGTTATCAGAAAAAATACAAAGTGGGTAGTATCATTAAGGGGGTACTTACAGGTACTATGTTTATTGCCGCACTGACATTTTTCTTTAAACAATATGCTTTCTCCCGCATGATTATTCTCATGAGTACCCTCGGTGTAATCAGTACTATCACTGCATTTCGGTATATCAAGGCATGGATACAATACAAAAATTTCAAAGTTCTGGAAAATGCTCCTGTGCATATAGGTGTAGTGGCTTCGGAGGAAAATTATGAAAAAACAAGAGCTAAATTCAGTCATTACACGCAAAATACGGTATGGGTAGGCAGTGTAATGCCCAAGACAAAAAATCAAAAAAAATACTCTTTTATACAAGATTGGGTAGAAGTTTATCAGGTGGACGAGCTTATTTTTTATGCTGAAGACGTTACCAATCAAAGTATTCTGAATATCATGGAGAAACTCAAAAAAAAGAATATCAGATTTCATATTGTCCCTCCGCATTCAGATTATCTTATCGGTAGTAACAGTGTTTTTACAGAAAAAGACCTGTTTCATTCCAAAATTGATTTTGAAATAGAAAGCATACAAAATAAAGTATTTAAACGTCTGACCGAACTAGCTATTACACTTTTTATTTTACTCTTTTTTCCTATTTTTTGGGTTATCCAAAAGCAAAAAAAATACTTTTTTTATAACCTTTGGTCTGTTCTCAGAGGGAAAAAGCATCTTGTAGGGTACAGTGGTAGCATCAATGGTAAACTTCCTAAACTAAAACAGGGAGTACTTTCTTCTGCCGATAAACTTTCTGATGCGGTACGCAAAAATATCAATAAAGAACAAAAGTTTCGTCTCGATTATCGGTATGCCTTAGAATACACGGTTAGTCTGGATATAGAAATTGTGTTAAAAAATTTACATAAATTAGGCTGATATGTACAGGTATATTTTGACAACTCTGTTCATTTTTTATAGCATAGTACAAGTTTTTGGGCAAAAACCTGTAGCTATCGGTTTTGTGCAGGCTATTGAAGATGCTACGATTGACCAAGCCCGAAAAGGCTACTTTGATGCACTTGCCGAAGAAGGATACAGCGAAAAAAAAGGTAATCTTAAAATAATTTATAGGAATGCACAGGGAAATATTGCTAATCTTAACACTATTGAGGAGTATTTTGTACAAAAACCCGTAGATATTATTGCAAGTAACACTACATTAGCAACTATTAGTGCGGTGAATAAAACGCAAAATATTCCTATTTTTATGATGGTATCCCCTGAACCAGCCTTGATGCAATTAAATACAACTCCTAAAAATCTATCAGGAACGTATGAAACTTTACACTATATAGATACCGCAGTTAGTATGATTTCAGAACTACTACCAAAAGCGAAACGCATAGGAACTATTTACAATGCATCAGAACCAAATGCAAGTAATGCACTATCTAGATTAGAAAAACAATGTAAAAAACTTAATCTTGTTTTAATCACAAAACCTGTAACACAAAGCTCGGAAACGCAAATGGTAGTACAATCTTTGGTTAATGAAGATATAGATGTATTTTTTGCTTTACCTGATAATATCATTTTCTCTTCATTTGAAACCATATATCAGATTTGTGAAAATAAAAATATTCCGATATTTACTTCTGAAGCAGGTCTGGTAAGCAGGGGTGCGAGTGTAGCTTTTGGTGCAGATATGTACGCATGGGGGTATCAGACAGGTAAAATGACGGCTTTTTATCTTAAAAATGGCATTCTGCTTGCCCCTACAATTGTACATAAGCGTACACGTGTTTATCACCCTACTCTAGCGAATAAGTACGGCATAACTAAAAATAGTACAATTCAAAAAACAACAAATTCAAAACAGATTTCACAAAGTTTTCTTTTGTCTACTGTATTGATGGGCATGTTGTTAAGTATACTGGGGCTGGGCGTGTTTATATCTTTCAAAGTATTCAAAATTCCAGACATTACTGCTGATGGAAGCTATACTTTGGGAGCGTCAGTTACTGCTATAGGATTAGCATATCATATCCCAATAGGAATAACTTTATTTTTAGTACTTTTATTAGGGGGATTATCAGGGCTATGCAGTGCTATTATTCACACAAAAGGTAAAGTAAATCCGCTTTTGGCAGGTATTCTGGTGATGACTGCACTGTATTCAGTTAATCTTGGCATTATGGGACGTTCTAATGTTCCATTGCTAGAATACTCCACTCTTTTTCAGAGAGGAATTTCTGCATGGATAGTAATTACAGTATTTTTAAGTGTTTTTACTCTATTCTGGCTGTATCTGTTTCAAACAGATTTAGGTTTAGTGATGCGTGCCACAGGATACAATGAAAATATGCTTTCTAGTATAGCCGTTTCTGCCAGCTACTTAAAAATTCTCGGGCTTATACTTTCTAATAGTGTTATAGCACTAGCAGGCAGTCTAGTAGCACAATATCAAGGATTTGCGGATATAAATATGGGAATAGGCATTATGCTTTCAGGATTAGCAGGTATTATCTTGGGAGAAAGTTTAGAGCATCTGTTCCGTACTCAAAAAATAGGATATAGTATATTATTTTCTGTATTGGGGTGTATGATATTTCAGGGTATGATGAGTTTTTCGCTTACTCTGGGCATATCGCCGAATTGGCTTAAATTAGTAAGTGCAGTATTTGTATTGATAGCAGTTGTGCTTCCTGTTGTAAGAAAAAAATGAAATCTATTCTAACAACCCTTCTTATAGGATACTGCTAAATGTTTTATATGTTTTAAGATTTCCGTTCCAATACTGCTATAAAAAAACCATCAGTATCATGTATGTGCGGGAGCAATTGTAAATATTTGTGATTTTCTGTAAGACTGACAAGTGCAGTGGTATCCACAGGGAGTTTGATTTCTTTGGCAACTTCAGACACAGGGATACACTTGAAATCAGGGTTAAGAGAAAGAAATTTTTCTACTACTTCCTGATTTTCACGTTCAAAAAGAGAACAGGTTACATATACTAATCTACCACCTTTGCGGACAAATTTCTGATATTCCTGCAAAATATTAAGCTGAACTTCGGGCAGGTTTTTTGTCTGTTCTTTTGTCAGTCGCAGTTTAAGGTCAGGATTACGGCGTAGCGTACCTGATGCGGAACAGGGTGCATCAACAAGCACATAATCTGCCTGAGCGATATACTTTTCAGTAAATTTTTTGAATTTTTCTTCACTGTCCAACAATTGTATGTTCTGCAACTGGCTTCTGCGTATGCGCTGCTTGATATTTCCAAAACGTTCAGCATTCGGTTCATAAGCAAACACTTTTCCTTTGCCTTTCATGAGCGTAGCCAGATGCAAAGTTTTACCCCCTCCGCCTGCACACGCATCTAAAACCGTTTTACCTGCTTTGGGATTAACTAACCATGCAACCACCTGACTGCCTTCATCTTGCATTTCTATAAGCCCGTCTTTGAACGTCTGTGTGGCAAAAACAGGTTTTCTTTTTTCAATAATCAGGCTGTCAGGAGAGATATTGCCTTTGTGTGCTTCTATACCTTCTTTTTTGAGGGATTTTAGTACCCTTTCAGCATCAGAAAGATACGTATTGATTCGCAAATGCACTTTGGCATTCTGATTAAGCACGGTAAGCAGTTGTACAACCTCTGGCGCAGAATATGTGCGTAAGAGTTCTTCTGCAAACCATACAGGAAAAGCAGTATGATAAGCTATATTTTCTGCTTCAGAATTTGGGATATATTCTGTTTCAAGTGCAGTATCAATTTTTTGCCAGAGGTGTTCAGGATAACGGAATTTTTCTGTAAAACACTGTTTAAGTTCCTGTGTATTATATTTTTCAGACAATACTGCATATATACACACAGGTACAGTTAAATTCTCTCCGAGTTGCTGTTGTCTTAAGTGAAACATGGTGCGCAGTATGGTTCTTATTGCCTGATAAATGGTTTCACTGATAATGCGCCTATCCGAAGCACCCAGATATTTTTTCTTTTTGAAAAAGTAATGTAAAGCTACATCAGCGGGTTTTTGTTCATAAAAAACGGGTTCAGCGGCTTCAAAAATATGGGATATAAGAAAAGTCAGTTTTTTATTGTTCATGAGATACAAAGGACAAAAGTACAGTTTTATGCTGGGAAAGCAGTATAATATACAAAAAATTACTTTTTTCTGAAACATTTTTTTGCTATATCTGACTTTTATTAAGAACTTTGCGAGTTGCAAGTGTTATTAAAGATATGGGATTATTTGACATCTTTAAGAAAAAAAACAAGGAAGAAGTTCAGAAAGAACAGGAAAGCCAGTTGGAAGCAGGGCTGACAAAAACTAAACAGGGTTTTTTTAGTAAAATCAGCCGTGCTATTGTAGGAAAAAGCACCGTAGATGATGAAGTATTAGATAATTTAGAAGAAATTTTAGTATCTAGTGATGTAGGGGTAGAAACCACGCTTAAAATTATAAAACGCATACAAGATAGAGTAAAACGGGATAAATATGTTAGTACGTCAGAACTCAATAATATTTTAAGAGAAGAGATTGCTGCACTAATGATGGAAAACAAAACAGAAGATGTACATGATTTTGTAATTCCTGCACATGTAAAAAAACCGTATATTATTCTGGTAGTAGGAGTGAACGGAGTAGGTAAAACTACTACCATAGGCAAATTAGCATTACAATTTAAACTCAATGGAAACAGTGTGTTATTAGGTGCGGGAGATACTTTCCGCGCGGCTGCGGTAGACCAACTCAAAATATGGGCAGAGCGGGTAGAAGTCCCGATTGTAGATTTAGGTATGAACGTAGAACCTTCCACCGTAGCATACAAAACTGTAGAAAAAGGGCTTGAAATGGGAGTAGATGTGATTATTATTGATACCGCAGGCAGGTTACAGACTAAAAAAGGACTGATGGAAGAGTTATCCAAAATTCGCCGTACTATTCAGAAATTCGGAGATAAAATTCAGCCAGATATTCCGCACGAGGTTTTATTAGTGCTTGATGCCAGTACAGGACAAAATGCTATTCAACAAGCCACAGCTTTTACAGAAGCCACCCAAGTATCTGCTATTGCGCTGACTAAACTAGACGGTACTGCCAAAGGAGGTATTGTAATTGGTATCAGTGACCAGTTTAAAATTCCTGTAAAATATATTGGTGTGGGGGAAAAAGTTACAGATTTGCAGGTATTTAACCGTATGAAATTTGTCAATGCTCTGTTCAAAGACGCTGATGTAGTGAGTTAATCTGTATGGCAGGCATTGATTTTAAGAGGGAACGCCAGTTGGCATGGCTGATAGACCCTGATAAAGTGGATTTTTTGGATAAAATTCCCGACTTGGCAAAAATTGCAAACGTAGATTATTTTTTTGTAGGGGGTAGCCTGTTAAAAAATGATTTTTTGAAAGAGTTAGTCATTTACTTAAAGAAAAGCACAGATATTCCTGTAATTCTTTTTCCTGGTAGTGTCATGCAGGTTATTTCCGAAGCAGATGCTGTCTTATTTTTATCTCTTATTTCGGGCAGAAATCCTGATTTTTTAATAGGACAACAAGTATTAGCTGCACCGCTCATTTATCATCATAAGATAAAAACTATTCCGACAGCATATATTTTGGTAGACAGCGGAAAACCTACTTCGGTGTCTTACATCAGTCAGACTATGCCCATTCCTGCGGATAAACCGGATATTCTTACAGCCACAGCACTGGCAGGGCAGTATCTTGGTATGCAGTGTATTTATCTGGAAGGAGGAAGTGGTGCTTTGAATACAGTAGAAGCAAAGCTTATTCACACCTTAAAAAAAGTGTTAAGTATTCCTATACTGGTAGGAGGGGGCATCAGCACCCCTGAAAAGATGAAAGAAATGTATAACGCAGGCTGTAATGTAGTTGTGATAGGTACAGCATTTGAGAATAATCCTAAAGAAGAATTTATGCAAAGATTTGGTGAAAGAATATAAAAAGCAATACAATTAAAAAATCTGAAATTTAATTACAACCCTCGCCAGATTTAACCTCACGAATAGTAAAGTCCTCGCCGCTGTCTACAATTTTTACTTTGTACTGCGCACCTGTTACAACAAGTTCCCACTGACCGGGTGCATTAGGATTTTCAGTTACATAGCGTACACGAAGTTTTTCTCCAGAGCTGACTACTTTTACCTTAACATCTTCGCCGCTTTCCACTAATTTGATTTTACCGTATATTTTACACGCATCTGCCTGAATGTATAGCGGCTTTTTCTCAAAGGTAGCACCAGTTCCCAAAAGGTAAATGAATACAATAAATGAAAGAATAGCAGGTTTCATGATTTTTATGTTATTTAGCAATATTAAAAACTTTTTGTTCAAAAGTCAAATTCAGAACTACAAAACTTATACCAAATGACAAACCGCTTTTTTTTATTAGATAGAGATGGTATTCTCAATGAAGATATAGGATATACCTTTGAACCTGAAAAAATTATTATTCCAGAAGGTATTATAGACATTCTGACGTATCTTAAACAAAAACGATTCAGGTTTGTGGTTATTACCAATCAAAGCGGTATAGCTAGAGGATATTTTACTCAACATCAACTGCATATTTTTCATACCTGCTTACAGGATTTGTATAAAAAGCATGGGATACTTTTGGAAGATTTTTTTTACTGTCCGCATCTGCCGGAGATTACAGGAGAATGCCTGTGCAGAAAACCAAAATCTTTGCTGATAGAAAAAGCTATAGCCAGATACAGGATAGATACAAAGCAGAGCTATATGGCAGGAGATAGTCCGCGTGATGTACAGGCAGGTAAAAGCGTAGGATTAAATACTATACTTATTGGTTCAAAGCCAGTCCCTCAGGCAGATTATACCTACCCAACCTTAACTTCTTTTTATGAAGATGTAGAAAATTGTATTTTCTAACTAAAAAAAATAGTATAAAAAATTTATCTTACTGATTATCAACATAAATGTACAAAAAACTCACATGAAAATTTGACTTTGAATTTTTTATACTAACTTTGCAGTCCCAAAAAACATCTATAATTCATTATATTAGATATGACAAAAGCAGAAGTAATTCAACAAATTCTAGAACAGTTAGAGAAAAAAGAAATCAGGAAAAATGATACCAAAGAAAGAGAATACTGTCAGGAAGTTATAGAGCATTTTCTAAAAATAGTAAAACAAAGCCTTACAGAAGGCAACAACATTTATATTCGTGGATTTGGAAGTTTTATTGTTAAGAAAAGAGCAAAAAAAGTAGCAAGAAATATTGCTAAAAATCAGCCTTTAATGATAGATGCACACTACATTCCCGCCTTTAAACCTTCAAAATTGTTTTCAGAAAAAGTAAAAAAGAATACTAAGGATATTGAGAAAAAAATGGAAACAGAGGGGAAAGGAACAAAATCCGCCGAAAAAAGCAAAAAAGAGAAAAAAGCAAAAAAGACCAAATAATGGTTATGTACGTTTTGATTAAGTAAATTGAGTATATGAGTTTAAATTTTTGCCCTCAGTGCGGTGCTAAGTGGATAAAAAATGCTAAATTCTGTTCACAGTGTGGCTATAAGCACATTTCAGAACAGAACACCTCAGGAGAAAGTAAAAATAAGGCTGAATATCCGCCTACTGAAAAAAGTCTTTCTTACAAGATGAATCTTCATCAGAAGGTATTTATTGGGACGTTGGCTTTAATCGCTGTTCTATTGCTGTTTGTATTTACTCAAAAAACTATTGTCAAAAAAGAAGAAAATAACACGTTAAACATAGAAAAAAAAGAGCAGATTGATGAGCTTGCTCAGCAGTTTGAACCCATTACTCTCAAAAACAAAACAGAACTTCTTAATGCCAAAAACTGGCAGGATTCCCTCAAAGCATTACAACAGATTATTCAGGACGCTGAACAGCAAAGACGTATGGAGTGGGCTGGTTATTATAGAGAACTTATTGCTAACAAAGAAAAAACAGAAATTAAGTATATTGATGCGGCAAGCCGTTATTTTGAAGCTACCAAAACAGTTTCTGACACAGCCTTGAAAAGAAAAATTGCTGTAAGGGCAATAAGTATCTATGAAAAAGTACTTAAAATTAACCCCAATAACGTAAATGCTTCTGTGGATATGGCAGTTTGTTATACGCTTACAGGCAACCCCATGCAGGGAATATTTATGCTCAAAGATATAGCAGACAAAAACCCTACGCATGTACTTGCACAGCACAATCTGGGAATTTTATCTATGCAGACAGGACAGTTTGAAAAAGCAGTACAACGTTTTGAAAAAGTTTTGGCATTAAAACCAGAAAACGTGATAATCAAAGAACAGGCACTCCTGTATGCAGGAATAGGCTATATGGAAATGAAAAAGAAAAATGAAGCAAGAATAAAATTCACCGAACTTGTTAACACAGCTCAAACCCCTGACTATCAGGCAGAAGCCAAACAATACCTATCCTTATTAGAAAAATAATGTTTAACTTTTAATTGTATATTATTATGCCAAGTGGAAAAAAAAGAAAAAGACACAAAATCGCAACTCACAAGCGTAAAAAAAGATTAAGAAAAAATCGTCATAAGAAAAAACGTTAAATTGAACAGAGTCTTGACACTCTCTCTTTATACCCAAAATAAGAGAGAGTGATTAACTTTTTGATATAAATGCTTTTTGACTTATCATGTTCAAGAGATTGTTTCACCTTTAATATATTACAGATGTGAGTAACGAGATTTTTATTACTACAGCCGACAAGATTGTTCAAATTGCTGTATTAGAAAACAAAAAATTAGTAGAACTCCACCAGGAACGTCCAGATGGTCATTTCAGCGTGGGGGATTTGTATTTAGCCAAAATAAAACGACTCAAAACAGACCTTAATGGCGCTTTTCTTGATGTGGGCTACGAAAGAGACGCTTTTTTGCATTATACCGATTTAGGTCCTAATGCAAAAACTATTATTAAGTTTTTTCATACCTTGCGTAATGAAAAACGTATCCCTGATTTGGCTACTTTTGAATTTGAACCTGAAATAGACGTAAAAGGAGGTATCAGTGATGTTTTACACAAAGAAACGCTTCTTCCTGTACAGATAGACAAAGAACCTATCGGAAACAAAGGTCCAAGATTAACCCTTAATTATTCATTAGCAGGGCGTTTTCTGGTATTAGTCCCTTTTACCAACACGGTGTCTATCTCTAAAAAAATAAAAGAGTTTGCTACCCGAAAAAAAATCAAACAAAGTCTTACACCTATAAGACCTAATAATTTTGGTATTATTGTGCGCACCGCCGCTATGGACGCCGAAATGAGTGATTTACAGCGGGACTTAAAAGATTTGCTCAAACGCTGGAATACTTTCTGCGAAAAACTGATTGAAGCCCCTCCAGTTTCAAGAGTTATGAACGAAATGAGTAGAACCCTGACCCTTGTCAGAGATATGCTTAACGTAAATTATGATGCCATAGTTGTAGACAGTAAGGAATACTATGACGAGATTCGTGAGTATGTTCGCAGAATTTCTCCTGAACAGGAAGGAATAGTAAAGCATTACAGGGGGCAGGAAAAACTTTTTGATTATGCAGGCATCTATAAACAAATTCAGGCATCTTTTGGTAAACAGGTAGATCTTTCCAATGGTGGATACCTTATTATAGAACACACAGAGGCTATGCACGTCATTGATGTAAACAGTGGTAAAACACAGCTTAAAGGAGACACAACCCTTGCAGAAAATGCCTTTGCTATGAACATGGAAGCCGCGGCAGAAGTAGTGCGTCAGCTTCGTTTAAGAGATTTAGGTGGGATTATTGTCATAGATTTTATAGATATGCACAATCCCAAACACAGAAGCGAACTGTATGAATATATGACTAATGCTCTCAAAAAATTCAGGGCAAAGTGTAATGTTTTACCCATCAGCAAGTTTGGATTGATGCAGATTACACGTCAAAGAGTACGACCTGAATTACAGATAGAAACCGAAGAAAATACAGCCAAAACTATACAAGCAAATAACTACGTAGCAGAAATAGAAGAAATGGTTAAATATCTACTCACGAATAAAGTAGACAACAAAGTTGTTCTTCACCTTAACCCTGTAACCGCGGCTTATTTCACAAAAGGTGTGTTATCTATTCAAAGAAAATGGTTCTTCAAATACAAAAAATGGCTTAAAATTGTAAAAGATGATACGCTTGCTCTGCACGAATATGCTTTCTATAACCAAAACGGGCAAAAAATCTCTTTTGAAAGCTGATATAATCTATGTTTAGCATCTTTGCTGAATGTTTATGGTATTGTACAATTCAGTGGTCATTTTTTTATTGAAATGAACCACTGTTTTTTTATTTTTGTTTAATGCAAAAACAGCAACTTCCTAGAAGCCAACAGTGTCTTAATTGTGGTTATGATGTGGGCGAACTCAAGTACTGTCCTCAGTGCGGACAGGAAAACGCAGATTATAGAGTAAAACTCAGTATCCTTATACGCTATTACGTATCTAAATACGCTCGTTTTGACATAAAGTGGATTACTACTATAAAAATGTTATTTACTCAACCCTGGCAACTAACTCAAATCTATCTAGATGGCAAAAGAAAACAATACACTCACCCTCTTCGTATGTATCTCGCGCTCAGCGTATTGTTTTTTTTAGGATTGCGTTTGCAGGTTACCTATAAAGCATCAAACAATAAAAGTCTAAATATAGGTTTTTTTAGTATAACAACAGAAAGCCAAGTAAGTATGCAAAAAATAGTCGCCCAGGTTATGAGACAATTACCTAATGCTACCTTGATTTCTGTACCCTTAGTTGCTATGATACTTACAGGCTTATACTATCATCATAGAAAAAAATACCTGTTTTATGACCATTTTATCTTTATGCTTTATTATTATTCTTTAGTGTACTTTATATCACTCCCTTTTTTATTTATTCCACGTGCTAATACACTTTTTCTAATACCTCTACTGGTTTCTAGTGCCTATCTTTGGTTATTTATCAAACGATTTTATCAAGAAAATTTTATTATAACTACTGTAAAATATGTGATTTTTAGTTTTTTTAGCACAGTTATTATTATATTACTTTCAGTTTTGTTAATGATTGCTATAATTATAAGAGAAACAGCATTAAAGTAAAATTACCAACTAAAACATCACAAAAATATATCTAATACGCATTTTTAATGCTTTTTATTTAATTTTGCGATTGTGAATAGGAAAAAACACATCTTATTATACATATTACTATACTTTCTTCTATACTTATTTGGTCTTACACCTTCTCTACGCGCACAGACAAGTTTTGAGCAAGGTAAAACATTATACTACCAAAAAAAATATGCAGAAGCTATTCCTTATTTAGAGGAGTCCTTAAAGCTAAATCCCAATACAGAGCAGAAAAAAGAAATAATATGGTTGCTTGGGGCAAGTTATTATGATATTGATATTCCTAAAGCTATTCAGTATTTTGAACAGTGCTATCAGTTAGACCCAGACTATAAACCTTTGGCTTTATATTATGCAGGAACGCTTAAAATTATCCGTAATCAGTTCAGGGAAGCCATAAGCACCTTAGAAACTTTTTTAAGTGCTTACACAGCAAGAAATCCTAATCCTGAACCGCAAGTATTACAAGCTACCCAAGATGCACTTGCTCAGGCAAAATACGGCTTAACTATGAAAGAGAACCCTATCAACGTAAAAATTGAAAATCTCGGTAGAACAATTAACTCCGAAGAAAATGATACCCATCCTGTGCTTACTGCTGATGAAAGTATTATGTATTTTACTTCTCAGCGCAAAAATAGTACAGGGGATAGACGAACTGCAAATGGTGAATACTATGAAGATATATGGTTCTCTGAGAAAATAAATGGACAATGGACTAATCCCCGTAATGTAGGTCCGCCACTTAATACCATAGGACATGATTTTGTACTCGCATTATCTGCTGACGGTCAGACCTTATATCTGTATAATTCTGCACATAACGGCGGAGATATTTTTGTATCTTACCTGATGGGAAATGTATGGACAAAACCTCGCCCTTTATCTTATATGGTCAATTCCAATTATTGGGACGCACAAGCCTGCATTTCTGCTGATGGAAATATCATTATTTTTGCAAGTGAACGCCCAGGCGGATATGGAGGAAGAGATTTATATTGGTCAAAACGCAAACCTAACGGTGATTGGGAATTAGCCAAAAATCTCGGTGCTGTTATTAACTCTTCCCTTGATGAAGCCTCTCCTTTTTTACACCCGGACGGAAAAACCCTTTATTTTAGCTCCCAGCGCAATTCTATGGGAGGATTAGATATTTTCAAATCTGTCCTGCAAGATGACGGTAGCTGGACAACTCCCGTAAATTTAGGCTATCCTATCAATTCTGGGGGTGACGATACTTTTTTTGTCATCAATCCTTCGGGTACAGTAGCATATTTCAGTTCTACTCGTGACGACCCTAATCAGGTAGGTAAGAGAGATATATACCGTATTATATTTGAAAAATCCGAAGGTAATAAGGTAATTACACTTTCAGGACTTGTGAAAGACAAAGAAACCACTGAACCTCTGGAAGCAGATATTGTGTTAGAAGACAACGAAAAAAATCAAGTCATTGCACAGTTTAAATCTAATTCTGTTTCAGGAAAATATGTGGTAGTACTACCCGCAGGTAAAAATTATGGTATTTCTGTACGAAAAAACGGTTATCTCTTTCATTCTGAAAATTTTACTATTGACAAAGAAGGCCATTCGCAGAATATTCAGTTAGACATTTTACTACAAAAAATAAAAACAGGAGCAAAAATTACACTCAATAACATATTCTTTAAACCCAATACCGCAGAACTAGACACCAAATCACAAGCAGAACTAGCACTGATAGGCAAATTTATGCGGGATAATCCTCATGTACGCATACAGGTAAATGGACATACAGACGGAGGTGCAGAAGGTACAACTGCAGAATACTTACAACAACTTTCTGAAAAACGTGCTAATGCCGTGCGAGATTATCTAATTAAAAATTTTATCATAAAACCTGAACGCATTATAGCTAAAGGTTTTGGTCGTACCCAACCTATCGGAGATAACAAAACCGAAGAAGGAAGACGCAAAAATCGCAGAACTGAGTTTGAAATTATTCAGAACTGATTTTTTATTATCTTTGTCTTATGCCCAAGACGGTGAAGAGAATAAAATTAGTCAGTTTTGATTTTGCAATAAAATACTTGTTGCGGAACAAGTCTAATTTTGTGATAGTAGAAGGTTTTTTGTCAGAGTTGTTGAAAAAGAACGTTAAGATACATCAGTTTTTAGAAAGTGAAAGCAACAAAATAAGTCTGGAAGATAAATCTAATCGTGTAGATATATTGGCAGAATTAGACAGCAGAGAGCTGGTTATCATAGAAATACAGAACAAAGATGAATTAGATTATTTTTACCGTATGCTGTATGGTACTTCCAAACTGATTACAGAACACATTTACAAGGGCGATGCCTATTCTAAAGTAAAGAAAATCATTTCTATAAACATCATTTATTTTGAGTTAGGACAAGGTAAAGATTACATTTATCATGGGAAGACAAAGTTTACAGGTATGCGCTTAAAGGATACTTTGCAGTTAAGTGCAGTACAGAAAAGAACATTTCTGAAGAGGCATGTACACGAACTTTATCCGGAGTATTATCTTTTGATGGTAAATAAATTTGATGAAAAAACGAAAGATGGCTTAGACGAGTGGATATACTTTCTCAAAACAGACGAAGTAATAAGCACTTTCCGTGCAAAAGGGATAAAAGAAGCAAAAAAAGAGTTAGATATATTGAAATTACCTGAGAAAGAGCGCAAAGAGTACGAAAAACATATAGAAGAACTGCGTTTCAGGGCAAGTGTTGCCCATACAGAACAGATAAAATTAGAATTTGCCAAAGAACAGGGAATCAAGGAAGGTTTAGAGAAAGGTTTGGAAAAAGGCATTAAAGAAGGTAAATTAGAAACTGCAAAAAAAATGAAAGAAGAAGGTTTAAGTATAGAAATGATTGCCAGATATACAGGATTAAGCGAAGAGGAAATCCATAATTTGTAAAATCAGGTAACATAAAAAACCAGAAGATTTATTTATTTGTTATATTTGCATTATGGGAATTAGTCAAAAAATGCAGGAAGCACTCGTGGGACAAATCCATAGTGAAATATACTCTGTTAATCAATATCTTACTATGGCATCTTATTTTCTTAAAGATGATTTGAATGGCTTTGCGAATTTTTTTCTTGTACAGGCACAGGAAGAGAATTTTCATGCTATGAAACAATTTCAGTATCTTCATGATGTAGGAGGAAGCATACAAATTAGTAGTATTCCCGCGCCGATTGGTGAATTTACGTCTATTAAAAATGTATTTGAAGTTACTTTAGCACATGAAAAAAAAGTTACACAATCCATCAGCAATCTCATAAAATTAGCTTTGGAAGAAAATGATTTTGCTACACATGCATTTTTGCAGTGGTTTATTACAGAACAAGTAGAAGAAGAAGCAGTAGTCAGCAATATCATTAAAAAATTAGAAATGATTGGAAATAACTCATCTGCTTTGTATCTGCTTAATGATGAATTGGCAAAACGTACTTTTACTCCTCCGCCGACAGCAAAATAAAAGTCTTTTTAACCTTACATATTACTTTTTGCCAAACTATATTGCTTGATTATCTGTTATGCTGATGTGAAAAATTTGAACGAGCTTATCCAGCGGGCAGACACAAACTCATTGCTGCAATATATGGGACACATTCCATTGAACAACCAAAATAAAAACAGTTTTTCAATAGCACAAAAAACAAATTTCTGGAAAATCACTGTTTTTTTATATGAAAAATGGCGGTTTCGTTCCAGCTCTTTGTTAAGTAAAAAAAAACTTGATTTTGAAGAAGAGTGTAAAATAATGCAGGAATGGATACAATCCAAAGCAGAAGATCTTATTTTAGACATAGGTAGTTCCACAGGGCTATACGGACGCCGCTTAAAGCAGTATGCTGACAAAAATCATATACTTATACAGATAGTTGGTATAGACATTTCGCCTCACTTTGTGCGTTTTGCCAATAAAAAAGCAGATGCAGAGAGTTTAAAGAACCTACGTTTTTATGTAATGGATACCACAAAACTTCCTTTCAAAAACAACATTTTTGACAAAATTATCATGGGAGGTTCTTTTAATGAAATTTCGCATTATGAGCAGGCAATACAGGAATGGCATAGGGTATTAAAACAAGGAGGTTTACTTTTTTCTATGAATTTAGTACGCCAAAACAAAAAAAACCTGCTGTTGAACTTACTTGCTCCGTCAGGAATCCATGTACATACCCCTGAACAAATGAAAACTTTTTTTGAAAAGGCAGGATTTATTCAGGTAAAAAGTATTGTACATCATTATTTGCAATTAGCACTGTATCAAAAAGCATAACAAAAAATTTAACATAAAACCCGTTTTTAAGTCTGTTTTTGTGCTAATTTTACGCTTATTTTTATATACTTCTTTTATTGTATCTCACCGAATATATGCTTTTCTTTAAACCTCAGACGCAGGTTTCCTACAAACAAATTTTATTTTTATCACTGCCTATCATTATCGGGCATCTTGCGGTCAGTTTGCTTTTTATTACGGACACCATATTTTTAAGCAGTTTAAGCGAACTGGCTTTGGAAGCCTCTGGTATGGGCGGACTGATTTATTTTATGGTATTGTATCCATTTTCAGGTATTGGGATAGGTGTGCAGATTCTTATTTCACGAAGACTTGGCGACAAGAATACGCATGAAGTAAAAGTCATATTTAACACAGCTCTTACCCTGCTTGCTGTAACAGGAATAGTGATGATGGTGGGTATAAGGTTGTTTCAGATATATGGTTTATCGTATTGTTTTCAGCACCAAGCGGTGGTACAGGGCATACAGGATTTTTTAGATTACAGAGTATTCGGATTTGTTTTTGCCCTGCTTTCTACTCTGTACAGAGGGTTGTTTACGGCTGTAGAAAAAACAAAAATTATCATGGCATCTACATTGGTATCTGTACTGCTGAATGTGTTGCTCAATTATTTACTTATCTTCGGGAAATGGGGTTTTCCTGAAATGGGTATAGCGGGTGCGGCTTTGGCTTCTTCCATTGCTGATGCCGTGGGTTTTTTTATACTGTTTTTTTATGTCCCTTTTGGCAAGTTTCTTAAAAGTTTTCAGCTCTATCATGGAAAATGGTTTGACAAAGAACAGTCGGGTAAAATTCTTACGATTTCTGCACCCATTATGATTAAGTTTTTTATTGGGATACTGTCTTTTGCAGTGGCATTTACTTTTGTAGAAAAAATCAGTGAGCGGGAACTTGCTATTGCTCAAGTAATCCGTTCTGTGTATATTGTGTTTATGGTGCCTGTATGGGGCTTAAATTCCGCTGTCAATACTCTGGTCAGCAATGTTATCGGACAGGGTAAAAAAGAACAAGCTAAGTCAATCATGTATAAAGTATTGCATATTAGTATTATCATAACGCTGATTAGTCTGATAGGACATGTCTTTTTTCCTGTACAACTTTTATCTATTTTTGTACAGAGCAATCCTATTTTAGTACAAGATTGTGTTCCATCTTTACGTGTGATGATATTTGTTCAACTTTCCTTTGCTATAGCGTATATTTATACAGGTGCATTAGAAGGAGCGGGAGATGTAAAATTCATTATGTTTATGGAAATTATACTTTGTTTAGCATATCTTGTTTTGGCGTATTTATTAGTTTTTTATTGGCATTTAGGCGCTATAACAGTTTGGGTATCTGAGTTTTTTTATTGGTTTGTTTTGTGGGCATCTATTTACTGGCGCATGCGTGGTGTAAAATGGATAAATATGCATGTATAACATATAACATATTGATTAACACAATAATATATAAATAAAACCCAAAAAAATTTGATTTTTAGTATAAATACTCTAATTTTGCAGTCCTTTTTTATATCAGTTAAAATTTCATGGATACGTTAAGTTTTAAAACTGTTTCGGCAAACGCCAATACGAAGGACAAAGCGAATGAAAGCACAGTCCAGCGTAAATGGTGGGTCATAGATGCAGAAGCCGAAATTGTGGGGCGCTTGGCGGCACGCATAGCTTTTATTTTGCGTGGCAAGCACAAGCCCATGTACACCCCACACGTAGACTGCGGAGACAATGTAATTGTCATCAACGCAGACAAAGTTCGCTTGACAGGCAAAAAGTTGAGCAAAAAACAGTATATTCACTATACAGGTTATCCTGGTGGTCAGCGTTTTGTACCTGTATCTAAAATGTTCAAAGTTCATCCTACTCGTGTTTTAGAGTATGCTATTTTTGGCATGCTTCCTAAAACCAAGTTAGGAAACAAATTGAAAAACCGTGTGTTTATTTATGCAGGGGCAAACCATCCTCATCAAGCACAGCAACCTGAGAAATTAGAGATTAAAAGTGTTAAAAAGTAAGGAGAAAAAATGGCAAAAATTAAAGATGACAAAAAAAATGCAGTAGGCAGACGCAAAACAGCCGTAGCTCGCGTTTGGGTAAAACCTGGTTCGGGAATTATTACTGTTAATGGCAGAAAATTTGAAGAATACTTTCCTCTGGCTACCTTACAGATTATTGCTAAACAGTCTCTTACCATTACCAACACAGTATCTAACTACGATATACAGGTAAACGTACATGGAGGAGGTATCAGCGGACAAGCAGAAGCTACCCGTCTGGGTATTGCCCGCGTATTATGCGAAATTGACCCCGAACACCGCCCTGTACTTAAAAAAGCAGGTATGCTTACCCGTGACTCTCGTATGGTAGAGCGTAAAAAACCCGGTCGCAAAAAAGCACGCAAAAGATTTCAATTTTCTAAACGTTAATCAAAAGGAGGAGAACAAACATGAACATTCCAACATACGAACAACTATTAGATGCAGGCGTACATTTTGGACACCTCACCCGCAAATGGGACCCCAAAATGAAACCATATATTTTTATGGAACGCAACGGCATTCATATCATAGATTTAAATAAAACTCAAGTTATGCTACAAGAAGCCTGTGAATTAGCCAAACAATTAGCTCGCATAGGTAAAAAAATTCTTTTTGTAGCCACAAAAAAACAAGCCAAAGACATTGTTGCCCAAGAAGCAAGCCGTTGCAATATGCCTTTTGTAACAGAACGCTGGTTAGGCGGTATGCTTACCAACTACGCCACAGTTCGCAAGTCTATCAAAAAAATGAACGGACTTGAAAAACTTATGGCTGATGAAGAAAACTACAATAAACTGAACAAAAAAGAACGCCTTATGGTAGGACGCAAAAAAGATAAAATTGCCAAAGTACTCTCCGGTGTAGTGGATATGGCACGTCTGCCTGCGGCTATCTTTGTTGTAGACATCAAAAAAGAGCATATTGCTGTTCAGGAAGCCAGAAGACTTGGTATCCCTATAATTGGTATGGTAGATACCAACAGCGACCCCCGCACTATTGACTATGTAATTCCTGCCAATGATGATGCCGCAAAATCCATTCATATTATTACTTCTACTCTTGTAGATGCTATTATTGAAGGGTTGAACGAAAGAAAATTAGATAAAGAAAAAGAACAAGAAAATACTGTAAATACTTCAGTTGAAGGCGCAACAGAATAATACCATTCTCTCCTTCTTTTGAAATACAAACCTGTGGGCATAAAACTCACAGGTTTTTTGTAGTCTTACAACTTTGTTTGAACCTACTTTTGAACAAAAGAACAGATAAATTTATCTGGCTACATTACAAGTTATAATGTCGCAAACTCACCACACATGCTCATTAAACGTCATTGTTCATAACTTATGATAAAAAAAATATCATTCGTATTATAGTGGAAGATAACGTATATCTTGCAAGACGAGTAAACGCGAAAATGCCACGAAATAAGCACTTGGGCAGCATCCTTACAGTTTTACTTTGTAACTTCCTCTATGTATAATACATCTTTTACCGCAACTATTACAAGTAAATGTAACATAGGTTTGCTTTGTAAGGTTTTATCTTGATGATAATAGCTCAAAATTTGTTTTTTGGCTTCTTGTTTTGTTTTTTCCAGTTCATTCTCTTGTTCTTTTTTCAGGTATTTAAGTTCTATTACGTATTCATGGTGTTGGTATGGATTAACCGATTTCTTAAACAACATAATATCAGGATAACCGCCACCTTTGAGTTCGCTTTCACTCCGTATGTCAAATATGCTTACCTGTGATATATACGCTAATATCGCTAACTTTACATATTTTTCATTAAATTTTCCTATAAAATCACGGTTAGATAGTTCCTTTAAAAGGTTCTCTGTCAATTCAAAAAAAGGCTTATAATCTGCGTTTTCTGCCATTTTTTGTACAGCTCTGGGTATCTCATCAGTTTGGCTGACAGACATTTGTGCGTGAGTTTCTAATACTTCTCCATAATACTGCCAGTACAGTATTTCAATGACACGGTTGGGTATCTTAAAACGAGTTAGACCTGAAACCGTAGTGCCTTCTATGGTCAGATTGCCAAGATATGCCAAAAAATTGATAAAATCTGTTTGACTAAATCCTCTGTCAAAATTGAATATATTGACTAATTCCGCATCTATGTAGCCTTTTTGCAGTATTTCTGTCAGTACTTCGTCGTGTTTATGTGCATCTAATACGCTGAACATTTGTTTGAGCTTACCATAATCAGGGGCAATGTTAATGTCCAAAAGTCGTTCAGGGGCTTGTTGAGTATCCTTAAATTCTTTGAGATAATACAAAACCATATCTGTATTGTAGATACTTTCTTTGGACTTTCTATTGAATTTATATCCATTATACCATTCTCGCATTTCGTTCATAATTTCATTTTCACGAGATTTATCTTGTAAAACTAATTTTAACAGTTCCCGTACTTCGTCTTCCGTAAAACCCATCATCGTTTCGTATTCAGGCATGTGGGTAAGGTTAGTAAGAATATTAAATCCACTCGTTAAGCCGTCAAGGGTAACAGGAGAAACGCCTGTAATAAATACTCTGTCTGCAATACCTTGTTGCGTAGCCGTTTTAATCACTTCATAAAATTTGCGTACATAACCCTGTTTGGATACGG
>CALIZB010000055.1 GCA_938028625.1 uncultured Bacteroidia bacterium | reverse complement strand
TTTTGCTTATTTACTCAAAGCCTCTGGACGTGTGCATTATGACGATGAAAATGAAGTAAAAGATTTTGAGTTCAAAGGTGAAAACGATTGTGGATTTTCTCCTATTCCTAAAAAGAAAGTAGACGGAATAAAAACCCCTGATGGTAAAAGATACAAAGTAGTTAACGGGGCAGATGTATATATAAAACAAGGCAAAATTATACCTTGCGGACCGGGTAGTGCTTTTATGCAATGCGTTGGCAAAGGTGGTTATGAACCTGATAGTATTCAAAATAATGATTGTTGGAAATAAAGTTTATATAATAAAATTATTCTTGTTAAATTTGCATTATGAAAGTTCATAAAGATAGATATACTTTTGCTATTTTAGCTTGGATAGTTTTGATTGTTCTTGCTCTAAACTTATTTAGGAAAGGAAAAAAAGATAAATTTATCGTAGCCTTTTTAAGTTCTCTCTTTCCTACATTATATTTTGGTTATCTTGGGTATAAAGCCTCTGGACGTGTGCATTATGATGATGAAAATGAGGTAGAAGGTTTTGGGTTCAAAGGTGAAGACGATTGTGGATTTTCTCCTATTCCTAAAAAGAGAGTAGATGGCATAAAAACCTCTGACGGCAAACGCTATAAAGTAGTTAATGGGGCAGATGTATATATAAAACAAGGTAAAATTATACCTTGCGGACCGGGTAGTGCTTTTATGCAATGCGTTGGCAAGGGTGGTTACGAACCTGATAGCATTCAGAATAATGATTGTTGGAAATAAAGTTTGTATAATAAAATTATTTTTATTAAATTTGCATTATGAAAGTTCATAAAGATAGATATACACATACTATTGTATTATCAGTGGGACTTATAGTACTTGCTTTGTATTTTTTCAGACAAGGAAAGAAAAATATGTCTTTTATTCTTACTTTAAGTTCTTTAAGTTCTGTGATATATTTTGCTTATTTACTCAAAGCCTCTGGACGTGTGCATTATGATGATGAAAATGAGGTAGAAGGTTTTGGGTTCAAAGGTGAAGAGGATTGTGGATTTTCTCCTATTCCTAAAAAGAGAGTAGATGGCATAAAAACCTCTGACGGCAAACGCTATAAAGTAGTTAATGGGGCAGATGTGTATATAAAACAGGGTAAAATTATACCTTGCGGACCTGGTAGTGCTTTTATGCAATGCGTTGGCAAGGGTGGTTACGAACCTGATAGCATTCAGAATGATAATTGTTGGAAATAATATTTATGGATAGAAATTTTTAGATAGTCTACTAAAGATGTTAGAAGGGTACATTTTCGTTTTCTCGTATTTGTTTTCCTTTCAGACTTTGCGTTAAAGCTCGTATTTGTGTCATTAAGAGAGTAAATTGTTGGGGGTATAGTGCTTGTGGGCCGTCGGAGAGTGCTTTTTCAGGGCAGGAATGAACTTCTACCATTAAACCATCTGCACCTGCGGCTACGGCAGCTAATGACATAGGGATTACACGATTTCTGTTACCTGTACCGTGACTGGGATCTGCAAAAATAGGTAAATGACTTAATTCATGAATAATAGGAATAGCGGATATATCTAATGTATTTCTGCCTGAATTATCAAAAGTACGAATACCGCGTTCACACAAAATTACTTTTTCATTTCCTCCTGATAAGATGTACTCAGCGGCCATTAACCATTCTGTAATCTGGGCAGACATACCTCTTTTTAATAACACGGGTTTATTAAATTTACCTAATTGCTTGAGCAGATAAAAATTTTGCATATTGCGCGTGCCTACCTGAATTATGTCTGCATATTCGCAGATATCATCTATTTGAGAGGCATCTATAATTTCTGTAACCACGCGTAAATCATACATATCTGCGGCTTTGCGTATCATTTTTAAGCCATCTATACCTAATCCCTGAAAAGAATAAGGTGAAGTTCTTGGTTTAAATGCACCGCCACGTATAAATTTTACTCCCTCTTTGGCAATGATAGATGCCATTTCAAAAATGTGCTCTTCACTTTCAATAGAGCAAGGTCCTGCAATGATATTCAATTCATCTGCACCTATTAGAACTCCTTTTATTTCAAAACTTGTACTACTTTTTTTCCATGCACGGCTGGCTAGTTTATATGGTTCATCTACGCGATATACATCTACTACACCTTTTAATAAACTAATTTTACGTATATCAAAATCAGGGTTTACTTTATTGGCGATAGATATAATGCTTCTGTGTTCAAATTGTGCGATATAGGCTTCTAATCCCCACTCTTCTAATTGATTGAGTATTTCGGATAGCTCTCCCGTCTGAATGTTTTTATGTAAGACAATTATCATAGACTAAACTGTTACAAATATAACGCTTTTTGTAAAGGTAAAGTTACAGAAGTTTCAATAAATTTTGAAAGTTTTTATACCTTTTCAGTAACTTATTGAAAAGCAATTAGTAGCAAAGCAAAAAAAGCATGAGTTTTAAGTTCTCATGCTTTATACAAAATGAAAAGTAGTTTTATTTTAGAAACGGTCAAGGTTCATCACTTTATTCCATGCTTTAACAAAATCTCTAACAAATTTTTCTTTACCGTCCTTGCTAGCGTACACCTCAGCAATTGCTCTTAGCTCACTATTTGCACCAAATATCAAATCTACGCGGGTAGCACGCCATTTAAGCATGCCTGTTTTACGGCTATGTCCTTCAAATTTATGTTTTTTCTCATCTACGGGTTTCCACTCGGTATCCATGTCTAATAAATTTACAAAGAAATCATTGGTAAGTGTTTCAGGATTTTGGGTAAATACGCCGTAGTCAGAACCATCATAATTTGCTTTTAATACACGCATGCCACCAATGAGAACGGTCATTTCAGGAGCAGTAAGCGTTAGAAGTTGTGCTTTATCTATCAGGATATGCTCTGCACAAGCACCTGCACCACCTTTGGCATAATTGCGGAAACCGTCAGCTACGGGTTCAAGCACAGCGAAAGACTCTATATCAGTTTGCTCTGCTGTGGCATCTGCTCTACCTGGATTAAAAGGTACAGTAATGTTATGCCCTGCTTTGCGAGCGGCTTCTTCAATAGCGGCACATCCGCCAAGAACAATCAGGTCAGCGAGAGAGATTTTTTTGCCATCTTTTTGGGTGTTGTTAAATTCTGCCTGAATTTTTTCTAATGTGGAAAGCACTTTATTTAATCTTGCAGGATTGTTTACTTCCCAATTTTTTTGAGGTTCTAAACGAATTCTAGCGCCATTTGCACCTCCTCGTCTATCAGAATTACGGAAAGTAGATGCAGAAGCCCAGGCTGTGGTAACCAGTTCAGAAATAGATAAGCCTGATGCTAGAATGCGTTTTTTAAGCTCGTTAATACCATTTTCATCTACTAACTTGTAATCTATTGCGGGGATGGGGTCTTGCCAAATTAGGTCTTCTTTGGGTACTTCTTTACCAAGATAACAAGATTTAGGTCCCATATCTCTGTGTGTAAGTTTGAACCATGCACGAGCAAACGCATCTGCAAAGGCGTCAGGGTTTTCATAGAAGCGACGGGATATTTTTTCATATTCAGGGTCAAAGCGGAGAGATAAATCCGTAGTAAGCATGCCTGGTTTATGTTTTACGTTAGGGTCAAAAGCATCAGGGATAATAGCTTCTGCATTTTTTGCTGTCCATTGCCATGCTCCTGCGGGGCTTTTAGTTAGTTCCCATTCGTATTCAAAAAGATGTTTGAAATAATCATTATTCCATTTGGCAGGGGTTTTTGTCCAGGTAAGTTCAAGTCCGCTGGTAATGGTATCTCCTGCTTTACCTGATTTATATTTGCTATTCCAGCCAAACCCCATAGCTTCAATAGAAGCGCCTTCGGGTTCTGCTTCAAGGAGTTTAGCATCTCCTGCCCCATGGCATTTACCGAAGGTATGTCCTCCTGCGATAAGTGCGACAGTTTCTTCGTCATTCATAGCCATACGTCTGAACGTTTCGCGAATGTCTTTGGCTGCGGCTAATGGGTCAGGTTTTCCGTCAGGACCTTCGGGATTTACATAAATTAAGCCCATTTGTACAGCGGCAAGCGGATTTTCTAGCTCTCTATCTCCGTGATAGCGGTTATTAGCAAGCCATTCGGTTTCTGACCCCCAGTTTATGCTTTCATCAGGTTCCCAAACGTCTTCTCGTCCACCTCCAAAGCCAAATGTTTTGAAGCCCATAGATTCTAATGCGACGTTTCCTGCAAGGATAAGCAAATCAGCCCAAGAAATTTGGCTACCATATTTTTGTTTAATAGGCCACAATAAACGGCGTGCTTTGTCTAAATTTGTGTTGTCAGGCCAGCTGTTTAGAGGTGCAAAGCGTTGCAATCCACCTCTTGCGCCACCTCTACCGTCAGAGATACGGTATGTACCTGCGGCGTGCCATGCCATACGAATAAACAAAGGTCCGTAGTGTCCGAAGTCTGCGGGCCACCAATCCTGACTATCCGTCATAATCGCATGGAGGTCTTTTTTGAGTGCGTCATAATCTAAACTTTCAAAGGCTTTTTTGTAATCAAAATCAGAATCCATCGGATTAGACAAATTAGAATTTTGCCTAAGTATAGATAAATTCAAGCGATTAGGCCACCATTGATGATTTTTTGTACCTAATCCATGGCTACTGTGTCCTGTAAAAGGACAACTTTCAATATTTCCATTTTTATTATCCATATTTGTTTTGTCTGGTTATATGAGGAACAACAAAATTAAATAAACCAATCCAAATAACAAACAAGATTTTTTATGTTATATTTTTGTTATTCATATATTAGTTTGTCAATATCGTAGTAAAGTATTGTTGAATAAGTTAATATATGTAAGAACAGAGCAAAAACTATAAAAACTAAGTTTGTATAGCCTCAACTTTGCATAGTATAGCCCAGTTTCTGGGGTTTTCTCAAGTGTATAAGCAAAATTTTGTATCTTTGTAAATATGCGATATTTTCTCTTTATTCTATTTGTATTACCTTTTATTCTATTTTCACAAACGTCTAATATATTAGAAAAAAACACGGCTATTTTTTTACAACTTGTTAGTACTCAAAAATATGAAGCGGCTTATGCAATGGTAGATAAAAATTCTAAAACTTTTCCTGATATACAAAGTATAGAAAAAACATGGGACAAAATACAAAACGAAATAGGAAAATTTAAGAATATAGAAAGCATTAAAAGTTATTCAGACACTCATAAAAAGCATGTTATTTTATCTGTATTACAATTTGAAAAATCCCGTTTAGCTATAGAGTTCATTTTCTCTAAACAAACTCAACAGGTTTTGGAGTGGGTTTATCTACCTGCACCGCTGAAAGATGAATATGTACTACCTTTATATCACGAACCTAATACCTATCTTACACAAGATTATGTGCTTAAAACAGGAAAATATGAATTACCTGCTGTGCTTACTCTACCTAAAAACACAAAACAAAAGCCACCTTTGGTTATTTTAGTACATGGTTCAGGACCGCACGATAAAGACCAAACCATAGGACCTACTAAAACTTTTATGGATTTAAGTGTAGGGCTTGCCAAAGAAGGAGTAGCTACTTTACGTTATTACAAGCGAACCTATTTATATGCTAATGAGATTGTTAAAGATATTAAAAACCTTACCGTACAAGAAGAAACGATTGAAGACGCCATAAGTGCAATAGAGTTATCTCGTACATTTAATTCTATAGATACAAGTAAAATTTTTGTATTAGGGCATAGTTTAGGTGGATTTGTTGCACCTCGTATTGCTGCTCAAAATAAGCATATAGCAGGAATTATCTTATTTGCGGCACCCAGCAGACCGTTAGAAGATATTATTTTATCGCAATATGAATACATTCTTGGTTTAGATGGTATAGATGCTAATGATGGTATTTTGTTAAATACAATAAAAACACAAGTAGAAAATGTAAAAAAACTCACCTCTGCTGATGAAAATGTACCACTCCCTCTCGGATTACCTATTAAATACTGGTTTGACTTAAAAAATTATGATATACTCAAAACAGCACAAGGATTAAGTATTCCTATTTGTGTTTTACAAGGTGAAAACGATTATCAAGTTACTATGCAAGATTTTGAAGGCTGGAAGAAGGCATTAGCTCATCACAAGAAAGTACATTTTAAGTCCTATCCTATGTTAAATCATTTGTTTATTGCTAAAAAGACCAAAAGCACCCCAAAAGACTATGAAGAACAAGGTAATGTAGCATATCCTGTTATTCAGGATATTGCTAAATGGGTAAAAAAGTAATTTACTTTACTGTATTTTGTGCATAAAAAGATTTTCGCCATGCAAAAAATGCACTACTTGCCATTATTGCTAAAAGCGCATACAAGAATGCTGTAAAATAAATTTTTTGGTACGCAAATAGAAATATGCACATAGTATCATTAAAAGTCCATATCAGCCAGTTTTCAATACGTTTTTTGATAAGAAAGAACTGTGCAACTAAACACATACCCGCAGAAAAAGAGTCTACTATAAAAGGATAGTTTAACTTGTCCGCGAGATATAAACTATTGAAAGAGAATGCTTGAAATATTGCAATAATCAAAACAGTTAAGACTAGTATTGCAAATGGAAATATCCATTTTTCTATTTTAGATAACCTACTTAAGGGTAATTGTGGCTTTGTTTTATCCCCATACTTCCAGTTATATATCCCAATAACTGAATTGATGATAAAAACCACCTGCAAACTCATATTTCCGTACAGTTTTGCTGTACTAAAAATATAGATATACATCAAACAGCCAATAATTCCGAATACCCAGCCGAGAATACTCTGCTTTATGGTCAGCAACACTGCAAGCACGGATACAATTACCGCAATAATTTCAATGATAGTATTCCACATAAAGAAATCAAGATTAAATTCAGGATAATAATTCTATTCTTGAACATAACCTAAAAGAATAACTTTTTCACAGTATTGAGTAATATTTTTAGTACCATTTCTTGTATCTAATAAGGAACATTTGATATGTTTAAGAATATACTCGTAATCGTAGTCGTCATGGTCAGTTACAAGAATAACCATATTATACTGTTTAAGTTGTTCCTCAGAGAGAGGTACAGAGTGCATAATTACATTATCTACTTCATATTCAGGGGCATGTGGGTCGTTGTAATCTATGTGTACAGCACCTGCTTTTTTCAAAATCCTGATAATGTATTCAGAAGGAGAATGTCTTAAATCACGGACATTTTTCTTAAACGAAGCTCCCAGAATTAAAATTCGCGCATCTGACAATTTTATACCCTGACGGGCAATTTCACGTATAGCTTTGTCTACCACATAATACGGCATGCTTTCGTTTACATTAGCGGCAAGAGTAATAAAACGAGTTTCAAAATCATAAGAGCGGGCTAACCAGGAAAGATAATACGGGTCAATGGGGATACAATGCCCGCCTACGCCTGGTCCAGGTAAAAATTTCATAAACCCAAAAGGTTTTGTACCTGCGGCATCTAATACTTCCCATACATTGATGCCATACATTCTTTCACATAATAGGGCAAGCTCGTTCACCAAGGCTATATTTACACTACGGAATATATTTTCTAACAATTTTTCCAATTCAGCTACTTTTGGATTACTGACCATATAAACTTGGTCAATGACTTGTGCATTTGCTAGTGCGGCTAAACAAGAACTTTCTTCATTGATACCACCTACTATAATAGGGGTATTTTTAGTATTGTATTGTTTATTGCCTGGGTCTACGCGCTCAGGGGAAAAAGCTACAAAAAAGTCTGTACCTGCTTTTAGTCCGCTTTTTTCTAATTCAGGAATAAGATAATCTTCCGTAGTACCAGGAAAAGTAGTACTTTTAAGAATAATAACTTGCCCTTTTTGAAGGAATTTGCCTATACTTGTACCTGCGGAGATGATATAGCTTAAATCAGGGTCTTTGGTAGGAGTAAAAGGGGTAGGGACACAAATGTAAATTACATCTAAATCTTTTACCACAGAAAAATCAGTAAAGGCAGTAAGTTTTTTGTTTTGTACTACGGCTTTTATTTCGTTATCATCAAGGTCTTCTATGTAATTTTTACCTTGGTTAAGCAGGTTTATTTTGGTTGTAGATAGATCTATACCAACGGTATCAAAATCCTTTTTAGCAAATTCCAAAGCCAAAGGTAGACCTACATAGCCCAATCCTACAATGCCTATTTTAGCTTTTTTAGAAATAATTTTTTCAACTGTCTGTTTAGCAGTCTGTGTTTGTAGATGAATTTGAGAAGCATCAAAAAGTTTCATAGTTTTTATATTATTCGTTTTCGTTATTGTTATTTTTATTTTTTTCCGACATAAAAGTGTATCCTTTCATAATACCTCTTCCATGTGCGCCGCTGTTACGGATAAAATTAAGAATTTCGTCCCGTTCTTCTGTGGCTTCAAAATCCCGCTCAATAATAGTTAGCGCATCTGAGGTAAGAATACCTGAAAAGTAAATGACCCTATAAATATCCTGAATCTGCGTGATAATTTTATTATCAAATCCTCTTCTACGAAGTCCTATGGAGTTAATGCCTTCATAGCTTATAGGGTGTCTTCCTGCTTTGGTATAAGGTGGAATATCTTTTCCAATAAGAGAACCTCCTGAAATCATAACATGTTTGCCTATGGTAACAAACTGATGAATAGCAGACATACCTCCTACAATAGCATAATCATCTATTACTACATGTCCTGCCATGTTTACTGCATTAGCTAAAATACAGTGTTTTCCCACAATACAATCGTGTGCCACATGTACATAAGCCATAAGCAAAGCATTATCTTTTACCACAGTTTTATGTCTATCAACTGTACCTCTGTTAATGGTTACACATTCTCTTATGGTTACATTATCTCCTATTTCTACGGTACTGTATTCTCCCTGAAATTTTAGGTCTTGTGGAATAGCCGATATTACTGCACCTGGAAATATTTTACAGTTTTTTCCAATTCTTGCTCCTGAATAAATCACTGCTCCTGAACCAATCCAGGTGCCTTCTCCAATCACTACGTCATTATCTATGAATACGAAAGGATCTATGGCTACATTATGCGCAATCTGTGCGTTGGGATGAACATAGGCTAAGGGTTGTTTCATACGTTTTTTTAATTATGCTTTATTTTTAGGAATTACACTGGCTACTAATTCTGCTTCACTAACTAATTTGCCATCAACGGTGGCTTTACCGTTCATTTTACAGATACCTCGCCTTAAACTGACTAATTCTAACTCAAATACAAGTTGATCACCTGGTATAACAGGTTTCTTGAACCTTGCATTATCAATAGCTAAAAAATACACCCATACATCATTAGGATTTTCTACGGTATTAAGCAATAAAATACCGCCTACTTGTGCCATAGCTTCTAATTGTAGCACTCCGGGCATAATGGGATTACCTTCAAAATGTCCTGCAAAAAAAGGTTCATTGATGGTTACATTCTTGACCCCAATAATTTTTTTATCATCAAAATGAGTTACTTTATCTACCAATAAAAACGGATATCGGTGTGGCAGAATTTTCTGAATAGCATTTATATCAAAAACCACAGAACTGTTGTTACTGGTCTGGTATTGCTTAGTGATTTTCTTAGCACGGATAGCCGCTTTGATTTTTTTAGCAAAAGCTACATTAGCGGCGTGTCCTGGTCTTGCGGCGAGTATCTGTGCTTTGAGGGGAGCACCTACTAGTGCCAAGTCACCAATTAAATCCAATAGCTTGTGTCTTGCAGGTTCGTTGTTGTAATGTAATTGAACATTGTTTAATATGCCTTGATTTACCGAGACTTTGGGTTTATTAAATAGTTGTGCGAGATGGTCTAGCTCATCATCAGTTACTTTTCTGTCTACTACTACAATAGCATTATTTACATCACCGCCTTTAATTAACCCTGCTTTTAACAGTGCCTCTAATTCATGTAAAAAACAAAAAGTGCGGCAGGAAGCAATTTCTTTTGCAAAGTCATTGATATCTAATATAGTAGCATGCTGACTGCCGAGAACAGGAGAATTATAGTCTACCATTACCGTCATGCGATAGCCGTTGAGAGGTAGCGCCGCCATGTCTATTTGCTTTTGTGGGTCACTGTACTGAATATTCTGGTCTACTACAAAGTATTCCCTATCAGCATTTTGTTTCTGAATTCCTACTTTTTCAATGGCTTCTACAAAGTATTTAGCACTTCCGTCCATGATAGGAGGTTCGGGAGCGTCTAATTCAATGAGAACATTATCTATATTCATACCTACCAGTGCGGCGAGGGTATGCTCTACGGTATGTACTTTGGCTTCACCTACAGCAATCGTAGTACCGCGTGAAGTATCTATTACATTATCTACATCTGCATCTATAACGGGTTGTCCTTCCAAATCTATCCGTTTAAATTTTATACCATGATTTTCAGGGGCAGGTTTTAAGGTCATATTTACGAGCATTCCCGTATGTAATCCTACCCCTGATATAGTAATCTCTTCCTTTAAGGTATGTTGTTTATCTGTCATGACTGTAGTTTTTTAATTTCATTTTTTAATTCCTGTAATTCCTGATACATTTCAGGCAGTTTTCTCCATAATACTTCTGTACGAAGTTGTCTTCGGTAGGGCTGTGCAGGAGAACCTCGCCAAGCGGTTTTAGGTTCATCAATGTTATTGGAAATACCTGATTGCGCACCAATTTGTGTTCTATCTGCAATTTTAAGATGTCCTACAATACCTACTTGTCCGCCTATCATGCAGTATTTACCTATTTTTGTGCTTCCTGAAATACCCGTTTGTGCCGCAATAACGGTGTATTTTCCAATTTCTACATTATGGGCAACCTGAATGAGATTATCTAATTTAACCCCCTCACGAATATACGTAGAACCCAAAGTAGCACGGTCAATAGTAGTATTTGCACCAATTTCTACATTGTCCTCAATGCTTACATTTCCTATTTGGGGAATTTTTTTGTATGAACCATCACCCTGCGGTGCAAACCCAAATCCGTCACTGCCAATCACGCACCCTGAATGTAAAATACAGTTTTTTCCTATAATACAATGTGCATATACCTTAACCCCTGCATAAAGCACGGTATTGTCCCCGATAACGGCATTATCTCCAATATAACAATGGGGGAATATCTTTACATTATTCCCAATTTTTACATTATTTCCAATATAAGCAAAAGCACCTATATATACACCGTCTGTAATCTTTACATCATTTGCAATAAAACAAGGTTGTTCTATACCTTTTTTACTCTGCAACCACTGACTTTGATACAATTCTAATATCTTTGTAAAAGCAGAATACGCATCAGGTACACGTATAAGTGTGGCAGATATAGGTTTTTCTGCTACAAAATCTTGATTAACAAGTACAATGCTGGCTTGTGTATCATAAATGAAAGAAATATACTTAGGATTAGCCAAAAAAGATAGTCCTCCAGTAACCCCTTCTTCTATCTTACACACTTGCCATACTTCTACATCAGGATTACCTTGTACTGTTCCTTGTAAAAATTGCGCAATTTGGTGTGCTTTAAACCGCATAATGTATAGGTAGTTCGCTTTTTGCCTGCAAACTTAATACAAGATATGCAAAAACAAAAAAGCATTTGTCATAATAGCAAAAATTAAGCCATGTTTGAATGAAAAATGTTATGTTACGCAAAACAGTGTATACTGAGCATATTTGGTGAACGAGAGAGCTGGGAAGTTCAATCCCCTTTGTAAGTAAATTCATATAACAACTAAAATTTTGACAGAGAATTTTTTGTAATTTTGGGCATGCAAAGTGTATCTCAAAAAAATATAAAAGCCCCTCGTGGCACAACTTTATCCTGCAAAGGCTGGATACAAGAAGCCGCATTGCGCATGCTAATGAATAACCTTGACCCCGAAGTTGCCGAAAATCCTGATGAACTGATTGTATATGGAGGAACAGGTAAAGCCGCAAGAAACTGGGACGCTTATGAAAAAATTATTAAAGCACTCAAAGATTTGAATGAAGATGAGACATTACTCATACAAAGTGGCAAACCCGTAGGTATCTTAAAATCTCATAAAGATGCACCGAGAGTGTTGTTAGTCAATGCTATGCTTGTTCCTAAATGGGCAAATTGGGACTATTTTAGAGAATTAGATGCCAAAGGACTTACTATGTATGGACAAATGACCGCAGGTAGCTGGATTTACATAGGTTCGCAAGGTATTGTGCAAGGTACGTATGAAACATTTGCTGAATGTGCAAGACAACACTTTAATGGCACACTCAAACATACTTTATCTGTAACCGCAGGATTAGGCGGAATGGGTGGTGCACAGCCTTTGGCAGTTACAATGAACGAAGGAGTATGCCTTGCCGCAGAAATGGAAGAATGGCGTATGAAAAAACGCATAGAAACGCGTTACCTTGATGAATTAGAGTATGATATTGACAAAGCTATTGATAAAGCACTGGAATACAAAAAACAAGGTAAAGCCATTTCTATTGGGGTTCTCTGTAATGCCGTAGACCTCTTACAACGCATGATTGACCGAAATATTACTCCTGACGTACTTACAGACCAAACTTCCGCGCATGACGAACTTATCGGTTATTTTCCCAAAGGTTATACAGCAGAACAAGCCAAAATACTTCGTGAAACTAATCCTAAACAGTACATAGAAGAGTCCAAAGATACAATGGCTTTACATGTTCGTTTGATGTTAGAGTTACAAAAACGTGGAGCAATTACTTTTGATTATGGCAATAATTTGCGCGGACAAGCCCTCGCGCGGGGTGTTACAAATGCGTTTGATTTCCCTGGTTTTGTACCTGCTTATATCCGACCTTTGTTTTGTCAAGGTAAAGGACCTTTTCGCTTTGTAGCTTTAAGCGGCGACCCACAGGATATTTATACTGCTGATGAAAAATTGTTAGAATTATTCCCTGATGACACAGGCTTAAAGCGTTGGTTGACTATGGCAAAAGAAAAAATTGCTTTTCAAGGTTTGCCCGCAAGAATTTGTTGGTTAGGACAGGGAGATAGGTTAAAAGCAGGTTTAGCCTTTAACGAACTCGTAAAACAAGGTAAAATCAAAGCGCCTATTGTAATTGGAAGAGATCATTTGGATACGGGTTCGGTAGCTTCCCCTTACAGAGAAACCGAAGCCATGAAAGACGGCAGTGATGCCATAGCGGATTGGCCTATTCTCAATGCGCTTATCAACACTGCGGGAGGGGCAAGTTGGGTAAGTTTGCATCATGGTGGGGGAGTAGGTATAGGTTATTCTATTCATTCAGGTATGGTCATTGTAGCCGATGGTACAAAAGATGCCGAACTACGCCTTACGCGCGTACTCACCAATGACCCAGGCATGGGTGTTATACGCCACGCTGATGCAGGATATGAAATTGCCATAGAAACTGC
>CALIZB010000054.1 GCA_938028625.1 uncultured Bacteroidia bacterium | reverse complement strand
ATACAGAGATTCTTAAGGTCAGACTGTGAGTAGTATCAAGTATTTATTTTGCGTCGAACATCGTCAGATTTATATTAAAACAACATCTGGGAGGATAAGCGTAGGTCGTACCGGATAGCGGGTTCAATCCCCGCTCTCTTCATCGAGGGCAGAACCAGTCAAAGATGCCATACAAGAACATGGTCCGTTCAGGTAAGTTGATAATACATAAATAAATGAAACCATAAATAAATGTGTATTGGTTATATATATTCCATTTAATAGTACGTAACATATATAACTGATATCATACAAGACTGAGTCGAGGATAAAAAATAGGAAGTCGGCAGAGAGAAATGAGAAATTATGTATCACCAAACACAAGATGATATAATCAGACTATTTTTTTTTCAAGTAACAGGTCTGATGATGACGCCTTAGGCAGTGATAAAGCAATGCCATAAATTTAACACGATGAACTTCCTGTTGCAGAAAAGTTTGAAGGTAAAATCTGTTTTATATAAATTGTTGTAGTATTTTTATGTTACAGTCAACATAGATTCTTTAAGGCTCCTTTATCTTTGATTTTTCCTTGTATTCTATACACTTTTGTTCCGATTTAAATAATATTTCATAAATATGTGGATACCCCTTGAAATGGGGTCTTGAACAAAGACAAACATTGCAAAAGTCTTATTGTTCATGTGTATGAAGATTTGTATGAAGATACTGACCTTCTGTGCCAAAGTCAGTCAATAAATTAATTTATAATTAAATTGGTATTCCTGTTACATAGTTTAACGATTAAGATAAGTGAGTTGTTCATAAGAGATCTCTAATGATATTTTCAGGACCTCGGGGGAAAGGGACAGAACAGCGCTTTCGTCTCGAAGATGGATGTCACACATCGCTAGAGCTGTTGGATACTTATAGGTGACACAGCTATATTAGCAGAATCAGTAGAGATACTGTTTGGGATTGATCTTATTTCAAAATTATGCATGATTACTACGCTCTGATGATTCAATATTGTCCATATATTTATGATAAAAACATGACTTGTTGGGCAAGTACCCCGATGACGTTCCGCTGACAATAAACGTCTCACTAAAACAAGGAGATGCCATGTCTTTTATATGTTATACATAATTAGCGCAATTAAGACATATATGATTAAATTATTTTTGTTTTGACATGCATCCATCATTCGGTAACAGCGTGAGTTACATTATGAGTTACAGCGAACATTGCGTTTTGTGTGCAGCATGAGTTACAGTGTGCGCTACAGTGTGAAATATCTGGGGTTACATGATGTGTTACAGTAGGAGTTACAGTGTCATTTACAACCTGAGTAACACCATTAGTTAGAGCGTGAGTTTCTGTGGGTGTTACTGTTACACTGTAAGTCATAGCCTAAGTTACAGTGAAAATTATAACGTGAGGGTATACTATTGGTTATATTCTGAGTTATAGCCTGTGTGAAAGTGTGAGTTACAGCGTGAGTTACATTGTCAGTTTTTTTACCATTTTGGCAGCTACCCGCGGCTAGTTCCCGGACCACCGGGATGCATCAAGCACTAGGCGGCACCCAAAGCACTGTGAGGTACAGGATGAGTTATAGTGTAAATTGCAGCGTGAGTTACAATATGAGCTACAGCGTGAGATCTACAATGAGTTACACTTTTAATTAGCCAGTCTGAGTTACATTTTGAGTTAAAGCGTTTATAACAACAATATTAATATAAGTAACTCAGAATGTAACGCATCTCACTGTCAGCTGTAACTGACACTATAACTCACGCTGCACCCCACAGTGTAACTCTAAACATAACTCACGCTGTAACTCACACTTCAGCTCATGCTATAGCTCAGAGTGTAACCTATAGTATATCTGAAACTGCAACTCACATTGTAACCCATGCTGTTCCTCACAGTGTAACAGGCTATAACTCAGAGTAAACCTGCCACTGTAACCGACGTAACTCACGCTGTAACTTGCGCTGTTACGCAGGCTGTAACTTACACTGTAACTCTTGCTGTATCTGACGTTGTAACTTACGCTGTAACTCACATTGAAACCCTCGGAATGCATTTTACTGTATCTCACTCTTACTCTCATAATGTAACGCACGCTGTAACTCACGCTGTATATCACGATGTAGCTCATATTTTAACTAAGATTGTAACTCGCCTCATAATTTTACCTTCATAATTTTTGTATCTACAGCGTCAGTTTTCGTCTTATATCATTATCATTATTCATTATCACTGTCTTCGACATAGCCTGGGAAATATTATTGGGGCGTTAAAGTATACAAAAGTCAACCGAATTAAAACCCTGTAAGATGGCGATTAGCACACCAGTCATCTGTTGTGTAAATCGAGTGTATCCAAATTCCATCTGTCCATATTTCCATGATACCATCTTTTCAAGTTGAAGATAGAATAATTAAATTAAAGGTGTAAAACTACTATATGACACTTAAACATTTGAAAGATGAATGGACGGAATGTACACGGACCCAGACGAAAGTGTACGTTAAAATTTGTCAGATCGTTTGCAAATAACAAATCTCTGTTGATGATCCACTTGATAAAGTAACATTACAATGTATAATAGTATACTAGTTATTATTATCTTACAGACCAAGCATTACTTTGTAAATGAAAAAGAAAACATATTCCGATTTTGCTAAGTATTTCATGTAAATATCATTGATATATTTAAGCAACATTTCAGGTTTGTGTTTAGCTAACTTTTTCCTTTAGACATATATTGTGCTTATCGTTAAACATCTAATTTAATCTAAACGTCTATTGTGTTTAATATTGAACACATTTTATGTTAGAACACTAAAAACGTTTACAAAGTGTTACCGATTGATGTTTATTTTAGTGTTTAGATTGGTGTTTACTTTTAAACGTTAATATCGTTTATATGACCTAAGTAAACATGAATAGTGTTTAAAAGTAAACGTTTGCTGTATTTATAGGACCTAATATAACGCATATGATGTTTAGCCTAAACGTTGACTTTGTTTAAGTTGAACACCTAAACACTATACATGTCAAAATATAAACGAATAAAATGTTTCAAACTAAACATGGTATTTGTTTTAAATACCCCAAGCGTTTAAAATTCTACGGTAAAAACGTTTACTAAGTGTTACCGATTCGTGTTTAGTTTTGGACGTATTTTTTTTACAGTGTACAAATGCTAGGTTTATGCACACCCGTATATAATAATTGCTGGTAATAAGAAGGCGACAAGAAAGATCTTAATAGCCGAAAATATATATAATATTTTAATAGGTAAAGCAAAGTA
>CALIZB010000053.1 GCA_938028625.1 uncultured Bacteroidia bacterium | reverse complement strand
GTATTTAACCCTGAAAAAATAAACCCTATGCCCGTTCCTGACCCTGAAAAAGGCACCGTAGATATTATATACAAAGTAGAAGAACGACCGTCTGACCAGATTCAGTTACAAGGGGGCTGGGGAGGACAGCTTGGGGTAGTAGGTACAGTGGCACTTATTCTCAATAATCTTTCTACTAAACGTTTCTTTAAAGCAGACTCTTGGCAACCTATACCCGCAGGAGATTTACAACGTCTTTCTATTAACGTGCAAGCCAATGGCAGACCTTTTCAAAGTTATTCACTTTCTTTTACTGAACCTTGGCTGGGTGGTAAAAGACCCAATAACTTAACAATCACTAGTTATTATTCTATACAACAAAATTTTAGAACACAAGCCCCATTTTTTATTAAAATATGGGGAAATGCCATAGATTTTGGACGTAGATTAAAAGTACCAGATAACTTTTTTATCTATAATGCTGCGGTCAGCTATCAATTATTTAACCTCAAAAATGCAGGCGGATTTTTTGGTATCAATACAGGACGTATCAATTTGTTAAGTTTTAAGCAGACATTAAGTAGAAATTCTATTGACCAGCCTATTTATCCGCGTTCTGGTTCTCTGATTGCTTTCAGTGTAGATGTAACTCCCCCTTTCTCTCTCATTACAGGTAAAACCATAGAACAACAAACCTTCAAATGGGCAGAATATCATAAATGGAAATTTGATTTTTCATGGTACGTAAAACTGATAGACAACCTTGTTCTCGTCCCTAAAGCCCGCTTTGGTTATCTCGGCTGGTACAATCTTAAAAATGGTATCCCTGTGGTACAGCGTTTTTTTGTAGGCGGTGATGGTTTAACAGGCTTTAATCTTGACGGTAGAGAGATTATTGGTTTAAGAGGATATTCCAATGGCAGTATTTACGCGCAGGGTTCTGACCTTAATGTACAGGGTGGCACGATTTATGATAAATTCACCTTAGAATTGCGTTATCCTATCAGTTTGCAACCTTCTGCTACCTTGTATGTGTTAAGTTTTATGGAAGCAGGAAACAACTGGAACAGGATAAGTTCGTTCAATCCGTTTGAAGTATATCGTTCAGCAGGTGTAGGAGTAAGAGTGTTTTTGCCTATGTTCGGACAACTAGGATTAGACTGGGGCTACCGTTTTGATGATGTATATACTTCTCCCAGAATGCAGCGTAGCCAATTTCATTTCTCTATTGGACAAACTTTTTAATTTTATACTTATGAATACCATAATAAAAAACATCACAGCTTTTGCATTTGGCTTTTTCTTATTGCTTTCAACCCAAAGCTATGCACAGAAAATCGGTTATGTAGATGCACAGGGACTTTTAGAACGCTTACCTGAATATAAAGACATTCAGGGCAGTATTGACGCACTTTCTAAACAGTGGAAAACAGAATTAGAAAATAAACGCAAAGAAATAGACAAACTCTTTGAAGCCTATCGTACCGAAGAACCTTTGCTTACTCCTGAACTCAAAAAGAAAAAACAGGAAGAAATCGCTAATAAAGAAAAAGAAGCAAAAGATTTTTTTGCAAAAAAATTCGGGTCTAACGGAGAATTATTTACTCAGCGTCAGGAAAAAATTAAGCCCTTGCAGGACAAACTGTATGATGCTATCAAAACCGTAAGTGAAGAAAAAGGATATGATATTATTCTAGATTTGTCAGGAAATTCAAGTATTATTTATATCAATAATCGCCATAACATTACAGATGCCGTAGCCGCAAAATTAGGCGCCAAGTAAATATATTGTTTTAATGGCATTTTTGTATATGTATGCGTTTGTTCTACACTTCATATTGATGTTTGGTTCTACATGAATTTAGTTGCAAAGGTTGCCCGAGAAATCTCAACTTATGATTAACAGTGCAATCTTTGCAACAAGCTGTAATCTGCTTCATAAAATAAACGTCTTTGTTCAAGAGCATTTGTAAGCAAAATTATAAGACCCAATGTTTTTTATTTTTGTGTATATCAGTTAGAGTGAAAAAAAATATATACCTTTGCTCTAAAACTGGCACACAATCTTTATCTTTATGAAACCTTTTACCATAATTGTTTTCTGCTTCGCATCTTTGCTTTGTTTAGCACAAAAAGATACTATCTCTTCCTATAAAATGGGTTTAGATGACCTTAGTGAAATAGAAGATTTTACTTCCATCAAAGTAACTACGGCATCAAAGACCGCAGAAAACATTTCTGACGCTCCGAGTGTTATTACTGTAATCACACACGTAAAAAAATTGATGCTTATGGTGCTAATACTTTACATGAAATATTAGACCGTTTAGTAAGTTCCTGGACTTACAGTACAGGAAATACACCTTTTTCTACCTACTCTATACGCGGAGACATGACTATCAATGACAATCAACACGTATTAGTACTCATTGACGGTAGACCTACCCGAGAGCTTATCCGTAATGGGCAGTACACCGCTTTTTATGGGGCATTTACTACGGATAGAATAGAAAGAATTGAAATTATTCGCGGACCAGGTTCTGTACTCTATGGTACAGGGGCATTTATGGGTGCAATTAACATTATTACTCGTACAGGTAGCCAACAAAAACTGACGGCTACTACGCGTGCAGGGGCATACAACTATCGTCAATTTCAGGTTGCAGGTGGCAAACAATGGGGCGACCTTGAAATATCATCAGGGTTCAATTATATGAAAGACAACGGATTCCCTTTTCATGCCGCTGACGAAAACGATACGGTACGTAGAGTACCTTATGGTAGAAATGGTTTTGGATTAGACTTAAAAATGGTATTTAAAAAACAACTCACTTTACACGCTTATTACGGCACATATTCGCAGGTGGCTATGGGTCGTGCCCCTATCTGGACAGACGGTTTTAGAAATGACTGCCCAAGGGTTTTTGCGGATTTAGGCTACGAAAAGACTATTTTTTCATGGTGGAGGTTAAGTGCTAACTTCACTTACAATAATTTTCAGTACAACACATACAAAATCGGGGTAGGTTCTGAAAAATTTGATGCATCTAATTTTGATAGTTTCTTGTTAGAAGTTACCAATTATATTAAACCGAATGAACAATCTAACATTGTTGTTGGAGGACTTTTAAACAACTTTAACGGATACTTTTTGTTTTATGACCGCACCAGTAATGCCGCACCTTTTGATATATCCAAAGGTACAAACATGGACCCATATTACTTTATCCCTCCCTTCGGCGAAACATGGCGCTCAGGGTATATTCAAGCAGACTATAAACTGTTCAGCAGAGTAAAAGTAGTAGCTGGTATGCAAACTAATAGAACGGATAGAACTTTTAGCACAGTACCCCGTGCAGGTATAGTAGGAGAAGTGTTTAACAATGAACACACCAAAGCGGGGATAAAAATACTTTATGGACAAGCCTTCCGTAGTCCTATGGGTATAGAAACAGGAGCGGGTGCAAGAGACCCCAATGGACAGGGAGATAAAATTATTCGTGGCGACCCAAATCTCAAACCTGAAATCAATACGACTTTTGAGGGACAGTTATTCTGGATAGGTAAAAAAATGGAGCGTTATATCACTGTATTTCAGGTAGAAAATCAAAGTCTGATTACCCGTTCCACTACCAAAGATACCACCTATGTAAATGGGGTAGCTTCTACTACACCTACATTTATTAACTTGGGTTCTATCAAATATCAGGGTATAGAAGGAGAAGCTAAACTATTCTTACTCAAAAACTTTTTTATCAATATAGCAGGCAGTTACCAGGTTAATGTAGATAACCTTAACCGTAAAAATTATACAGGTGCATCTAATCTTATGCTTAAAGCAGGCATAAGCTACAAACACCCCAAAGGTTTTATGATAGGTATATTTAACAGTTATATGGGCAAGCCTGGAGATATACAGTCTAACCCTAACAAACGCTTTAACAGAGAAGTAAAAGCCTTTAATTTTTGCACCCTTAACCTTGAAGCCGATTTGCAGAAACTCACCGATAACGGAGATACGTTACCTATCATGCTTAATTTGTATGTAACTAATCTCTTCAATGAATCCATTTACTACCCCGAATATGCTCGCAGAGTGCTAAACAGTCTACCTGGCAGACCTGACAGAAGTGTATTTGGTAGTATATCCTTACGGTTCTAAAATAATAAACGGTTTCGTCATTATCAATCAATTACTTACGGTTCTGACAGCAAAATGGGGTTAGATGTTTGGCTTTGGGATTAGCTTTAAGTTCTCCTGCGTCATAGCCCCCTTCTGCTACTATTTTAATCAATTTTTGTAAATCTGTTTTGGTAGTATCGTATTCTACGGTGGCAACCATAGTATTTAGGTTACAATCTGATTTAATTACTCCGTCCTGTTCGTTAAGCATTTTCTGAACATTAAAAGCAGACTGCTGACACTTTACATGTACCGTGAACATACCTTTTTTGTAGGGTCTGGAGATAGCCGTGTCTTCCAGTAAATCTCTGCTGTTTTTGCTGTATGAAGTACAGGCTGTATACCCCAGAAACATCAGAAAGACGAGCAAAACACCTGTTGTTACCCTGAATGTTTTCATAGTACAAAATAACGTAAAATTTACTGAACTTGTTTTCAAAAAAAAATGAAAATTCAATAACCTATTGATTTTCAATATAAAAATATATTAACTTGTGGAAAAATGAAGTAAAAATATTGCTATTGTCAGAAAATCCTGTTTTTTTTGTTATATGTTAAGCACATTTAATCTCAAAAAATGGATAGATGAAAATAGACATCTACTAAAACCTCCTGTGGGCAATGCGCAAATTTGGAAAGATGCCGAGTTTATGGTAACAGTAGTAGGCGGTCCTAATGCCCGTAAAGACTACCACATAGACCCAGGTGAAGAGTTTTTTTACCAGATAGAGGGCAGTATGGTACTCAAAATTGTAGAAAATGGCATACACAGAGATGTAGAAATCAAAGAGGGAGAGATATTTTTACTGCCTGCTTTTGTACCTCATTCTCCGCGTAGGTTTGAAAATACCGTAGGTATGGTAATAGAAAGACAACGAAGTACCGAAGAAAAAGATGGTTTAAGATGGTATTGTGAAAACTGTGGTGAAATGCTGTATGAAGATTATTTTCACTTAACGGATATTACTACACAACTTCAACCTGTATTTGACAAGTTCTATGGTACTCCTGAATTATGCACCTGTAAAAAGTGCGGTACAAAAATGGAAAGACCTGTAAAATCTACGCGTTAATATGCGCGTGGTCAAGGTTTTATTCTATACTGCCATTGTATTTTTTACTGCTGTCAGTTACAAGCATATATTTGTTAGTACTCTTTTACACTATGACGAGGTTGGGAATTATCTGCCTGCATGGAACTATACACATCACAATCAGTATGCGTTTACAGTACAAAACCCTGATACCTTAAACTCTACCAGTGCTTTTATTACCATAGGTTCTTACGTAGGATATTCCTTAACCTTATTTGTACCATGGATAGGTACAGAATGGCATCTGGCACGGATATGGGTTTTTCTGCATGCTCTCATACTGCTGATATTTGTATATCTATTGGTTCACAAACATTTCAGCAAACCTGTTGCCTTACTGACCTGTGCAGTTCTGATGTTTAACGGAACTTTTATCGTGTACAGTACCCGTATTATGGGAGAAATTCCTGCACTTATGGGCTGTTTTTTAGGCTTATGGGCTTATTGGCAGGGTAAAGAAAAAAAACAGACGTTTTGGTATATTTTGGCTTTTGCAGGTTTTCAGACAAGTATATTGAGTAAAGAATATTTTGCGGTTATTATAGGTTTAACCTTGTTTTTTTCATGGATTTTTCTTGAAAAATGCTGTTTTAGCACTCTTTTTTGGATAGGCTTGACTTTACCTCTTGGAATAATTCTGTGGTACTTTTTTCACCTTAAAGATACCGAAACGATACAGTTATATTTCAAAGAAAGACAGATTTACCGTACTGAGTTTTTTGCATTCAGAATAACCGCTCTGCAATGGATACTACTCAAACCCCTGATATGGACAGGATATGTTCTGCACAGCATAAAATGCTATGTACAAAAACGCAATACAGACCTGTTTTTATGGATATTCCAGACACTTTACATGATTTTATTTCTTATATCTATTGGTTTTGAACGCTTTGGAATGGGGCTGTGTATCATCTCAGGCATCTATACAGCAGAGTTCCTGTATGGAATATACTTTATACCTGCCTTAACCAAAAATCAAAAAGTTTTTATTTTTCTGCTTTTTGCTATTTTTCTGATACAAAAATCACCGTATCTCCTGTGGAAAAAACCTGAAAAAATGCCTGCATTGGATATTCAATCCTTTCAGAACAAAATTATACATACTCCAGAACTGTCCCTTGTTCCTTTAATAGTACAGTATTCTTATCAGTTACCTATGTACCCTCCTGCCAGATTTAAATATGTAAAAAACAATGACAATATCACAAAAGCCATTCAGAAGCAATACATTAGTGCAGATGTACTTATACTTGGCGAATACGCCTTTACAGAATACTCAAATGTGTACAACAAAAAAACAATAGAAAACTATTTTCAAAAAATTGAGCAACAAGATGGTTATCATATATGGATAAAAAAGACCATACAATCAATATAAAGCTACTTCTTACCTATTATTACGGTATATTCATAAATATAATATGCAACTTCACTTAAAAATGTTTTATATTTGCGTAACCATTGCTGCAAAACTTTCGTTTTATAACCCCAATTTGTATACCAAACCAAAAATGTAACGTTATGTATAAGAAATTGGCTTTTTTAGTTGTTTTTTTCCTTTGTGCAGGGTACTCACAGGCACAGTTCCTCAACGATTTACTTAAAATTGTTGAGCCTACTCTGGATAAAAATCATGACAAAGAGGTTCTTTTTGGAAATATAAGAGGCATTATATGTGATTACGAAACTTCAGACCTTGTACCCAACGCAAGAGTTGTTATTACAGGTACTCCTTTCGAAACATACAGCAATTCTGACGGTATGTATGAACTCAGTGAAGTTCCTGACGGAGAGTACGAATTAGTTTTTATCCATAAAGACTACATGAAGAAAAAAATGCGTCCTATTACAGTGCTGGGAAATACAGATTTGACTATGCGGGTTACTTTGGACAAGATAGAAAGAAGCACGGGGGACGTAGAAGATGAAATGGAAGTATTTACTCTGAAAGATGAACTGGAACGCTTTAATAACATGATTGGTCGTAAAAATGTAAATAAAAAACTTGTAAAACTTGCCAAATATACCCACAACAATAAAACTGAAAACTATAACCCTGAACTCTTTGCTTTATCTGATGAGCTTAAAGTTGTTTTGGATAGCATTGCTGTTTTTCTTAAAAAACACCCTGAAGCCAGCCTTATCCTATCTGCCTACACCCAAAATCCTAATATCAGCACTGAAACTGCTAAAAATAATACTCTTCAGAGAGCAACCCTTATGCAAAGCTACTTAATCCAAAAATATAAAATAAATAAAGAGAGAATACACCCCGAAGGTTTAGGTAAGTATCACCCAAGTAAAGATATGAAAGATGCCGTAGTGCATACTAAACATCACTTAATTATTAAACTCAAATAAACATTATTACTTTATCAATAAAATATACGTCAGGGTAGCCTAAAAAACTACTCTGACTTTTTGTCCACTTGCAGTTTTACTATTTTTGACTTAACTTTGTAAAACATTGTTCTATTGCATGAAAAAGTATACTCTTGCTCTGATACTGATTTCCTTGTTCTTATTCTTTGCCTGTAAAAAAAAACAGACAGATAACCCTGCATCAGGTTCTGCTCTCAAAATTGATGTTAAAACGCAACTCTTTCCCTCTGCTACTACCATAATGGACACCATACAAGCAAAATTAGGTTCGGTATGTGTAATGGACATATCCGTATTGAAAGGCAAATCTCCCATAAAACAAATTACCATATCTCGCATTAACCTTACTAATAATACTTCCCAAGTATTAAAAGATACGCTCTACAATACCCAAAACGAAATCATAAAATTAAGTGTATCCTCCAATATGGGCAATATTACAGGACTATGGAAGTATGAACTTACTGCCAAAGATGAAGCTAACAATACTGTAAAAAAATACGTTCATATACGCACAGGGCAAAACTGCCCTTCTTTAACTTTGTCTTTTCTCGGTTTTACTAATGCAGACAGTAATCGGGTAAAAGTACAAGGTTCAGGGTTAAGCACAACTTATCAGTACTCTTATGATAATGGTATATCTTGGACATATACAAATGAATTTACTTACAAAACGTCAGGTATAAAAACAATCTATGTACGAGATAAAAATAACCCTGAATGTGTAGCAAGCACAACCATAAATGCCTCAGGTAAAAAAATCTTTACACATACTATTCAACTTGGTGCAGAACTTAATACTACTTATCCTAATTTCTATGATGTAGAAACTAAAAACACTCATTTTTATAGTACTGCTTTTGCTAATCAAAACGTTATAGATTGGGTATATCGTACTTACTCAGGGAATGCTTATTTATTCTCTCCCAAAAGTGCCGCAGATAGCAATTATTACAACATGAATACATGGACAACGAGATTAAATAGCAAATTCTTTAATGCTATACCTACCTGGGAATACAATAATGCTATTAGTTCCATAGAAATAAAAGCCGCACACCGAGGAGGTGAAAAAGAAAAATCACCTATATTAGCTAATCAGGTATGCATACCGTTTCTTACAGTTAATACGAGCAACCAGGTAAAGGCTAATGGAATAGCATATATTAAGGACTTTCAAGCAGGTGCAGGAGGATACGCTACTATTGAACTCAAATACTATCTTATTCCATGAAGCACATTCATATCATCAACGGAGCAAATCTCAATATGCTTGGCAGAAGAGAACCTGAAATTTATGGAAATCAATCTTTTGAAGAGTTTTTGAAACATCTACAAGAACAATATAAAAACAGTGTAATTTTATCTCGCTTTCAGTCTAATTACGAAGGAGCTATTATTGAGAATATTCACGAACAAATAGACAAAAATCTTACAGGGCTAATTATCAATGCGGGGGCATTTAGTCATTACAGCTATGCCATAGCAGATGCTTTACGCATACTTGACTGTCCTATAATTGAAGTACATATTTCCAACATCTTTGTACGGGAAAAGTTCAGGCATACTTCCGTAATAAGTCCTGTTGCAAAAGGCTGTATTACAGGGTTAGGATTACAAGGATACGAACTAGCAGTAAAATATTTAATAGAGATTTGACTTTTTTGCATAAAATTTGCTTAACTTTGTCCAAACCTTAATCACATAAAGTTATGATAAAAAAAATCATTATTGCCGCACTTATTGTATTATGCGGCGCGCCTGCTGTACAGGCACAGGTTAAAGGCGGGGTATTTTTAGACCTTGGTAGCTCTTGGTTTCGCTATTCAGGCACCGCAGGCAGAGAAAACAAAGGCACAAAAGGTAGAATGTCCTTTGGGGGAGGCATAAAAGTAGAATACGGCTTAGGGGATATGTTCTCACTCACAGGAGGAATAGGCTACAAAACCTACGGTGCCAATGGCAAGAATTACAAGTTAATAGATTTACCAGGTCAACCTACTATTAGTAATGCAGATAAATACCAATATAAACTCGGGTACATCATTATTCCTATCGGTATTAAAGCAAAAATTACTGAACTTACTGACGGCTTAACCTTAAACGGTAGTGTAGGTGTTCAACCTATGATTTTAGCAGGTGGAAAATGTGATTATACAGGCGGTAATATCCAAATTACCCCTAGTACTTACTCTCCAAATGCATTTGGCTGGAAGGGTCTAAAAGCCGCAAATTGGGCACAGCCTTTTGATTTTGGTATTAACCTTGGCTTAGGTTCAGACTTTTACATTGACGGGGTAGGTACTGTACAAGGACAACTTGTAATGAACTTAAACTTCATTAAAGTAGAACAGAAAAAAATTAAGAATATCCCTTCAAAAATCACCGATTCAGGAACAGGGGTAACCACTACTACTAATCAGAATTATGAAATGGGAGATGATACTACTAATCCTAACTTATCTCCTAACTTCATGAACAAAAATGATAAAAAACCACAAAATACAAATATGTTTTTTGGCTTACAACTCGGATTCTTGTTAGGTAGCAACGGAGAGTAGTCAGTTAAAATACTTTATTCAGAAACAAGGTAGCCTAAAAGTTACCTTGTTTTTTTATCTATTGGATATAAACTTTACTTCATTGGATTTTTTAGTATTTACTGGGCGTGTCCTTCACCCTTCGCAAGCTCAGGGTTCAGGTCGGCGTGCTACGGGCTACGCTATCGCTTCGGTGCTTCGCACTGTGCTTACGCACACCCTTCGCATGCCTCACGCAATATATTTTTTGACTTTTCGCTGAACAGATGTACGAATTTTACGTTCTTTTTTGGATAACACTAATAAACAAAAAAGAGGAGAGCAATCTTACCCTCCTCATATACCCATTATTATAACTTATCTTGGTTTTTGCTTTTTATTCTAAAACAACCTTATGAGTAAAGATTTTGTTATCGGCTATTAGCTGAACAAGATAAATGCCTTTTGCATAATCAGAAAGAGAAATATGTATTTCTGATGTATTCATGTAGTTTTGCGAAACATATTTTTTACCTGTATAGTCAAATACGTTCAGAGTTATGTTTTTAAGTATATCTGCGCTTTGAATATGCAATATACCTTGCGTAGGATTAGGATAGACCTGTATATTAGAAAGTAAATTCAGTTCAGGTTTGATAGATGTAGGTGTACAAACGGCTGAGGTTGTCAAACTCACACGAGGACCTGTAAGAGCGGTTTTCATGCGTGCTTTTTGTCCTGTACTAAACATTTGCATACAAGCGTCATTTACGTAGTCCATATAGTTCATGAACATTACGCCGGGTGAAGCCGTCTGACAAGCATCTAACAAAGGAAAGGTAGGACACCCCGCATTATCTGCGGCTTGAAGAGGAGTATCAGCCACAAGGTCATCATTATCACAGGCAGGTTCATCACCCCATATATGATACAGATTAAGATAGTGTCCTACTTCGTGAGTAGCCGTTCTAACCCCGTTGTAAGGTGCAGCGGCTGTACCCATAGTACCAAAAGCAGTGTAAAGAATAACTACTCCGTCTGTAGCAGCCGCACCACCGGGAAACTGTGCATAACCTAATAATCCACCCGAAGGATTACAAACCCATATATTCATGTAATTAGAAGTGTTCCACGCATCAATACCGCCCATACTGCTATATTTTACAGAATCATCTGTACCAAAAGAAGACACTGTAGTAACGGTACGTGTAATACCCGTAGTAGGGTTACCATTAGGGTCTGTATTGGCTAAACAGAACTCTATTTCGCTATCCGCAGCCAAACCTTTGAATGCACCAGGAATAAGGTTAGTATCTGCATTCATTTTTCTGAAATCCTGATTAAGTACAGTAATCTGTGAAGCTACTTGTGCATCAGTTACTATTGTAGGGTTAGGCAATACAATATGCACTACCACAGGAATAGTATGCACTACCGAAGTTTTAGCAGTATTGTACAGATGTGCGTGTTGTTGGGTATATGCTTCTATCTGCGCTCTTTGCAGTTTAATATGTGGATTTTGCTCATGTTCTTTGTGCATGCGTTCCATTGTGCCGCATTTTCTGCTTTGTGCTGTACTTAACAGCGGTAAAACAGTCAACAATAAAAGATTAAAAATGAACTTTTTCATACAGTTTTGAATAAAATAATGTTATACAATAATACGTTAGCTTATCACAAACAAGATACAGAAGTAGATATTAAGATAATACGAATAGACAAAACACTTTTTTTATAGGTTCAAAAAATATGAACAATAGGCTTTTTGCATGAACCTCCATTTTTTCTATCTTTGCAAGATATGCGAATACAGAATTTAGTATATTGTTTTACTTTGTGTTTAACCTTGTTTTTAGGCAGTTGTATAGAACGCCCTGCGCCACCTGTGGTGTATATCGCACCTAAACCTGTACTTAAACCAATGAATGTCAAAGATGTATGGGTATATCAAGGAAATAATAAACTCTTGGGAGCTTATGAGTTAGACTCGCAGTTATATATTCCTATTCAAAATAGAGAAGAGAAACAATTTACCTTTATGGGTGGCGTATGGGAAGACGGATTAAGTTCTCTTCATGCCATATACCCGTTCTGGAAACCTTACACAGCTACCCTTAAATTAGACAAAAGCAATATACAAGATGCAGAACCCGTAACCTTAAAATTTGAATACGTATCTAATGCCAAAGAAGCCATTTATTCAGGAAGTACAAATATAGACGGTGAGAACTTTGACCGTACTGCCCTTGCTTTTGATACGCTTACAGGAAGTACTGCCGTACTGGTAAGACAAAATTATGAAGTATATGAAGGAAACTATTCTGGACATATTGTTCTTAACAACACCAACAACTATATTGAAATTATTACCCAAAAAAACGAAGAAGGTATGAGTATTCCCCTGCCCAGCACCTGCTGGTTAGAAATTACCTATAAATCTGACGTCAATATAGATATTGCTGTATTAGCCAAAAGCACTAGCAGTTCCGATTATGTCATAAATACCAAAGGCGGCTTATCTCCAAAAAGTAATTGGACTACAGTCTATATCAACATGAACTATCTTTTAGGTAATAACATCATTACTAGTCAGACATATAAGTATAAATTAGACCTTCGTGCTAAATTCAATGAAAATCTCGGCAAACCCATTCAAAACATCTATTTGGATAATATCAGAATACTATATTTTTAGTCTGTTTTTTCTTCGGTATGATTAGGAAATTCAACGATAAAAGTAGTACCATTCCCATATACAGACTGCGCAGATATTTTACCTTGCATTTTTTCTAATACTTGTTTGACAATATACAGTCCTAGCCCTGTACCTGGTGTTTTCTCCGTAGCTCTGTAAAACATATTGAATATCTTATTTAAGTGTTTTTCTTCTATACCGATACCATTATCCGTGATTTCTATCTGTACTTTTTCGGCATTTATTTTGAGTGTTAGTTTAACCCAGTTTTTGGGTTTATGTACATCATGATAATAAAACGCATTACTGAGTAAATTCTGTAATATCATTCTTAATCTTGTGCTATCTGTATACAGAACAGCATTTTCTTCTATTTCTGTACTGAGTTGAATATGACTAAATGCAGGATTTTGTGTAAAGGGTAATGTAATTTCTTGTATATAACTGGGTAAATTTTCTATTGGTTCGTATGAAATTGGTAAACGAGAATTACGAGTGTGCGTAAGGATTTCCTGAATAAAATCATCTAATTTGACAAGGCTTTTTTCCATCATTTGATGGTATTCTTGCAAACTTTTAAGTTCACTCTCGTCCTTTGCTAAATACAACAATCCCAAAGTAGAACTAATCGGCGACCTTAAATCATGGCTTACGCGATAAGCAAACTGGTCTAATTCGGCATTCAAATCTTTAAGAGAACGATTCTGTTCATCTAAATTTTTTGCAAAATTGATAAGTTTGTCTTCTGATTCATTATTTACATCTATTAATTGCCATACAAAAAAGGTATTGAGTATCAAACAGAGTGTAAAATTCATGTTTCTAACTATATTAGCTTCTTGTTCGGAAAGACTCTGTAAATGTATAGGTACAGGCACATAATAAGTAAATAAAGCACAAAATATAGTAAAAAGAGCATAAAATATCAGTTTTTTCTTGTTTCTATTATCTATCAAAAAACCTATAACTAAAAAAACACTGGTATAATAAATCCCTGTAAAAGTGTTTCTTCCCACAATATAAATTCCTGCTCCCAGTCCTATGTTCATTACTATTACATATAACTCACCTAACCATCTTTTATAGTATTTTCTGTTTATAAGCCAAAAAATCGTCATTATGGCACAGAAAGACAAAGCAACTATACAACTTACATAAATACCATGATACAGCGTAGGCAAAGCACTAATAAAAGTAACAATCATACCTGCAAGGCTGAAATGATGAATGAATTTTTGTTTTCGTGTTTGTTTTTGCTGAGTAATAAAGTCAAGGTAATTATTTTCGCTCATACATAGCAAATAACGTAAAAAAACATTAAATAGACACTGTGTTTTACGTATTTTTAATGTATAAAAGATTAACTTAATGTATAAAAATCCTGTTTTTCCGTGGTATGCAAACGAATAACCCCCATACTGACCATGTTTACCAATATTCTTGATGCCCTTCTGCGTGAGATATTAACTAATTTGCAAAATCCTTTAAGCGTAATTTTTTCATTTTTAGATAAGTACTCCATTAAGCCCTGTTCCACATGAGTATACTGTAAAGTTACAGATTCTTGAAAACGTTCTTTTTTGAGTACTTCTATTACTTCTTTACTTGCTAGTACAGACTTGTCTTTTACGCGTATATAGACCCATTTTTTTCCGTTCTCGTCTTGTGCGTAGTGTGGTTTCTCAGAGCTGTTCGGGATAATAACCTCTACAACTGATACTTTTCCTATTTGATGTTCAATCATCTGCACGGGTACAGGCGGGTGGCAAAAAAACTGTGATGCAGTTTCTATCATGTAGCTGTCCTCATCAGATTTTATTCCTGCTAAACTTTTATTGTCATTTACTCCTATAAGAATACTTCCTCCTCTGGTATTTGCAAAAGCAACAATAGTTTTGGCAATTTTATGCGCATTAGAAATAGTTTTCTTAAAATCCAGAACATCACTTTCTCCCTCTAATATTCTCTTTAACAAGGGATGATAGGCTTTCATGTTTCAAATATAACAAAAACTGTTCAAAAGATGCTGAAAAAGTTCACTATTTATAGTTACAAAATAGGCATTGGATAGTTAAAAGTATGTTTATACATTAAAATACTTTGCCTGCGGGTGATGTACTACGATAGCAGAGGTGGACTGCTCAGGTACAATCTGAAAGCTATCTGACAGAGATAAACCTATTTTATGCGCTTGTAGTAATTCAAATAAAGGAACTTGGTCTTCCAAATTTGGACAAGCAGGATAGCCAAAAGAATAACGACTTCCTCTGTAGCCTTGCATAAATAAATCACGGATATGTTTGCTATCTTGCTGATGAATATTAAGTTCTTTGCGTATCTGCTGGTGAAGATACTCTGCAAGGGCCTCTGCGGTTTCTACGGCAAAGCCATGAAAATAAAGATACTCTGTAAATTCATTACTTTTGAATAGTTTCTGGGCATGTTCTGTGGCTATCTGCCCCATAGTAACCACTTGCACTCCGATTACGTCCATTTTGCCACTGCTTACAGGCATAAAAAAATCAGAGATACACAGTTTTCTGCCGTGTTTTTGTCTTGGGAAGGTAAACCTTACTAATTCTTTCTCAGCTTTCTCGTCATAAACAATTACATCATTTTTATCGGATTGGCAAGGATAATAACCGTAGATATAAGCAGGTTGTAAAAGTTTTTCTATTATACATTGTTTTTTTAAGCGTTCAAAGATAGGTTGAGCTTTACTTTGCAAAAAAGCTTGATATTCAGGTTCAGTTTTACTACCTTTTTTCATTTGCCATTGCCCCTTAAAAAGTGCCACTGTATTGATATAAGAATATATCTTGTTTAAGTCTATGTCTGTAACTACTTTTGTTCCCCAAAAAGGCGGTTTTGGAATATCGTGATTATAGGTAAGTGTATAATTTGCTTCTTGCTCTTCATTTTTTCGCGCGCGCTGAGTAGAAACTAACTTAGGTTTGTAATTAGGATTAGCCGTAGTGGTTACTTCTTTTTTTACTTCTTTTTCTGTTTCATAACCCATAATCACATTCATTAAGTGTAACCCTTCAAAAGCGTCTGTGGCATAATATACCTTACCTTTGTAAATACTGCTTAAATCTTCTTCTACATATTTGCGAGTGAGTGCCGCTCCGCCCAGAATAACAGGTATATCAATACCTCTTTCATTCATAATTTCTAAATTTTCTTTCATAACCAAAGTAGATTTTACTAATAATCCGCTCATACCGATAGCATCTACCTTGTTTTCAGAAGCATTTTGCAAAATCTGTTCTATGGTCTGTTTGATACCAAGATTGTAAATCGTATAGCCATTATTAGAGAGAATGATATCTACAAGATTTTTACCAATATCATGCACATCGCCTTTTACCGTAGCTAATGTCATTTTACCTTTACCTTGTGCATCAGTTTTTTCCATAAAAGGTTCTAAAAAGGCAACGGCTGCTTTCATGGTTTCTGCGGATTGTAACACAAAAGGCAGTTGCATTTCTCCCGAACCAAACAGCTCACCTACTACTTTCATACCTTCCAGCAGAATAGTATTGATAATCTCCAGAGGCTTGTAGGTTTCCAGAGCAGTGTTTAAATCCTGCTCAATATTGATTTTGTTTCCATCAATGATACGTTTTTTGAGTCTCTCTTCAATGGAAAGATTACTGTCTGCGGCAGTGTTTTTTTGGGAAAATTCGGTTTTATTGGCTTCTATGTAGGCTAATAGCTCCGCTAGCGGGTCATATACACATTTCTTCTGCATAATTTAAAAACAAAAAACAAGGTAAAACATTCAAGATTTAAGATTTTGTAAAGAATTAACTGCTTCTACTCCGCCGAATCTGCGTTCTCGTTTCTGATATATTTCAATGGCCTGAACCAAATCTGCTTTACGAATATCTGGCCAGAGTTTTTCTAGTATTACAATTTCAGAGTAAGCAATTTGCCATAGCATAAAGTTACTGATACGATGTTCACCACTGGTACGAATAAGTAGTTCAGGGTCAGGCATACCTGTGGTTTCAAGATATTTTTCAAGTATTTCTGCGGTAAAATTTTTCATGTCTTCTCCTGCTAATGCGGCTTTTTTTACAGCTTCTATGATTTCCCAGCGGCTACCATAGCTTAATGCAAGGTTTAATTGCATGCGCGAGTTGTTTTTCGTTATTTCAATAGCTTCTGCTAATTCATCTTGACATTCTTGTGGCAAACTTTTTATCTCTCCGATAGCATGCAGGCGGATATTATTGTCCATAAGGGTTTTTGTTTCTTTGCGTATAGTTTTAACCAATAAACCCATGAGAGCATCTACTTCCACTTTAGGTCTTGACCAGTTTTCCGTAGAAAAAGCATACAGCGTAAGATATTTTACCCCCAGTTCTGCACAAAGTTCTGATGCTTCCCGTACAGGAGTAACCCCTGCGGAATGCCCGAAAATACGTAATTTTCCTCTTCCTTTTGCCCATCTACCATTTCCGTCCATGATAATGGCAATATGCTGAGGGAGTTTTTCCAAGTTTATACTGGGGTATGAAGTCATTTTTCTGATATCTCAGCGACAAAAATACAAAGTTTAATCAAAATACAGTGTAGTAAAACATAGTGTTCCGTTCACTATACCCTGAACGTTCTTGTTCAGGTATGTTTGCAGGCAAAATCATTCAGAACCTTACTTTTTTACCAAAAAATGACTCTCATTTTTCAAAAGTAGAGTAAAAAATATACTTTTGCATATATTTGAAATAAAAACAAGGTTAAATTTGTTCATAAATTATGGGAATTATCAGCCAAATCGTCTTTACTGCCGTATTTCTTGGAGCTATTGCTTACTTTATATTACAGGCAAAAAAACTTTACAAATTTATTCATATTGGAAAACCACTTGACCGCAGCGATAACAAAGCGCAGCGCATAAAACTGATGCGGCGCATAGCCTTTGGACAAAGTAAAATGTTTACCAACGTTCCTGTGGCAGTACTCCACTTTATTTTGTATGTTTCTTTTATTATCATCAATATATGGGTGGCAGAGATTGTTATAGATGGTATTTTTGGAACAGACCACGTATTAAAAGTGTTAGGCGGTTTTTATGATGTTGTTATGGCTATCGGAGATACTTTGGCAGTACTTACTGTAATAACCTGTGCTATTTTTCTTATTCGCAGAAATATACTGAAAGTAAAACGATTCAGTGGTAGAGAAATGACAAAATTTCCCCGTACTGATGCTAATCTTATCCTGATATTTGAAATTGTGATAATGTTAGCTTTTATCTTCATGAATGCAGGATATATCCAGAGATGCGAAAGTGCAGGTCAGCAATATGCAGGAATGTATCCTTTCAGTAGTTTGATTGCCAAAGCTATTAGTGGCATGAGTACAGAACAGGCACATATTTTTGAACATGTCAACTGGTGGGTGCATATTTTAGGTATTCTGCTATTTTTAAACTATCTACCTAAATCCAAGCATATTCACATTGTTTTAGCATTTTTTAATGTATATTATTCTCGTCTAACGCCCAAAGGAAAACTCAGTACTATGCCTGAAATTACAGACCAAGTAAAAGCTATGGTTGACCCCAGCCATACCCCCGCGGATATGCCTGAACGTTTAGGAGTGCGTGAAGTACAAGATTTATCTTGGAAAGCCATTTTAGATGCGTATACTTGTACAGAATGTGGTAGATGTACGAGTGTGTGTCCTGCCAATATCACAGGAAAATTGCTTAGTCCGCGTAAAATCATGATGGATATTCGGGATACGGTAGAAGTATCAGGAGAGAATTTGCTCAAAAGTATTGATTATCATGAAAATACATCTTTATTAGACAGGATCAGCCATGAAGAACTATGGGCATGTACTACTTGTAATGCCTGCGTAGAAGCCTGTCCGGTGAATATTGACCACGTAACTTCTATTGTGGATATGCGCAGGCATTTAGTTATGGAACGTTCAGAAGCGCCTGCGGCACTCAATACCATGATGTCTAATATAGAAAACAACGGTGCGCCCTGGGCATTCCCTCCTTCTGACCGTTTTGCTTGGGCTGATGGCTTGGATATTCCTACTATGGCAGACTTAACGGCACAAGGTAAAACCCCCGAAGTACTTTTCTGGGTAGGCTGCGCAGGTTCTTTTGATGACCGCTATAAACGTGTAACTCGTTCATTTGCTCAAATTCTTAAAGCGGCTAACATTCAATTTGCTGTTTTAGGTTTAGAAGAAACCTGTACAGGAGACCCCGCCAAACGTGCAGGAAACGAATTTCTTGCTCAAATGCAGGCTATGATGAACATTCAGACTATGAACAACTATGGGGTAAAACGCGTAGTAACGGCTTGTCCGCACTGTTTTAATACCATTAAAAACGAATATCCCGAACTCGGCGGAAATTATGAAGTGATGCACCATAGCGAGTTTATCAATGAACTTTTCAAAACAGGTAAAATCGCTGTTAAAGATGGAGCTTTTCAAGGTAAAAAAATTACGTTTCATGACTCTTGTTACTTGGGTAGAGCAAATGAAGTATATGAAGCGCCCAGAGAAGTTTTACAACAATTAGATGCAGATTTGGTAGAAATGAAGCGAAGTAAACAAAATGGCTTGTGCTGTGGTGCAGGGGGAGCGCAAATGTTTAAAGAAGCAGAAAAAGGAAATAAAGAAATCAATATAGAAAGAACAGAAGAAGCTTTATCTCTACAACCTGATATTATTGCTTCGGCTTGTCCTTTTTGTATGACTATGATGACTGACGGTGTGAAAAAGAAAAAATTTGAAAACGAGTCTATACAGACACAAGTATTTGATATTGCAGAACTTATTGCTCAGGCGGAGCTTATAACCAAATAATGTGTCTTGGGTACATTCAGCATCTTTGCTAAATGTACCTGCCTTTTCCTTTTCCATACAAAAAAACCTTGCTACATAACTGTAACAAGGTTTTCATTTTTTATACGGATAGAATTTATGCCTGTGCTTTTGGTATTACGGATACATAAGATTTGCCCATGTATCCTCTTTTGAATACTACAATGCCGTCAGTAAGAGCAAACAAAGTATGGTCTTTGCCCATTCCTACGTTGTCTTTGGGGTGATGTTTTGTGCCTCTCTGACGGACAATAATATTGCCTGCTTTGGCAAACTGACCACCAAATATCTTTATGCCTAAACGTTTACTGTGCGATTCGCGGCCGTTTTTGGATTTACCTTCACCTTTTTTATGTGCCATTATTTTACTCCTTTCTTAATATGAAATGTTGTTGATTACGATTTTTGAAAACTGCTGACGATGTCCTTTTTTGCGTTTGTATCCTTTACGTCTTTTTTTCTTGAATACAATTACTTTATCTCCTTTGATAAGAGGTTCTACTATGGTAGCGGTAACTTTTGCGCCTTCTATAACGGGCATTCCTATTTTTACATTGCCGTTATCCTCTACTAACAATACTTTATCAAACTCTACTTGGGCGCCTGGATTTACATCTTTTAGCTTATGCACAAAGATTTCCTGGTCTTTGCTTACTTT
>CALIZB010000052.1 GCA_938028625.1 uncultured Bacteroidia bacterium | reverse complement strand
AGGTTCTCTGCAAAAAAACTGCTTTTTTCTCGTGCATTCGGTTTATTTGCCCATTCCCAATGCGATTTTTGTACGTAAAATTTCGCATTCTTAAAAGCTACTTCATAACGATTTTTTTCTGCATTCCATTCTGTACTTCCGCCGCAGTGGTCAAAGTGAAGGTGCGTTAAAAGGACATCTGTAATATCATCTCTTGAAAAACCAAGTTTTTTCAAAGATTTGTCCAAAGTATGAACTTCATGCTCTATGGCATAAATTTGCTTAAATTTATCGTTGTATTTATGTCCTAATCCGTTATCTACTAATACTAACTTGTTATTGTACTCTATTAGCAAAGCACGCATATTGAGTAAAATCAGATTGTTTTCATTGGCAGGATTGGTTTTTTGCCATATTGTTTTAGGTACTACGCCAAACATAGCCCCACCATCTAAACGGAATAAGCCTGTTTCTATACTGTGTAACTTCATAGCTCAAAAATAGAAAAATAAGAAAAACACAAAAAGTTTTTATCGTTCACAATAAAATTACTATCTTTGCTTGTACAATAAAAAAATAAACTTTAACGTTATTAAGAAAGAATTGTATGGAATTATGGTCAGACAGTGCGTTGGTAAAAGCCTATCAGGAAGGAAATGAACATGCTTTTGCTATTCTCTTGCAAAGACACCAAAAGCACGTATATAACGTAATACTAATGATAGTCAAAGACAAGTTCATTACCGAAGATATATTTCAGGATACGTTTATGAAAGTAATCACGTTAATACAAAATAAGCAATATCAAGATGAAGGTAGATTTTCTCATTGGTTGATACGTATAGCTTACAATTTAGCCGTAGATTATTTTAGAAAGATAAAAAAGAACACTACTATTACAGATAGCGAAGGGGAGATATTTAGTCAAGAAAATAGATTTATTGAAGAGCAAGAAGCCGATACGAATATTTTACAAACTGAAAATGAGCATATTGTGGCAGAACTGCTGAAACATCTGCCTAACGAACAGAGAGAAGTGGTAGTACTCAGACACTATGCGGATATGTCCTTCAAGGAAATAGCAGAAATGACTAACAACAGCATCAATACCGTTCTCGGCAGAATGCGATATGCACTAATGAATTTGCGAAAAATGCTCACACAACAAGAATTTAAGACATTAAACTAAAAACACTATGAAGGAAGAACATAAACAGACTTCAAAATTTGTGGATAATGATATTTTAAGATATTTCTATGGAGAAATGTCTGAAACAGAAAAACATGCTTTTGAAAAATCCTTGATGCTAGATAAAAACCTTCGTAAATCTTACAAGGAACTTACCTTTACTTTGGGCATGTTACCCAATGCAGAAAATGCTTATAAGTCTCCCGAACCTGAAATACTCAACAATATTCTTACTTTTTCCAAAAGTGCCGTACAAAAACCCTCAGAACTGGCTGCCGAAGAGAAAAACAGTGAGGAAAAACGGATAAAAATCCGTAAGTTTACCCCACGCCCTATTATTGTAGGCATGACTATACTGTTCTCTGCCATAGTAAATTTCTCAGGGTATAGCCAGTATAAATATAAACAGGCAATAAACAAAAAGATTAAACACGAAGCGATGGAGTGGGAAAATTTAGACAACATAGAAATACAAAAACTACACCGTGATCTTAACGTGCTTAAAGAACACAGGGGAGGAATTTTACCTGCCGACAGCGCTGTATATGAAGTAGTTACTCATGATGAAAATACTACTATTGTGTTGCCATAGTTTGTTATACTGCATACTGGTTATAGCACAGCAGGATACCCTGAAACGAAAACCGGGTAAAATGCAAGACGCAGATTTAAAGGCCCCGTTGGTTGTACATACAATAAAAATAGAAAACCAGTCTTTCTGGCTAGATGGCAAACTAATACCTAATGCTTTACTGCCCCTTTCTTTACAAAGTTTGCCATTAGGGTATTCCGTTTCACTACGCATCACAGGTGCTGACCATTTCAAATTTTGCGTAATGAACAATATCTATATGTATGCTAACAAAAAAATTACAGAAATTCAGCCTTATGTTACACCTAATAAAGAACAAATTCTTGCAGGTTACTATCAAGATTTAAGGAAACAAGACCCTGAAACGTTTGAAAAACTTACTCAAGAAGCACTTTTAGAAAAAAAATCCCAAGAACTTGCGGTCGCATACAATAGTACACCCGATAAACAACAAAAGGAAATATTAGAAACTGAACTTCGTCAGACTTTGGAAGAACTTTTTGAACTTAAAATCAAAAACACAGAACGGGAAATTCTTCGTTTACAAGGTTCGGTAGAAGAACTTCGCAAAAAACTCTCCGAGAGACGTAAAAATAAAGAAGCCATTATCCAGAAAAGAATAACCATTCTCATTCACAAAGAAACAGAAATGGAATGGTAAAATCTTTTTTTGTTTTTCAAAAAACTTTTACTTTTGCATATATGAACAAATATATCTTGACTTTGCTACTGTTCATTGGAGCAGTGTTGTTTCAGAAACCTTTGCAAGCTGTTGCCGCAAATGTAACAAAAAGTACAGTGATTTCACCTGTACATCAGCCAACTAAACCTGAAAGAGAAAAACTTAAAACAAAAATTGCCAAAAAATTATTGGAGAAAAAACTCAAAAAGCATGTCCTTAAAACCCAATCCGTAGGAGGTACTCAACTCGTTGTAGTTATATTAGTAGCGTTATTAGCAATTATCTTATTAGCCTTATTAGGAATAGATATTATTGGATTAGTTATTGGTATTCTGCTTATTATTTTACTTGTAATACTTATTCTTTACCTATTAGGCAGATAAAAAGTGAGAAAAACATTTTGAAAAAGCTGGTACACCATGTATCAGCTTTTTTTGTTAGTGAAACAAACTTTTTACATTTTTGCATGTTATCTTTACAACAATGTTTATTACCGAAGGCGTAAAAAATTTACTGATTATTAACTTTATCGCATTTCTAGCCACAACTGTTTTACCTTTTAATCTATTACAATATGGCGCGTTATGGCATCCTGCAAACCAGCCCCCGTATGATTTTTTTCAACCCTATCAACTGATTACACATATTTTTTTACATGGCAGTCTAGGACATATATTTTCTAACATGCTTGCTCTATGGATGTTCGGTAGTGCTATGGAAGCTACATGGGGCACAAAAAGATTTTTGGTATATTATTTTATCTGCGGTCTGGGAGCGTCTGTGCTGTATTTATTAGTAGAATATCTTACTATACAGACAGGATTTTATCCGCCTATGGTAGGTGCATCAGGGGCAGTATTTGGGCTGTTATTAGCTTTTGGTATGACTTATCCAAATAATTATATCAACCTCTATTTTCTTATACCCATTAAAGCCAAGTACTTTGTAGCCATGTATGCCATTATTGAATTATACGCAGGTGTAAGCAATCAATACAGTATCATTAGAGGTGCAGGAAATACTTCTAATGTAGCCCATTTTGCGCACCTGGGTGGTATGTTAATAGGTTTTATTTTAATTATGTACTGGAAAAAAAGACGATACTAAAAAACTATGCTTACTTTATATTTTATCTCATTTTTATATTCTGTATTCTGTTCAGAACATCTACCTGAAAATACAATAAAATCATTCAGCATTCAGGCAGATACTACGGTTCATTATCCGCAAGAAAAACATCTCAAAAATGTACAACAACTTACTTTTGGTGGAAATAATGCAGAAGCCTATTTTAGTTTTAATGGCAAGTTTTTAGTTTTTCAATCCGATTACGCTAAATGGGGCAATCAATGCGACCAGATACACGTGTATGATTTATCTAAAATTCCTGATATGAACCCCAGAAAAGTCAGTACAGGTTTTGGCAGAACGACTTGCGCGTATTTTATGCCTGACAACAAACGCGTAATATACGCTAGCACACACGCGGGAGATAAATCTTGTCCACCTGTACCTGAACGAAAACAAGGTAAATATGTCTGGCCTATCTATCAGGACTATGATATTTATCTTACAGATATAAAAACAGGTAAAACAAAACCCTTTATTACAGGAAAAGGTTATGATGCAGAAGCTACTGTATCCCCTGACGGTAAAAAAATTGTTTTTACCTCAGATAGAAGCGGTGATTTAGAACTCTATGTGTGCGATATTGACGGAAAAAATATAAAACAAATTACTCATCAATTAGGTTATGACGGTGGCGCGTTCTTTTCTCCTGATAGCAAAAAAATAGTATTCCGTGCTTCACGACCTAAAACTGAACAAGAAATCAAAGAATATAAAGAACTGCTCGCACAACACCTTGTACAACCTACTAACATGGAAATATTCACCTGCAATATAGACGGTTCTGACCTTAAACAAGTTACTCATCTCGGTAAAGCTAATTGGGCGCCTTTTTATCACCCAAGCGGCAAAAAAATTCTTTTTTCCAGCAATCATGCTTCTCAAAGAGGATTTAACTTTAATCTTTTCATGATTAACGAAGACGGAACAGGATTAGAACAAATTACTTATGACAAAATATTTGACTCCTTTCCCATGTTCTCACCTGATGGCAAAAAACTTGTGTTTGCTTCAAACCGAAATAACGGGGGTACGTATGATACAAACCTTTTTATAGCAGATTGGATAGATTGATTAAGTTAGGAATTTCCTTATGAAAATGTGTAGTTTTGTTTTATGAAAAGAGCATCATATCTTCATGGCTTAACCAGTGACCATCATCATGGCTTGGTATTCTGTTCAAGGTTAAAAAAAGGTGTAGCAAAAAATATTGAAATTAACCGACTAAAAGAATACTCATACTGGTTTTGGCAGACCGATTTATTACATCATTTTGAAATAGAAGAAAAATATCTACTATTTTTGACAGATACCAAACCTGAACTTACTCACCAACTTTTAACGGAACATGCACAACTCAAAGCACTTTTTGAAGAAAAAAAAACCTGATTTGAACACCTTTGAAAGTATTGCTCATCTTTTGGAAAGCCATATTCATTTTGAGGAACAGATTTTTTTTAATGTTGTAGAGGCATATATTCAAGCAGATATTATACAGGAACTAGAAAAAAATTATCCTAAAAAAACAGAAATACCACAATGGCATGATGCTTTTTGGAAAGATTAAATAGAAAGTGCCGTTTCTACAAAAGCCTGCACATTTTCAAACGGAGTAGTGCGCAAAAGTCCATGATTAAGGTTAAGAATATGTCCTATTCTACCACCTTTTTGTATACATTCTCTAACAGCTTTTTCTATATCTTTTTTTGTGCCTGAATTCAAAACTTCGTTATCTACATTACCTTGAAAAGCAAGATTATATTTAGCGCACTCGTTAGCTACTGTGCTAATATCTAAACATTTGCCAACACTGATTACTTTTGCACCACTTTTGACCATTAAATCTAAATATGAACATTCTTTACAAAATAAAATCGTGTTTTTATCTTTGAAATATCCAAAAATCTCTTCATGATACGGTTGTACAAATTCTTCATAGAAATCACGCGGATAATAGTCTGCCAAAGACTCAAATAATTGTACGGCTAATACACCTGCATCAAATTGCATATTTAGGTATTCAATAAGCAATTGAGTAAGTTTTTTTTGTAAAAGATGCAGACTTTCAGGTTCTAAACGGGACATTTGTAAAATGGCATCTATATTTTTGGGGCTACTGCCTGCAAATAAAAATGCACTTAACGTCATGGGCGCACCTGCAAAACCGAGTACAGGCAAAGAACCATTTAAGCGTTTTTGAATACCTATTAAAGTTTGAGCAATGTATGGCATTAACGTTTTGAGATTACGCTCAGGTAGCTGAATATTTTCAATATCTCTATGGTTTTGAATAGGATTTTTCAAAGTAGGTGCAGGAGTAAAATAAAACATAAAACCAATATGTTCTAAAACTGTGAGAATATCCTGATAAAAAATAATCGCATCTACCCCCAGGCGTTGTGGTAAAAGAGAGATATCTATGCTTGCTTGCACATCTCGGAATAATTGTTCTAACGGGCGGGGGTCTTTTTGCTTGTAAGCATTATATTCGGGGTCTGTTCTGCCTGCTTGGCGCATCATCCATACAGGTACGCGTGGCACGTCTTGGCGGCAAATTGCTTTTTCTACTAAAAACATATCGCAAGATTAACAAAATAACCTCATCTGAAGCATACTTTTTCTGTACTTTTGCTTTTGTCATGCTACTTGACTATATCATTGAGCGAAAACGGTTAAAAAAAACGATTGTCCTTTTGGGGGTTTTATCTTGGTTAGTGCTGATATTCAATTTATTATTTCCAATAAAAATAGATAAACCCTACTCCACGCTTATTTACAGTCAGGATAAAGAACTCATAGGTGCACTTTTATCCACAGATGATAAATGGCGTATGGAATTACAGCCTGATGAAATAAATCCTGAATTGAAAAAAGCTATTCTTTTCAAAGAAGATAAATGGTTTTATTGGCATTTTGGGGTTAATCCTGTATCTATATTGCGTGCATTAGTTAAAAATACTTGGCAAAATAAACGTACCTCAGGTGCATCAACAATTACTATGCAAACGGTTCGTTTATTATATCCCCATAAAAGAACCTATTGGAATAAACTTAAAGAGATTATTCGTGCCATTCAATTAGAAATCAATTATTCTAAAAATGAAATTCTTTTGATGTATCTCAACTATTTACCTTATGGGGGGAATATTGAAGGCATAAAAGCCGCATCATATATTTATTTTCAAAAACCCCCTGATAAATTAAGCCTGAACCAAATTGTAATGTTAAGTATTATTCCCAATCGTCCTAATTCCTTACGGATAGACAAAAATTTCTCCGAGTTGCATAAAAGCAAAACCCAATGGATAAAAAAATACCAAAAACGTAAAGTATTTAATGCACACGTGTTAGATGAAGCGCTTAAAGAACTCACAGAATATAAAAGACATGAAATACCTGCACTCTCACCACAGTTAAATTATTTTCTCAAAAAGAAGTATTCAGAACAAGAGATTATTCATACAACCATTCATGCAAGTATACAAAAAACGGTTAGTAACCTCTTGAAAAAACAGGTTCAGCAGTATAAAAATACAGGTATTACCAATGGTTCAGTATTAGTAGTAGATAATAAAACCCGTCAGGTAATAGCCTATTGTGCTTCGGCAGACCCAAAAGACAAACAAGCACAAGGTTTAGTTAATGGAATTAAAGCTATTCGCTCGCCTGGTTCTACTTTAAAGCCACTCATTTATGGATTAGCTATACAGGAAGGGTATATTACTCCGCAAACTCGTCTGTTAGATGTACCTACGGATTTTGGAGGATACAGTCCGCAGAACTTTGACAATACTTTTCAAGGTGAAGTAAGCGCAAGGTATGCCTTAGTTAATTCTCTCAATGTACCTACGGTGCGTTTAGCTCAACAAATGGGTATAGAAAAAGTAATACAGCTTTTTATCCAAGCTAACATCAAAGATGCACAAAAACGCAAGAATCAGTTAGGTTTATCCGCTACTCTTGGGGGAGTAGGTACAACATTAGAAGAACTAACAGCTATTTACTGTGCTTTTGCAAATAATGGAATATGGCAACCTTTACGATATACTTCACATGAAGATACAGTGCATATCAACAAAGTTTCTTTACTTACTCCACAAGCGAATTATATTCTTACAGAGATGTTAAGCAAACTTTCTCGCCCAGATATGCCTACACAATTTTCTAATTCCCAACAGATTCCTAAAATTGCATGGAAAACAGGAACATCTTATGGCAAAAAAGACTCATGGGCAATAGGTTATAATCCAAAATATACCATAGGTGTTTGGTTAGGTGATTTTTCAGGTAAAGGCATTCCTGACTTGCTCGCCGCACAAGTAGCTACGCCGTTATTATTTGATGTATTCTATGCAATTTTACCCAAAAATGAGTCATCTGTATGGTTCAAAGCCCCAAAAGATGTAGGTGTACGCTATGTGTGTTCAGAAACAGGACTTTTACCCAGCTCAAATTGCCCAAAAGACAAAGAAGTTATAGATGAATATATTCTATATATCTCCTCAAACAGCATCTGCGATAAAAATCAAGTTTTATATGTAAGTACCGATGAAAAATATGAATATTGCAAGCATTGCCTGCCTAAAACAGGCTACATAGAAAAAATTTATCCTATTTTAGCTCCTGAATTAGCTTTGTTCTACAAAGAAAACAATATAAACTATGCTGTTCCTCCACCCCATAATCCTGTTTGTGATAGACTAGTTTCACAATCAGGACCGCAGATAATCTCTCCCTTACCCAATTACGAATATGTGATAGAAAAAAATAATCCCTCAGAAATTGTTTTACAAGCCGCTTCTGAAAGTAGAATAAGAGTACATTTTTGGTATATCAATGGAGTTTTTTACAGAAAAGCAGTGGCAGGTGAAAAGATATTCTTTAGACCACGCAATATGCTTACAAAAATTACTTGTACAGACGAACTTGGTAGAAGTAGTCATATTAAACTCAAAGTAAAATGGCAATAAAATAAACCTATATAATTCACAGCTAAAACATTAGAGCATTTTTAAGGTAAATACAAAACTTTTTATGTACAATTATTTGCTTTTCTGATTTTTCTTTTATATCATTGCACTGTCGCTTTCAATATAGACATTCAGTTATGAAAAAGTATTACATTATTAGTTTAGCTTTGAGTATTCTTATTTCTGGTGTGATAGCCCAGTATAAAGCTAAAGAATATTTAGAAGAAACAGAAGAAGAGCGGTATGAAAACCCTCGTGAAAGAGCAAAATGGGAGTATGAGCGTATAGCAGACCCTGCCACAGGAAAAATTCCGCCTGATGGTAAATACAAAGCCAGTTTGTATACCTACCAGAAACAACAAGAACTGTACAGTACCATGAAAAACAGCGCTTGGGCGCCTTGGGTAGAAAGAGGTCCTAATGCAGATTTAATTGGACCTAGTAACGGAAATATTCGTCAGAATGCAAGTACAGGACCAGGTACTTCAGGTAGAATGCGTACTATTCTTGTAGATGCCAATGATGGTACAGGTAATACGGTTTGGACAGCAGGGGTAGCAGGGGGAGTATGGAAATCTACAAACTTTAATTCAGGCACACCTACATGGACAAATATTAGTGATGCTTATACTAATCTTGCGGTTACTAGCATAGCCCAGGACCCAAGTAATCCCAATATTATGTATTTTTGTACAGGTGAAGCCTTTTTTAACCTTGACGCAGTACAGGGTGCAGGAGTTTGGAAAAGTACAGATGGGGGTAATACGTGGACGCAGTTAGCAAGTACCACAGGTTTTACTTATTGTTCTAAAGTAGTAGTAGATGGTTCAGGAAATGTGTATGTAGGCGTGAATACAGGTTTAAGACGTTCAAATGACGGTGGTGTAACTTGGACAAATATCAATCCCACAGGAGTATCTGCACATTGTACAGATTTAGAGATAAGTTCCACAGGAAGATTACATGCTACTTTTGGTTTGTTTGCTACCTGCGCTTATCGTTTTACTAATACCCCTGCCACAGTAACCGCAGGTACATGGACTTCCGCTACTACTAATGCCCCTACAAGTCCTGAAAGAATAGAAATAGCATGTAAAGCCAATACTTTATATGCTTTATGTGGTGACGGTGCAGGTAATCTAACGAGTTTGAAGCGTTCTACGGACGGTGGTGCAAATTGGACAAATGTAACTATTCCCGCAGGACTTACCAGCGGACAAGCATGGTACTGTTTAGCCGTAGATATTAACCCGTCTAATACAAATCAGGTATATGCAGGTAGTTTAGATGGTTTTATATCCACAGACGGCGGCACAAATTGGACAAAAGTAACAGATTGGGTAGCAGCCCCCGCAGGTCATTATGTTCATGCAGACCACCAATTTGCTTTATGGAGAGATGCGAATAATATTTATGTAGCCACTGACGGAGGTATATTTCATTCTAGCAATGCAGGAACTTCTTTTATATCTAAAAATGACGGATTAAGAATTAAACAATTTTATTCTTGTGCTATTCACCCAACTAGCACAAATTATTTTCTTGCAGGTGCGCAAGATAATGGTTCTCATCAATTTACTAATCCAGGCTTGGGTGCTACTACTGAAGTTATGGGGGGTGATGGTTGTTTTGTACATATAGACCAAGACCAACCTGCATTTCAATGGGTTTCTTATGTGTATAATAACTATCGCACCAGTACAAATGGCGGTGCTACATGGACATCTCAAAACATCGCTAATGTAGGACAATTTGTAAATCCCACAGATTATGATGATGCTAATAATATCATGTATTGTGCTGATGCGACCGGTGCATATCGTAGATGGACAAACCCCCAAAGCGGTGGTCCAGCCATAAGCGCATCTATCAATATCACTACGTTTGGAGGACCTGTAACTGCTGTCAAAGTTGCTTCTCCTTTCACTAATCACAGAGTGTATTTTGGAGTAAGAAATGCTACAAATTCTCGTGTAGTGTATGTAAATAATGCTAATACTATTGCCAGTGGTTCAGCAGGTACAAATATCACGGGAGTTACTTTACCTGCTAATGCCAATATTTCTTGTATTGAGTTTGGTACAAGTGAAAATGTAATTGTAGTAACACTTTCTAACTATGGTGTAAATAATGTATGGGTAACTACTAATGGAGGTGCTACATGGACAGCTGTAGACGGGGATTTACCTAATATGCCTGTACGTTGGGCTATGTTCTATCCTGGTGATGACACTCGTTTGATACTTGCCACAGAAGCGGGTGTATATGCAACCCCACTTATTAACGGTGCATCTACAAATTGGTATCCTAGTGTATCTTTTCCTGTTTGTGCTACTTATATGCTTCAATACCGTACCAGCGACCAAACCATAGCCGCCGCTACACACGGTAGAGGGCTTTGGACAAATAACATAGAATATGTTTTACCTTTCAACGGACCTAAACTTACAGCTGTATGGACAGATAAAACTATCGCAGAATTAAAATGGCATTTGGAGAATCCTCGTACTAATGTAGTGTATGAGATAGAATTAGCATCAGATAATGCAAACTTCCATAAAGTTGGTGAAATTAAGTATAATGGGCAATCAGATTATACTTTTACACATCAGCCTACTTTGAGTAAAACATTGTACTATCGTATACGCGAAAAAGATAAAGACGGAGCAAGTCGTTTATCTAATGTGGCTACTCTTAACGTAAATCAAAATGATTTCTCTCTACAAATTACAAATATCTTCCCTAATCCTGTAAAAGATAAATGCTTTATGGATATAGAAAGCCCTAAATCAGGAGATTTGCTCGTAGAAATTTATACCCTTACAGGTCAGAAAGTACAACAGTATAATTTTACCATTCCACAAATCGGAAAACATAGGTTTGCAATAGATATGGCTAATTTAAGTGCGGGCGGGTATTACCTTGTAGCAAAAAGTGGTACAGTTGTACATGCTCAAAAAGTAATCAAATGGTAGGTATTTGATTATCAATATCTCGCTAAATATAAATTTCTATCATACGACCTTCCTACATAGGGAGGTCGCAAGTTTATTTCATACCATAAAATTCACCTGTTTCTTTTTAGCTTAAAAAATCAGATATTTTTTTGTATATTTGTTTGTTTAACAAAGCAATGGAAATCGTGAAAAAAACAGTTTTATTTTTGTTGTTATCAACTGTAATAATTATAACAGGCTGTAAAAGAAAAGAAACTCAACCTACTCAGAGTGGCTTTAAACTGAATATACCACAAGGTTTTCCTATGCCTAAAATTCCCGAAGAGAACTTCCCTACGGCTGAAAAAGTAAAACTTGGTAGAAAACTTTTTTATGACCCACAACTCTCGCAAGCAAAAACCATATCTTGTGCTTCTTGCCACATAACCGAACATGGTATGGCAGATACAGTACGCTTTTCCATAGGAGATAAAGGACAAATTGGCAAACGCAATGCACCCAGTTTATCTAATGTGGTATATCAAACAGAGCTATTTTGGGACGGTGCAAATCCCAGTTTAGAAAAGCAAATTCTTGCCGTAATGCTTAATCATGATGAGTTTGACATTGAAATTACCGAAGTAGAAAACCGTATTCGTGCAGATGAAAGCTACCAACAGCTCTTTAAAGATGCATTTAATGGGGTTATCAATATCACTACTATTACACAAGCCATTGCTTCCTTTGAACGTACTTTATTATCAGGTAATTCAAAATACGACAAATACCTTCGCGGACAAGCAACATTTACAGAATCCGAAATGAACGGTATGAAGCTATTTTTTGACGAGAAAGGCGAATGTTTTCATTGTCATAGTGGATTTAATTTTACAGATTTCAAATATCATAACACAGGTTTAGACTCTGTTACTACTGACGAAGGTAGATACAGAACCACAGGAATTGAAGAGGACAAAGGCAAATTTAAAACTCCTACCTTACGAAATATTGCTCTTACTGCGCCTTATATGCATGATGGCAGGTTCAAAACTTTGGAAGAAGTTATAGAACATTACAATAAAGGCGGTAAAAATCACCCCTATAAAGATGGTGATATTTTTCCGCTTAATCTCACTCCACAACAAAAACAAGACATCATTAATTTTCTCAAAACGCTCACTGATGAAGAGTTCATAAATAACCCTGACTTCAAAAAACCAAACTACTAAAAACATATCATAAATGATGTTATCCAAAGTAAACTCCTTGTTTAGAACATTTTCAACCAAAATTATATATCTTGTGTTTGGTAACGAAGGTTGTCAACGTGGTTCTTTTAACTACCTTTTACAAGGATAAAATTTTGCATTTTGACAAAGGATAAGTATTTTTACAGTATGTTAGAAAATTATCCTGCTTGGGTACAATTCCTTGCCCAAAAATATATAACTAAAACAGTTTTTATGTTTACCTTGCACAGCAATATCCACGACCTTCAACCTGTTAAACAAGGCGATAGCTACAAATATCTACCTTTGAAAGATTTTTTACGTGATGAACTCTTTAAACGTAGAGATATTGTAGTTTTTTATGACCGTGCATCAGGGATTTCGTTCAGAAGTCCTGAAATGAAACAAGATTTTCAAAGAGCTTTAACGGCTTATGACACATTATACGGGACAAATTTTGCCACTAGTCCTCCAAAAGACCCTGTACGTGCATTTGCCGTATTAGAAAATTATTTCAAAGTACGCATTCAAGATGGCAGACGTATAGCTATGGTTATAGATTATGCAGAAACCATTATTCCTATGGCAGAAGCCGCACACTATAACGCAGAAGACCGTGCTGTGCTTACTTTTCTTCACAAATGGAGTCATGACCATACTTTTATGGGAGCAGATATTACCTTTATTCTGCTCGCAGAAAACCTTTCCGACCTTAACCAGCAATTTCGTAAAAATCCTTATACCACAGAAATTGAAATTCCTTTTCCTGATGAAGAGCAGCGATTAGCTTACATCGCCACAGAATTTGCAAAATTTCCCAATTATGCAGATTTTTTCAAAGTTTCTCCTGCTATTTTAGGTAAACACACCGCAGGTATGAACCTTATCAATCTTAAAACTATGATTGCTGAAGTTAAAGAAAATAAACTCACCTTTGACTATGAAACCCTCAGACAAAAGAAAAAAGAAATTATAGAAGCCGAAGCAGGAGGATTATTGGAATTTGTGTATTCCAAATATACTCTTGCTGACGTGGCAGGACATAAATACGCCAAAAAACATCTCTTGGAAACAGCAAATGCCATTAAACAAGGTAGACAAGACGTTGTTCCTATGGGTTATTTAGTTTCCGGACCCGTAGGTACAGGTAAAACATTTTTAGTCTCTTGTTTTGCGAATGATATAGGTATTCCTATGGTAATGTTAAAGAATTTTCGTAGTCAATGGCAAGGCGTAACCGAAGGAAATCTTGAAAAGGTGCTTAAAATCTTAAAAGCTATGACGCCTGTTGCCGTTATGATTGACGAAGCTGATGCTTATCTTGGGGATAGAAACAATCAAGGAGATAGTGGAGTAAGTAACCGTGTATTTTCTATGATAGCTACCTTTATGAGCAATACCGAGCATAGAGGTAAAATTGTTTGGTTTCTCATGACCGCCCGCCCTGATTTAATGCCCATAGACTTCAAACGGCAAGGTAGAGCAGAAGAGCATATCGCTTTATTCTATCCACAAACTTTGGAAGAGAAAAAAGAACTTTTTGCTATCATGCTTAAAAAAACAGGCATAAAAAACCTTACCGTAGACCAAATCCCCGAACAAGTGATTACTGACGGCAAAGTGTTTTCAGGTGCAGATATTGAAGCCGCACTTACTCGTGCTAAATTTAGGGCTGTTGCAGAAGGAACAGGCGAAGTTACCCCCGAGATTATTCAAAAAACTTTTGATGACTTTTTGCCACCAACCTATCCCGAAGAAGTAGAACTAATGAATTACGCCGCAGTATTAGAATGTACCAGCAAAGATTTGCTACCCGAAAAATACAGAGTACTTACTCGTGCAGAAGTAATAGCTAAAATAAAAGAACTGAAAATGTACGTGGAATAGATATAATTACATGACTTTGAAATAGCCTATTCTACCATATAAATGAAACATTTTAACATGAAATCACATCACGTAAAGTTTGAATAACATATTTTTGTGCTTCCATGGATAAATCAGGGTAGAGAGGTAAACTGAGTAACTGTAAATAAGTTTGATAACTCACAGGAAATTGTGTTTGATTATATCCGAATTCTGTTCTGTAATATGTGTATAATGGCACAGGAAAAAAGTGAACTGACGTTTCTACACCTTTTTCTTTCATTTTTTGCATAATAACATCTCTTGTATAAGGAATCTGAGCAGTGTTTAATTTAAGTATAAAGAGATGATATGCATGTTTGCTATTTGGTTGTTGGGATACAAGCTCAAATCTTGGGTCATTTTCAAAGGCTTTTACATAATTTTGATATAAAATTTTACGCTTTTGATAGTTTTGGGGTAGGTTTTCTAGTTCTGCAATTCCTATTGCCGCTTGAATATCAAACATATTGTATTTAAACCCTGCTAAAAGTACATCATATTGTTGGTAAGCAATACTTTCTCTACGTTTCCATATTTCTTTATCCACGCCATGACTGCGCAATAGTTTTACTTTGTGTGCAATTTCAGGATTTTTGGTGGTTAGCATGCCACCCTCGGCAGTAGTAAGGTTTTTGGTAGCATAAAAACTGAATGCTCCAATATCGCCGATTGTACCAGAGGGTATACCCTGATATTCGCTTTCTATGGCATGGGCGCAGTCTTCTATAAGGTAAAGGCTGTGTTTTTTTGCTAGATCCTGCAATGCGTGCATATCACACATATTGCCTGCTATGTGTACAGCAATAATTGCTTTGGTTCTTGACGTAATTTTCTTTTCTACATCATTAGGACTGATGGTAAGTGTTTTGGGATTGATTTCTGCAAAAACAACGTTTAATCCGCAGTGCAGTGCCATAGTAGCCGTACTCGGAAAAGTAAGCGTGGGTACTATTACTTCCGAACCTTTGGGCAGATTGAGGGCTATCATAGCTAAATGTAAAGCCGCTGTGCAAGAAGTTACACCTACACAATGAGAACCATTTTTATAGGTAGAAAATGCCTTTTCAAACTCTGATGTGTATTTACCTGTGGTCAGCCAACCGCTATACAGAGCATCTGTAACATTTTCTATCGCTTTTTGGCTGATGTTCGGTTTGAAGAAAGGAACGTACATTACAGAGCGGATAGCGTATAAGTTCGTTTTTTGATTACCTTGTAACAGTCTTCCAATAACTCAAAAGCTACTTCTGCCATACGGTTTTTGTTATCTAAAAGCGGATTTATTTCAGTAATCTCTAAACAGATGGTTTTAGGACTAGATAAGAGTTTTTTAAGTAAATATCTTGCTTCTTCTATGAGCAGACCATTAGCAGAAGGCGTACCTGTACCACGTGAAATAGTATCATCAAGGCTGTCTACATCAAAAGAGATGTACCAATAATCACAATGAGCAAGGTATTCCATAGTTTGTTTGACCACGTTTTCTATGGTAATACGCCGTATTGTTTGACTATCATATTTTTTTATTTTGTGGGCATCTATGATATTATCTTCTTCGGGTTCTGTATCGCGTATGCCTATGTATACAAGGTTTTCAGGTTTGAGAATACCTTTTCTACCTGATGCAAGGCACATAGCTTCCCAATCAGCTTCCACTTTTTGATTAACTTCATTGATTTTAATTTCTTTGTTTGAAAACCCTAATGCTGTAGCTATGGGCATTCCGTGTAAATTTCCTGACGGGGTAGTGTAAGGTGAATGAATATCAGCATGAGCATCTATCCATATTACGCCCATAGTTTTAGTAGGGAAGGCTTTGGCAAGTCCTGCCATTACGCCCCCTGAACAAGAATGGTCGCCTGATAAAACAAATAAGAAAGGAGATGTTGAGATAATTTGTGCCACAGATGCGGCTATTTTAGTATACAATTTACTGATTACACCACTATATTTGGCTACTTTACTTTTCGGACGTTTGAGTAAGTTTTTTTTGGGTACAGTAATGGTGCTAGTATCTAATTTTGTAAATAAATCTGATTTACGCGTGATGGACGCTATACGCAGTGCTTCTATACCCAAACTTGCGCCGCGTGTTCCTGCACCATATTCAGAAGGTATCTTTAACAATTTAATCTTTTTTTGCATAATATAATACAAGTGGTTATCTTTTGAAAGCATGCAATTTAATACTTTTATTCTAAATCATGAAATTTTAGATGCATAGGCAAAGTATTATCCCAGTACGTCCAACTATGCTTACCGTCCCTAAAATCGGATATAACATTTAGCTGTATTTTTTTGAGTGCATTAACCATATTTGAGTTTTGTCCATCTTTGTAAAATCCATCTTCTGTACCACAGCTAATTAAAAATTGTAAAGGCTTATTTTTTAATAGAACTGCTTGATAAATAAGGTCATACTTAGGATTTTTAATTTCATTCTGAAACAGCCAATCTTGGTCTTGGATAGGCTTTTGAGGAAGTTGAAATACCGCAGACATGGTAGAAATGGTGTTAAACAATTCGGATTGATGTATAGCACTATACATAGCACCATATCCGCCCATGCTTAACCCCATTATACCTGATTTTTGTTGTACATTATATTTTTGCTTTAAAGCACTATCTAATTCTCGTAAAGCACTTTGCCATTGAATTTTATTGTGTATTTGACTATTGATATACCACGTATTAACTACTTTTTTATTACCTTGTACAAGATGCGAACTAGGTAACACCAAAATTAAATGATATTTTTCGCTGTATTCGGTAATTTTTGTTTTTTTAAGATAATCCGAAGGTTCTGACCATGCACCATGCAATACATACAGTATTTTGTAGGTTTTAGTCCTTTCTTCGTAATGTGAAGGAATTATTGTAATGTAAGAAATATACTGCTGACAACTTTTGCTGTACAAGGAATCGTAGCTTATAACCTGTGAAAAAACACGTGTGGTTAAGGTAAAATGAAGAAAAAATATAAGAAAATAAAATTGCATAGTTTAGGGTAAGTACAAATCCTGTGCTAGTAAAGCTATTTTTTTTGAGAATATTCATTATTCTACATATTCTACTCCATTGATATCAACATATATCTCTGCTATACCTCCTATGCCATATTTAGAGCTTATTCCAACTCTTGCTAAACCATCTTTAAATGGGCTTACGTATACGTAATTTTCTTTTTTGAACAATACTTTTCCTGTGTTATTGATAAGCATATACTTTCCTGGGTCGTATTCAATCCAAAGATATCCATCAGAGCGTTGTTTTAATGTAGAGTTATTAGGAACAGTAAATACAACTTTGTTATTTTTATCTATAAACATTCTTGTATCTTCCTTTTGTACGTAAGCTATTCTATTTTTGAAAGTTTCGGCAGAGGTATAAGAAGGGGAAATAACTATCTTTCCTGTTTTGTCTATAAATCCAAACTTTTCTGATGGCTTTTCCTGTACTACGGCTAGTCCCTCTGAAAAATCAGATAAATACGAGTATTCTATGGGCAGAACCAGTTTCCCTGCTGCATCTATCGCCCCATATTTCTCATCTTTTTTTACTATTGCAATACCTTCATTAAAATCACGAATTCCATAATAATCATCTATTTTGATATGAGCAAGAGATATTTCTTTACCTGTTTTATCTATAATATAATATCCACCTTCACCTCTTGCCCATGTTACTCCATCTTTAAAGTATCCCGCATCAAAGTATTTCTCAAAAGGAATAACTATCTTACCTGTTTTATCTATAAATGCGATAGTACCGTCTTTGCGCACTTTGGCTAATCCGTCAGAGAAACTGTAACAAAGGTCATAATTCATAGGAATAACCATTTTACCTTGTTTATCCATATAACCTTGTTTGCCCGTAGGCATTCTTTCTATATCTAAACCTCCTTCTGAAACCACATACAAATCCTCGCTCTGCTGCATAATAGAACCATATTCCGTGTTAGTTAATATCTTTCCTGACTTATTGAGTAGATAATACTTATTGTTTTTCTGTACAATAGCCAAGTTATGAATGTTGAAAGGTTGTGCATCATCATATTCACAAGGAATGATGATGTTCTTTTTTTTGTCTACAAAACCCCATTTATTACCTTTTCTGTAAGGAATTAAGTCAGGAACGGAAGTATTCTGTCCAAAACAAATTACCATCAAAGAAAAAATTATCAAAAATGATAGTAAGCAGAATGTTTTTTTCATATCAAGGGTAAAAATACTACGTTTTTAATTTTTGCAGTATACGTACTTGTACGTATATTGAGAGTATTTTACTTTATTTTCTTATCTTTGAAGCATGAACACGCAAAAAGTAGACCTTATCAACATAGGTTTGATGATATTCTCTTGTACCTTAGCATATTTTTTACCTTTTGAGCTATTTTTATTTTCTTATGCTGTGTTAGGTCCTTTACATTATCTTACCGAAATTGTGTGGCTACATAAAAGAGAGTATTTTTCAAAAGCAAGATATGATTTTTTGATATTGGGTGTATTAGCGATAAGTATTTATTTTTTAGGGTATCATTCGCATTTTGAAACGCCACGCCAACACATGATGTGGTCTTCTAGTGTAGTCTATTTAGCTTTTACTTTTGCGTTTGCTTTTGCAATGTTCAAAAAAATGAGTTATCGTTTTGTATTTATTTTAAGTTCGCTTCTTTTATTACTGATTATTGATAGAAAAGTACCTGAACCCAATAGTTTTATTCGTTTATTTGGTTTATTTTTACCTACTTTAATACATGTTTTTGTATTTACAGGAATGTTTATATTAGTGGGAGCATTGAAAAACAAAAGTGTTACAGGAATTGCTTCACTGATAGTTTTTTTAGTTTGTGGAATTAGTTTTTTTGTGTTTATACCCAATGTTCAGTATCAGGCAAGCGAATATGTAAAAAACAGCTATCAGGGATTTTACATGATAAATGTAGAACTTTCCCGCATATTAGGACTGACTGAAATAAAAACTATTCCCGAGGTATATTCTTCACCGTACAGCATTGCTATTGCAAGATTTGTATCTTTTGCATACACGTATCATTACTTGAATTGGTTTTCTAAAACTTCTGTTATTAAATGGCATAAAGTACCTAAGTTACAGTTAGGTATAGTTCTCGCAATATGGATTATTGCTTTGGTTACATACAGCATAAATTACAATATAGGTTTGCAGGCTTTGTATGCATTAAGTTTTTTACATGTATTTTTAGAGTTTCCGCTTAACCATCAATCTTTTGTGCAGGCAGGTAGTTTATTGTTAGGAAAAAAAGTGCAGGTATAGCAGGGTTTTTACCAATATGCCATTTTCATACAAAAAACGCTTCCCCCTGATTTCATAAATTCAGAAGTATCCACTTCAAAAATAGTGTAGTTCTTTTGCTGTAAGATAGATTTAGTCAAAGTATCTCCTTTTTGAAGTATAGCAAAATATTTTTGGGTAAGCGGTGAGGTAAAGACGTGTGCGTTTAAGGAAAAGTACTGTTTTGCTTCCTCTTCAGGAACAAAGAAAATATCATAAAAATGAGATTTGAGTTTTTCAATGTCCTGTGAAGTAAAGGCTTCTTGTACTATGAGCAAAGTATGGTCGTGTAAAGGTAAAAAGCAGGTGTCCAAATGATAAAAATAAGGATTTTTGAGTTCTAATGGTACAACAGGCATCTGTGTTATTTTTTGTATGTAAGCATATACATTTTTATCTGTTCTGTATCCATAACCGCCGAAGAGTGTATGATTATG
>CALIZB010000051.1 GCA_938028625.1 uncultured Bacteroidia bacterium | reverse complement strand
GAACTTTTACTATGGATACAAAAACTGCAGACCCCTGTAAGCATACTGTTCTATCAGGAAGGTTCAGAGAAAAGTGTTCTTTACCCGTTTGCAGAATACTCTCCCGAATGGCAAGCTATGTTTTGGGCATCAGAAAAAGGTAAAAAAATCCATTGTATGGATATGAGTGTAGCTCTACAATGGCAATACGAACACATTCAGCAACAAAAGCACCAAGAAAAATATGCAGAAATACAACAACTAATAGAAGCGCTCCAATTACAAGGTAAAAGCCCCGAAGAAATAGAAGCACACATAGCACAGGTATACAAACAGGAAACCGAAGAAGATGATTTACCTGCATGGCTGTACTATGCTAATGCCAGTTCTTTTGATGAATTTTTAAACCATCACACAGAAAGCCATTTTGAAGATGTAACAGAATTATTTGAGCAAGCCATTACATACATGCGTAGCGAAACCAATGACTTTGATGCTTATCGTGAAGCAATTATGCGTATGCACATACGTAACGTACAAAAGCAAAACCCTGATGCAAAAATTGTAGTAGTATGTGGTGCATGGCATGTACCTGCTTTAAGAAAACTTGAAAATGAAAAAGAAGAAAAAACACTAAAAAAACAAGATGAAGAACGCATTAAAAGTCTTGGAAAAGCAAAATCTGAGGTAAAAGGTCAGTGGATACCTTGGAGTAACGAAAGATTAACTATGTTTTCGGGCTATGGTGCAGGTATTCAATCCCCTGTATTGTATGAAAAAATATGGAATGCTATTCAAAAAAAACAATTAGAACATGTAGCCGCAGATTTTCTTGCCCATGCTTCTCAGGTACTACGCAAAAAGGATATAGATATTCCGCCTGCTTCTGTTATAGAAGCAACTTACCTTGCCAATCATCTATGCAAATTCAGAAACAGAGCAACTCCATCTGTCCAAGATATAGAAGACGCAATTGAAACTATTTGGCTAATGGGTGATAATACTTTGCTCACCCAATACGGTAAAGAAATTTTTATTGGGGACAAAACAGGCAAAGTTCCCGAAGAATATCCCGTAAGTGCTTTAGAACAAGACTTTAAAGCCCAATTTCAAAAACTATTTGGCAGAAAATATAAAACATTAGAGGCTTTACAAAACAATACAGCAGAACTCACTCTGGATTTAAGAGAGGAAAATGACCTACAAAGGCATACATTCCTCTCACAAATGGAATTTTTAGATATTCCTTTTGCACAGCAAGATTATAAGAATGAAAACAGCATTCATAAAAGAATATGGCATTTAGAATGGTCTGTGGAATGTGAGATTACCATTAAGCAAAAAGCATATCTCGGCAGTACAGTATTGCAGGCGTGTACGCATAGCCTGTATCAGAAAATAAAAGCGTCAACCCATGTAGGCGAACTTGCTGATTTACTCAATCAAGCCATTGAAATGAGTATCACAAAAGTTTTAACTCAACTTATCTCCCAAATAGATACCTTATGTACTCAACCCGTAGATATTCAGGATTTATTCGCTTTATTCAATAATGATGATATCATCTTCAAATATACAAATGCGGATATTTTTACAGCTTACAAACCTATTAAAAATTTAGAAAAAACACTCAAAATTACTTTGGAAAGAGGAATTATACGTTTACCTTTACAATGTATAAACCTTGCCCCTGACGCCGCAGAAGCCATACAAAAACTTGTTCAAAAAGTTACTAATAATCTCTCTATTTTGCAAGAAAAACTCCCTGATTGGCAACCTTATTTTGAAAAATGGAAACAAACTTTATGGTATATTTTGCATCAAAATAACACTTCGGCAATTATTCAAGGTAGCTTGCTACGGCAATTTATAGACTGGGGCAGTTTTAATGAATTTAACCCTAATATCCCTGAAAAATACATTGATGAGGTACAAAGAGCATTATCCCAAGCTAATGATGTATCTTTTATGATACAGTGGTTACAAGGTTTATTACAAGGTACACCAGGTAGATTGCTGTATATTCCTGAACTTTGGAAAACCCTCTCCGACTGGATAGATACTTTATCCGAAGAGCATTTCAAAACCTTGTTACCTTTATTCAGAAAAGCCATACAGCAATACAGCCCTATGGAACGCAGAGAAATCAAAGCTATGGGACTAAAAACGTCCTCTGCTACACAAATTTCGCAGGGAGAAAGTAAATTATCTGATTTTTCTGCCGAAAAAGCTAATCAACACCTTGCTTTGATTGATTTTTGGGTTAAATAAAACATGTAAATCTTGCTGTAAATTACATACTTGCGTCATAAAATTCATTACTTTTGTAAAACAATATGAAAATAGCTGTCAATACAAGGTTTTTACTCAAAGACAAATTGGAAGGCATAGGCAGGTTTACTTTAGAAATTACGCAAAGAATGGTTCAAAAACACCCCGAAGACACATTTTACTTTATTTTTGACCGTCCTTATCACCCAGACTTTATTTTTGGAAGTAATGTTATTCCTTTGGTAGTACCTCCCCCTGCACGACATCCAATTTTATGGAAAATATGGTGTGACTGGTCTGTAAAACGCCAATTAGACAAGATAAAACCTGATGTATATTTCTCTCCTGATGGCTATCTGCCTTTGAAAACAACTATACCTTGTGTGCCTGTCATTCATGATTTAGCTTTTGAACACTATCCTAATGACGTACCTAAAAAAGTACTTAAATTTTACAGGGGACACTTTCCAAAATATGCAAAAATAGCAGCACACATTATTACAGTTTCAGAGTACACTAAACGGGATATTGTTGAACAATATGACATTCCTATCAATAAAATTACCGTTGCCTATAACGCAGTAAATAAAATTTTTACTCCCAGTAATGAAACAGAACAAAATAATACAAAACAAAAATATACACAAGGAAAACCTTATTTCTTGTTTGTAGGTGCTATTCACCCGCGCAAAAACATTGTTAATCTCTTAAAAAGTTTTGATGAATTCAAAAAACAATATCATACAGACCATAAACTAGTCATTGTAGGTAGAAAAGCATGGGATTACAAAGATGCTTTACAAACCTATGAACAAATGGACTATAAAGGAGAAGTTATTTTTACAGGACATTTACAAATAGAAGAATTAAGGCTGTTGTATGGTGCGGCGGCGGCATTGCTGTATGTTTCTTATTTTGAAGGTTTTGGCATTCCTATTATTGAAGCATTAAGCTGTGGCTGTCCTGTAATTACGTCTAATGTATCCTCTATGCCCGAAGTAGTGGGTAAAGCAGGTTTACTCGTTGACCCGCTTGATGTACAGAATATTGTACGCATGATGCAAAAAGTAGCTTTACAAACAGGTAAAAAAGAAGAACTTTTAGAACATGCCCCGCAACAACTTTCTTTATTTAATTGGGATACCTCCGCAGAAAAAATATATCAAACCTTGAAAAAATATGCAAAAGCATAAGAAGTAGCCTTTAAAGTACTTTTTTCTTGAAAGTATTTTATCTGTTTTATGAGTGCTTCTATCTACTTAATTGTGTAACTATACTCGGCTATTTTATATTTGTATAATGAAAAGAAGGGATTTTATAGAAAAAACCTTACTTGCAGGTACTGCATTTAGTTTGGGCAATATTCTTTTGGGGTGCAAAAAACCTGATGGAAAGGGTAAAAAAGTTATTGTTATAGGTGCAGGAATTGCAGGACTTGCGGCGGCAAAAACCCTAAAACAGGCTAATTATGAAGTAACAGTAATAGAATCACAGGAAAAAGTAGGCGGAAGATTACGAAGAGATAGAAGTCTGGGAGTACCTTTTGATGAAGGCGCAAGTTGGATTCACGGACCTAAACATAACCCAATCACTAATCTTGCCTATAATGCGGGGGCTTCAAATTATCTTACAGATGATGAAAGTTTGATTATCTATGACCAAAATGGAAAACCTTATGAGGATAAATACGCTGAAAAAGAATATAAAAACTATGAAAATGCTTTGGAAAAAGTTCAAAGTTCAGGTAGTATCAACAAATCTTTTCAGGAGGTGTTTAATAGCCTATATCCAGATAAAGCTAATGACCCTTTATGGCTATACATGCTCTCTGCTTATTTAGAATTTGATACAGGTTCAGATATATCTGAACTATCTTCTCACCAAATTGATGACGATGAGGTATTCAAAGGTAAAGATGTAATTATTACCAACGGATACGATACTGTGGCTAATTATCTTGCCAAAGGACTTCGCATACAACTGAATGAAAAAGCTACAGCTATAAAATACGCATCAGGCATACGTGTAGAAACAGCTATGGCTAATTATGATGCGGACTATGTGATAGTTACTGTTCCTTTGGGAGTATTAAAAGCAGGACATATAAATTTTGACCCCGTTTTACCTACACATAAACAAAACGCAATCAATCAAATCAAAATGAGCGCAGTAAATAAATTTTTGCTTGTTTTTAATACTTGTTTTTGGGATAAAGATATACAGTATATCGGTTATACCCCTTCTGTAAAAGGAAAATTCAACTATTTTGTCAATGTAAATAAATTTTTATCTGGTAATGCCTTAATGACCTTTGCTTTTGGAAATTATGGAAAATTGACAGAAACTCTATCCGATACAGAGATTATACAAGAAATTATGGGACATCTCAAAGTTATTTATGGTAATAGCACTCCTAATCCTGTGCATTTGCTAAGAACAAAATGGTCCAGTAATCCGCATACTTTGGGTTCGTATTCTTTTGCCACAGCAGGCAGTGATACGTCTGCTTTTGACGTACTTGCCCAAGATATAGATAAAAGAGTATTTTTTGCGGGAGAACATACTTCAAAAGCATACAGAGGCACAGTACATGGTGCATATCTTTCAGGAATTCGTGAAGCCACAAAAATTATTAACCTTAATCAATAAAATGTATGAGATACTTATCTTTTCTATGGTTTAATATATTCTGTATGGTATGCTGTTTGATTAGCACCGCTCAGAACAGACAAATAGGAATCAGTATATCTCCTGATTTTAGTCATCATTATACAAAATACGAAGATTTACCTATTAGAGTGCATGAAAACGAAAGTGCTAAATTTGGTTATAAGGCAGGATTTAATTTTCTTTTTCGGCTTAAAGGAGAAAAGTGGATTGCTAATACAGGGTTAATCTATGCAAATAGAGGGTATCAAAGTAAAAAAATAGATATACAAAATATACTTAATGAACCTAAAATAGCCCGCTCACAACGCTATCGTTATCATTTTCATTATGTTGATGTATCCTTACAGGCACGTTATTATGCGATTGAAAAAGAAAGCATAAAAGGTTTTGTTGCGCTATCTGCCATACCTGCATTTATGTTCAGGGAGACTATGACACATATTTATTATTTCAGTGATAATACAGACAGAGTGCGCAACGGCAGTTTTCCCAATCGCTTTTTTAATGTCTTTACGGAATTGAGCGCAGGAGTAGAATATTCACTCAAAGTCAAATATAGATTATTGTTAGAGCCTAATTTTCAGTACGGCTGGATAAGTCTACAAAATGAAAGTTTTGTAACAAGATTATGGTCTTTGGGTATTAAAACTGGTTTGTATATGAACTTGTAAAATTATTGTTGTGTATTTTTTTTATGGTCAGCGAGAAATTTTTCTAAACCAATATCAGTAAGCGGATGTGCAAAAAGTTGTTCTATTACCGAGAATGGCATAGTAGCTACATCTGCACCCACTAATGCGGATTCTAATACATGAATAGGATGGCGAATGCTTGCCGCAAGAATCTCTGTACTAAAACCATAGTTATCATAAATAGTGCGAATTTGTTCTATCAATTGCATGCCATCTGAGCTAATATCGTCTAATCTGCCGATAAATGGACTGATATATGTTGCACCTGCTTTGGCGGCAATTAAGGCTTGAGTAGCACTAAAACAAAGCGTGCAATTGGTTTTTATCTTGTTTTGAGAAAAATACTTGATAGCTTTTATCCCATTTTTAGTTAAAGGAATTTTAACTACTATATTATCTGCAATACGGGCAAGTTCTGAACCTTCTTTTATCATACCTTCATAATCTGTAGCAATAACCTCCGCGCTGACAGGTAAGCCTTTTAATACGTTACAAATTGTTTTATAGTGTGCGGTATAATCTTTTATGCCTTCTTTTGCCATAAGAGAAGGATTGGTAGTTACACCATCTAATATGCCCATTTGTGCGGCTTCTTCTATATGTTTTAGGTTTGCAGTATCAATAAAGAATTTCATGACCACAAAATTAGAAAAGTTTTGCAAAGTTGTTTTTTTTAGGGAAACTTACTTTAAAACAAAATACCACACAATTACACATAAATTTATTGTAGATTTGTCAATTTGTATTCAAAATATATGAAAAGCAGACAGGGACTATTTTCAGGTATTCTATTATTTTTAATTATTATGGCTACTTTTTGGTATCAGTTGTTTTCTAAGCGGTGGCTAAAAAAAGAAGTTATTGTATGGGACGTGAGCATATATTATGTTTATCTACCTGCTACTTTTATCTATAAAGATTATTCCTATTGTTTTACAAAAGATTTTTCTGAACCTTATGCTATTTGGCATACCGAAGATTGTAAAGTTGTTCCTGCAAAAATGTCTATGGGCATGGCAATGCTTTACTTACCTTTTTTCTTTGCCGCGCATATTCTTGCACCTTATTTAGGTTATGCCCCTGACGGATATAGTCAAATTTATCATTTAGCCATCAATATATGTGCATTAACTTATTTTATCATAGGGTTAGTATATTTACGAAAGTGGTTAAAACGATACTTTTCTGATATAACAGTAGCTGTAAGTTTATTACTTATTACTATTGGTACAAATTTATGGTATTATGCAGGAGAATATACAGGATTAAGTCATACCTATAATTTTACCTTGTTTATTTTATGGATATACATTTTGGAGAAATGGTTAGAACGTCCTTTGTGGAAATACACTGTATTTCTTGGTTTGCTTACGGGAATAATATCTTTGACACGCCCTACAAATACCATTATTGTTATATTTTTTATCTTATGGCAAGTTAATTCATGGAAATTGCTTAAATCAAGAATAGTTTTTTTGTTAGAACAATGGCATAAAATACTAGTTATGATAGTTTTTACTTTGCTAATATGGTTACCACAAATGATATATTGGCATTATACAACTGGAGAATGGTTTTTTTACTCGTATGGCAAGGAACGTTTTTTCTTCAAGAATCCCCAGATTATTAAAGGATTGTTTAGTTATAGAAAAGGTTGGTTTGTGTATACTCCTACAATGTGGATAAGTGTAATAGGCATGTATTTTCTTTTTACTCACAAAAAATTACAAAATCTTGGTTTAGGCATCGTTATTTTTATGAGTATATTTATTTACGTTGTTTTTTCGTGGTGGTGCTGGTGGTATGGAGGCTGTTATGGCAGTAGAGTTATGGTAGATACTTACTTTTTCTGTGTTATACCTATGGCTTGTGTAGTTGAGCAGGTAGTACAAAGCAAAAAAACAGTTTTACGATATAGCGGACTTTTTATAGGTGCATTTTTACTCTTTCACAGCATTTTTCAGACATTTCAATATAATTCATCAGCTATACATTCAGACAGCATGAATAAAACTTTATATTGGAAACAATTCTTCAAGTACAAACCTATTCAAGGTAGAGATAGTTTGCTTACACCACCTAATTATGATAGTGCATTAAAAGGTCTAGGAGAGTAGTTTATATTTTTTCTAGTGCATGTGCTATATCTTGTATAATATCTTCGTAGTATTCCACGCCGATAGAAAGTCTAATCATTTTTTCGGTAATAGATAATTCTTTTTTCAATGCAGTATCTACATCTACGTGCGTCATAGTAGCAGGGTGTTCTGCAAGGCTTTCTGTACTTCCCAGACTTACGGCTAATTTTATTAGTTTAAGAGAATTAAGAAATGCAAAGGCTTCTTTTTCGCCTCCTTTTACATCAAAAGAAATCATGCCACCATTAGTCAAACATTGTTTTTGTTTAATGTTAAATTGTGCAGGGTTGTTTTCTTCAGTCAAGTTACCGAGATAGTACACTTTTTCTACTTTTGGGTGCTGATTAAGAAATTCTGCTACTTTTTGAGCGTTCATGGCTTGTGCGTCCATTCTTACTTTGAGCGTTTCTAAACTACGGAGCAATAACCACCCTGTATGTGGGCTTGCCATGTTACCCAGAAATGTTCTTAATGCTTTTACTCTACTCATAAGCGATTTTGAACCTAAACAAGCCCCAGCTATCACATCACTATGTCCGCCTATGTATTTTGTTGCGGAATAGAGAACTAAATCTGCACCATGTTTTAAGGGGTGTTGCCATACAGGACCCATATAAGTATTATCTACGGCAAGGTAAACCTCTTTGTCAGTGGTAGAAAAATGCTTTGCAATTTCTTTGCTTACCTCAATATCAATCAAATCATTGGTAGGATTAGCGGGAGTTTCAATGTAAATTAAAGCGAGTTTATCTGCTTTTCCTGTTTTATTGACAATTTGAATAATCTCATCTTTTGTTTGCCCTACTCTAAATTGTGCTACGTGTACTCCGAATTTAGGCAATACTTTTTTAATAAAATGGTCGCTTCCCCCATACAAAGGATTACTGATAAGTAACAAGTCCCCAGGTTTAAGAAATTCTAACAAAACCGTAGTAATAGCCGCCATACCACTTTCAAATACAGCACAATCTTCGGCTTCGTCCCACAAAGTTAAACGATTTTCTAAAATTTCTAAATCAGGATTATTGATACGGCTGTAAATTAAACCGAGTTCCTCACCTTCTTGTTGAGACCTTAACCCATACGCAACCTCAAAGAATGCTTTTCCGTCTTCTGCACTCTTGAAAACAAAAGTAGAGGTTTGAAAAATAGGACATTTTACTGCCCCTTCGGAGAGCTCTGGCTTATAACCATAGCTCATCATTAAACTTTCGGGTTTCATTTTTTTACTCATACTATAATGCAGGCAAATTTATATGCCGCTTGCCACAAAAATAGCTAACAGGCTATAAAATAACAAATGGCATATTCCTCAAAAACCTTAATTTTTCTTTGCGGTTTTGCAGGTATTTATTCCCACAAGGGTGTACAAAGGGCAGAAACTAATCAAACTGGTGAGTACAAATATACCTGCCAATATCATAAGTACTATACCTAATGTTCCTGAAATAGTTTTTGTAAAGTACAGTGCGACTACTATAACAACTATTATCACTCGGATAATTTTGTCTGTTGTTCCCATATTTTTTTTCATACTGCTAAAGGGATAAAAAGTTATTGTACCTTAAAATTACAGCACCATTTTAATATTGCAGAGTAACTTAGGTTACATTCATAATTGATGATAGATAAATACTATCCCTAAGCCTGCAACAGTACACTTTTCTGTATTTTGAGGGCTTCCAAAAAAACTTTATTTTCTTTATACTGAGGGTAAGAGTGATATAGTTTCTGTAACTCTTCCACACTTTTTAAGGACTGTATTTTTTGCAATATTTCCTGTGGAACAGCAGTGCTTTTAACTTGTTTGAGTTCTACCTCTGCTGTACTGTTTTTAGCATCATCAGTTGGGATAAGGAAGGTCTGCATAAGTGCATATTTAAGGGCGTTGCTCATAGCTTTTTGGGTAGCTTTGTCGCTCATATCCATAGCTTCACCAACCACCACACAACTCATAAAACTGCCATCTTCGGCCCAATAAGTGAATTTAACGGTAAGCACCACATAAAGCATTAGACTACCGGATTTAGTACTGCGTTCTTCTCTTTGGTTATCCAGCACTTCCGAAGTAATAATCACTCCCGCCGTAGCAAAATGAGCATGTAGAGCATTGTATATATCATCAATACCTCTGAATTTGTATCCAGGCCCACTTTTTTCCTTTTTGATAGCATTGAGATTACGCATAATCTCAGCCAACTTGCCATAAATCAATGGCTTTTCTGTGATTTTTTCCATGTTTGCATCTTCCATAGCTAATTACTAAAATATAACACAAAAATACAAAAAAAATGTATAACACAAAAAATATAGCAAAATTTTGCAAATAAAAATGCATATTGTACATAAAATCTGTACTTAATACAGAATCAGCAAGGGCTATATGAATTTACTCGCATTGCATTGAGCAGAGATGCCCACTTTACTACGAACAACACAAACTGCATGATAACTTCGCCATTATTGCAAGTTGTAAGTAAAATTAAGCACAAATACTCTGCCTTTCAAAGAAATAAAACTCTGCTCATTGGCAAATGGTGTAAGGGTATTGGTTAGCCATTTTTTCTGATTAAAAACATTCTCACATTTAAGAGTAAAGTTATAGTTTCTTTTGGTGGCAAAATAAGCAGATGATATGGTCAGCCAGGGCAGAAAAAAAGAATCTGTAAAATGGTTATTGTAATTTAATCACATGCCTGCGATAGATAAATAGCATTAAAATAAAAGACTACCATTTGTGCACCCTTACAATCACTATCACTGGATAGGATTATGGTAATATCAATACTTCCTGAACATCTTTTGAAGGTAAGTTTACATTTTACTTGTTCAGGGGCATTGTTTGTCATAACTACAACCTGATTAAGTTCAGAGTTTGTTTCAGGGCTGGATTTTGCCAAAGATAAGGTACTTAATCCTGCCAAAGCGAAAATAAGAAACATCATTTTTTTGATAATTTTCTATAATTTGAATAGTTGAACATTAAATTAATCACAATTTTGTGAGAACAAGCTCGCCAAAAATACAGCACCTTGGATTTGGTCACAGTCATCTTGTGTAGTTGTACTAATTGTCCATGAATGCTCTTTACCACAGATTTTAGCGGTAATTTTGCATTTTACCTGTTCTGTGTCTTGCGGATATGTAAAATCCATTTTCTTTTCTTTCTCGTTAGGCTCACTTGCCCACGCACTCACACTCAGTAGCATGGCTACTACAAACATAATTGATTTTAAGAATGTTCTCATATTAAAGATAAATTTGAGGTTTGTTCACTCTTTTCTCGGCAGTGAATATTCCGTACTGTCTTTATGCCACAGTATTGCCGCCTTGCGCAAAGCGACTGCAAAAAAAAAAATGTTGACATCACAAAATTTTTGTTACAATATTTTTTGTATAAAAAGATAAAAGTATTGAAAATGATAGAATTATTATACTATATACTCTAAACTCTTTAAGAATTTTAAATAAAATCATTTACCAATGTTATGAAATTAAAATTTCGGAATACTTATTTGGGACTCGCATAAAATATGTGGAGGCTATGTGTGACTTTGGCATATTGCTTCGCAACTACTCAATCACTGTGTTGTGTAGCCCATAGAGTGCAGTAAAAAATACGGCAAAAAAGGAATATAAACTCAAAAAACAATGTAAAATGGTATTGTAACGATAATCTTGCATAACATTCAATTATCTATAACCAAAAACCCGAGCATGCTTTCCACTGCTTATTTTTTATGTAATGTTTGTAACATAGTAATATAGCGTTATGAACTTGTTCTCATATTTTTATGTAGTTTTGTATAAAATTTTTTTTCACTCAGTTTTACTTCATTTTTGATATACTATGAACTTAAATAAACCTTACCTTTGCTGTATGAGATACTTTTTGCTGTTTTTGTTGTCTTTATCTGTTTATACTGTTTATGGACAAGGAAATCATACCCGTTGGTCATTCAGTACGCAGCCTGATGCTAAAACTGCTAAAAAAGGTGATATTGTTACTTTACTATTCACTGCACAAATGGATAAGCACTGGCATATTTTCTCCCAAAAAGAGAGTTTTTCTGTGCCTACTACCTTTACTTTTCAAAAAAACAATACTTTTGAACTTATTGGCAGCGTAGAAGAACCTAAACCGATAGAAGAAAAAGATGAAACAATAAAAGCCACACTCTTATACTTCGTAGATAAAGTAACGTTCAAGCAAAAAGTTAAATTACTACAAGACAAAGCGATTATTAAAGGTGAAATAGAATACCAACAGTGCGATGAAAAACAGTGTATTGCTCCCGTTACACAAAATTTTGCCTTTACCTTAGGCAGTGAAGCAAACAATACGAGCAAAGAAAGCAAAACAGATACAGTAGCTCAAAAAACAGAAAAAAAAGACACAACTGCTGTAAATACTTCTAAAAAAGACACCGTTGAGGCTAATGTAATCCCTGTAAATACCCCAGAGGATACTTTGAGAAAAAAACAAGGTAAAGATGCGGGTTTATTATATTTTATGCTTATGGCATTTATAGCGGGATTAGCGGCGTTAGTTACTCCCTGTGTATTTCCAATGATACCTATGACAGTAAGTTATTTTACTAAAAGTGGTGGTGCAGGCAAGGCATTAGCTACCTTAAATAAACTTAAAAAACAGTTTGAAAAAGGAGAAGTAGACGAAGCAACCTTAAAAGCCGCAGAACAAAACTACCAAGAAAAAGCCAAAGTTGCCAAGAAAAAAGGACGAAAAGATGCGGTTATTTATGGTATTTCCATTATTTTGATTTATGTATTACTTGGTGTAATTACAGCTGTATTATTTAAAAGTTCAGATGCGTTAAATGCCTTTTCCACGAGTGCTACGGTAAATGTGATATTCTTTTTAATGTGTGTAATATTTGCTATTTCGTTTTTTGGTGCATTTGAAATTACACTACCTGCGCGCTTTACAAACTTTTTAGATAAAAAAAGTGAAAAATCAGGGTTAGTGGGCATCTTTTTTATGGCATTTACCTTGACCGTAGTTTCTTTTTCTTGTACAGGACCTTTGGTAGGAACGTTATTAGTAGAAGCCACACAAGGTAGTTTTTTAAGACCTATTCTCGGTATGGCGGCATTTTCTGCGGCATTTGCTCTACCTTTTACTTTATTTGCCATGTTTCCACAGTGGTTAAATTCCCTTCCCAAAAGCGGGGGCTGGCTGAATTCCGTGAAGGTAGTATTAGGATTTTTGGAACTTGCACTCGGATTAAAATTTTTATCCCAAGCAGATTTACCTGCGCACTGGGGCTTACTTAACCGTGACGTATTTTTATCTCTCTGGATAGGTATATTTTTACTCATGGGGTTATATTTGCTCAAATATATTCAGCTTCCTCATGATGATGACAGCAAGAAAATTCCTGTTTCTCGTTTAATTCTTGCTATTCTTACGTTCAGTTTCGTAGCTTATCTTGTACCTGGACTTTGGGGCGCACCGCTTAAACCACTCTCTGGTATCTTACCTCCTTTACATACGCAAGATTTTATTGCCAATCAGGCAGAGAATTCTCATAGCACGGGGATAACCACTCCAACAGGTAGGCTGAGCCCCGAATTACGTAAGTATGGTAAAATTCTTCATGCTCCCGCAGGTTTTGATGTATACTTTGACCTTGACGAAGCGATAGAAGTAGCTAAAAAAGAAGATAAACCCGTGATTATTGATTTTACAGGACATGGTTGTGCTAATTGCCGTAGAAATGAAGAAAATGTATGGACAAATCCTGAAATTAAAGATATTCTCAATAACCAAATGGTATTAGTGTCGCTTTATGTAGATGACAAAACTAAATTGCCAAAAGAAGAGCAAAAAGATGGTATTACCACTATTGGTAAAAAATGGAGTGTGTACGAAACCACAGTTTACAAACAAAATACTCAACCTTTGTATGCCATTATTGACCATAATCGCAAGGATTTGGTTGCACCCACGGGTGGCTTAACTACAATACAAGAGTTTTCTGCCTTCCTTAAAGCAGGATTAGCACAATATAAAGCAGAGAAAAAATAAACGATATATTAGGATTTTTAGCTTCTGACCGTGTTCTTCACCCTTCGGCAAGCTCAAGGTTCAGGGTCGGTGTGCTACGGGCTTCGCTGTATGGTCATTGAGTAGTAGCACTAGCGTACCGAAATCACGCATACCCTCCGCATACCTCCCTCACGCAAATCCCAAATTCTGATAAATCATAATTCTGTCTACTATCCTGTATATACCTCATCTTGTGTAATGTTCGCTAGTATCCAGTTGTGCGAACCATTAGAAATTTTGGTATGACAATACTCGCATACTCCTGATGCGGCTACCTGTAATTTTGCGCCGCAGTTAGGGCAAGCCGTAACAGAGTATTGTGATGCTGTTTTGGAAGCACTATTAGCACGGATAAATGTCCAATATTCTGTAAAAGGGCGAGGTTTAGTTTTACTGCCACCTAACACTTTTCCTGTTTTGTCCACTGTATAATCTATCATACTTGCGTGTATGCGAGATGTAAATGCTGTGTAAAATTTATCTACTTCTACCTTTACAAGTTCTTCTTTGGTAATTTTAATCTGTTCTAGAACATTTCTTACCCCGTGTTTTTTGTAGTTGTTTATCCAGTATTCGTAAGATTTGTAGAGATTATCCGTAGTTATCATACGAAGTTGTTTAAGGTCGTTATTTGTCCATGCTTGTTGTAAAGTAGTGAAAATAACAGGCACAACTTGTGTAGCATTTGGGTCAATACTATTGAGTTGCTGAATTTCTTGTTCTAAACTTGGACTGAATACTGTGGGATAATCTGTGCCTACTTCTTCTGCATATTCACCAAAAGGTTTATCAGGTTCAGATTCTTGATAATCTATGTAAGCACTTACAAGTTGCCATTGCTGATTACCTGGGGCAACTATTGTATTACAATAATTACAAGCCCCTGCGTCATTAAGACTGTGTGCCGCACCACAGTTAGGACAGGAAAGTTCCTGCATTTCTTTTGGTTCTTTAGATAAAATTCCTTTTTTACGGCTGAACGTCCATAGCTCTTCGGTTAATACGCGCTCTGCTTTTTTACCTGGTTCTTGGTAGGTATGGTTAGCAAAAATTTCTACTATAATGTTATCAGTTTGTTCATCTTGATATACCTGTTTAATAGCTAACTTCGCAATAACAATTTCTGTGGTATTTCCTTTACGGTTTTGTTGAGTAACATGTTCATCATCATAAGAACGTATAGAAAAATTTTCACTATTGTAAACAAACGGAGATAAGTTTTTGAACTCATTCTTGCCGATACTTGTCCATACCTGATTATAGAGCAGATGTACCCAATCTAAAAATACTGTTTTAGAGAAATTAGGGTCTAAATTTTTGTATTTGATAGGATTTTTATTTGAAGAAGCAGTTTTGTGAGTAGATTTTAGTTTTTGCTCTCTTTTTTCCATCATTTTTCCCGTTACATATAAAAGCACAATGAAAACAAGAAAAGCCGCCACAATAATAGGAGAATTTTTTCCCAAGTAGGAACCTCCACCACCTGAATAAGAACTTCCACCACCACGTGAGCCTCCGCCGCCCCAAGAACTTCCGCCACCTTTAGACCATGAACTTCCGCCACGGCTGCGACTGCGGCTACCCCCACCCCCTCTGCCAAAAGCGTCTACTACGGTAATACAAAGAATACATACAACAGAAGCTAGGATTAACCACTGTTTCCAGTTCCAACGAAATAAAAATGTCTTTTCCATAGATGTTTATATTATAGTTACTTGATTAGGAATTTCATTTATTCTGTATTCTTGTTGATTAGGTAGATACTGCGCAAAAACGTACATTTCTTGTTTGAGAAATTCAATGATATTTTTGATAGTTTTTTCGTAAGAGGTATCAAATACGGCATCGGCTTTGTATTCTAATTCTTGCCACGCTTGAGTAGAAAATTTATCTGTAATACCTTTATCCGCCACAACAACGGCTTGTTTTTCTAAAAATGAAAAATAAAATAAAACGGCATTTCTATGTGTAGTATGATGCAAATTTGATTTTTGAAAAGAAGCTAATGCATGCATTTCTACAATTTTTTCCATATTCTTTTTGCCTATCCATAATCTTGTAATTACTTTAAAGACTTTACTTGCCAAAAAACCTATACCAAAGCATAACACACTTATTAAAAGAATATATTCCTCATGAAGTTCTACGGGGATAAATAAAAGTGTAATTAAAGCTATACCAAACAAGGTCAATCCTGACAGAATATGCGCTTGATAGTATTTTTCAGACTGTGGTACAATAGCTACCACCCACTCTGTATGGGCAATACTCTCTGCTTTTTCTACACAATGTACAATTTGTTGTTGTAAATGAAAGAGTTTTGTGTTTTTATTCATGAAAACAAATATACATAAAAACGATTTATACTTATCAGGTATTTTCTTTTCTTTTGTGAAAACCGTATTATATTTGACCAAACATATAGCAAAGCATGCTTTTCGGGAGTGTTTAACATTTAGCAAAGATGCTGAATTTACACTCTATTCTTTTATCTGTCCTGTAATCAGTAGTTTAAGTTCAGGGGCATTAGCGGCGTTTGTCCATAGCCATATTTCGCTGTGAATGAGGTTTATATCATGTGTATCTACTAGAAAAGTAAGTTTTCGTGTTTTTTGGGGTAGAATAGCCGTAGTATCTGTTTGCCATTGTGTACAGCCACATTCTGTTTTTACATTGAGAATAGACAGCGGTGCATTGCCCGTATTTTCAATTACAAAGGATACAGGAACTACCATACCTTTTTTTACCTTTCCGATGTTGTTCTCTATAGGCTTAACTTGTATTTGCGGTAATGTAGCTAACTCTTGAGGAGTATATTTTTTAGGTACAGGGCGTACTATACCTGAAACATAGAGTATTTTTTCGTTGTCTTTTTCTTCATTAGTATAAAGTTTTACTAGTGTCTGAAAATGTCCTAATTTTTTTATTCGTTGTGCGGATACATACAAAGGAACAGAATATTTTTTTTCTTTTTGAAGATAGTCCGCAGGCAAGTCTATACGAATATAATCAGGGGCTTCATACCTTGTAAAACGTATATTTTCAGTTTTAGCCGATATATGAACATCAAACTTTTTTATGCTATTTTCATGCAAAGTGTCCTGATAAAAGTACATTTTTTCAAAAAAAATGCCTCCCACCTGCACTTGACCGAATACATACATAACAGAATAAAATAACAGGAAGCAATAAAGTTTTTTCATATTTTTGGCACAAAGTTAAAAAATAGCTATCATTGCAGAGTCATGTTAAGCACGTTCTTATTCTGGTTTTTATCTGTTATCGCTATCGCCGCAGCGATAGGTACTATTACGGCACGTAATCCCGTGTTCAGCGCATTGTCTTTGGTACTGAATTTCTTTGCTTTGGCAGGACTTTATCTTACTTTGCAGGCAGAGTTTATTGCGGTTATTCAGGTTATAGTATATGCAGGAGCAATTATGGTACTGTTTCTATTTGTGATTATGCTTTTAAATTTAGGTTCGGACAGTAAAGATGCTATTGCGTCTAAACTGCAAATGGGGCTTGCCATAATAGCAGGCGGAGGTTTTGTTCTTATGATGACGCGTATTTTTATGATTCAGTTAGAACCCAATAAAAAACAAAGTGTCTTAATGAACGGTAAAGTGGAAAAAATCGGAGAATGGTTGCTCAAGGACTATGTATTTCCGTTTGAAATTATTTCGGTTATTCTTTTGGCTTCATTAGTAGGGGCTATTTTGATAGCCAAAAAATATAAAGCCCACTAATTCTCTATTCTCTGCATTCAGAAACTTGTTTTATATGCTCTTTTACAGCATAAGTACACAGTTGTATTTTCTTTTTATCCGTTTAGCGAGTATATTTAATCCAAAGGCTAAACTTTGGATACAGGGGCGGAAAAACTGGAAAAAAACCCTAAAAAACAAGATAAATGCCATTCCTGATTACCAAAATCGCAAAAAAGTATGGATACACGTGTCTTCCTTAGGTGAGTTTGAACAAGGTAGACCTGTACTGGAAGCGATTCGCAAAAAATACCCTCATTGCTGTGTTATTCTCACATTTTTTTCTCCGTCAGGGTATGAAGTCCGTAAAAACTATGATTTGGCAGATATTGTAACCTATATTCCTGCGGATACCCGAGGAAATGCAGAATATTTTACACAGCTCATTCAACCCGATGTAGTAATTTGGGTAAAATATGATTTTTGGTACTATTTTCTTGCTGTACTTAAAAGTAAAAATATACCTGTTTTGCTTATATCAGCGGTATTTAGGGCAAATTCTGTATTTGAGAAAAAATTATTCAGGCAGTTTTACAGAAATAGAGTTTTATCTTGTTTTATGCATATTTTTGTACAGGACGAGGGTTCTTTTTCAAGGTTAAAACAGTATTATCCTGAGTATCAAATTACCCTTGCGGGGGATACGCGTTATGACCGTGTGTTAGAAATTGCAACACAGCCCAAAAATTTGCCTATTACATCTTTTGAAGGACTTACTTTGGTAGCAGGAAGTACCTGGCAAAAAGATGAAGAAATTTTAAGTGAAGTATATCATAACATTAAAATTCCTTTGCGAATGATTATTGCGCCGCATGAAATTGATGAAGCTCATTTACAAAGTATAGAAAAAAAATTTGCTCCTGATGTTATACGTTATTCCCAATACCATACAAAACCTGACGCCAAAGTTATTTTAATAGATAGTTTTGGTTTACTTTCTACTTTGTATTATTATGGTGAAGTAGCCTATATTGGTGATGGTTTTGGTAATCATATTCATAATTTATTAGAAGCGTCTGTATATGGAATTGCTACCATATTCGGACCTAAACATCATAAAGCCATAGAAGCCCGAGAACATATAGCGAAAGGATTAGCAAAAGAGGTACATAACGCACAAGAGATTATAGATTACCTTAACGAGATATACACCAATCCGCAAAAAAGAGAGGTAATAAAAGAGAAATTGAAAACTCATTATGAACAGAAATCAGGTGCAGTGCAGTATATTTTAAGATACATTGAACAAAATGGCTATATTTAGAACTTATTGCCAAAACTCTTCATACAAAGGAATTTTAGAATAATGTAGTATATAGTTTTTTTCTGTTTCTTGATATAGGTTAAGCGTTTTCTGTAGCATTGGAGCAGGAATACCTTGTTTTAGTATGATATTTTTACTTTTGTATATCCATACCTCGTCATATAAATTTTGTGCAATAAACTGTTTAAGTAATTCTGTACCGCCTTCAACAAGTATGCTTTTTATTCCTTTTTGATACAAGAAATCAAGAATGGTAGAAATTTGAGTATTAGATAATGGAATATACTGAAAATCGTTACTGATTGGTATAAAATTGCCATGTGCAGAAGGATATAGATACCATGTAAGCGCTTTTTTATCCCATAGGAAAGCACTTTGGGGAATAGATACATTAGAACTAACTACTACACGTATAGGATTCTTTGCTTCAGGAATTTCTCTTACGGTAAGTTTAGGGTTATCTGCCCAAAGCGTATTTTTACCAATAAGAACAGCATCAGAATAAGCACGTAATTTTTGCGTATGTGTATGCGTTTCTGTACCACTGATTAAAAATTTACGAGGATAAATAGGCGCGATAAAGCCGTCAATACTCTCTGCCCATTTGAGTGTAATATAAGGGCGTTTTTGTTGGATATATGTAAAAAAAGCTCTGTTTACGTAGTTACCTTGTTCTGATAATACATTTTGAATTACCTTAATTCCTGCCTGTTCTAATTTTGCAATACCGTTACCTGCAACCTTCTCAAAAGGGTCTGTATTAGCAATAACTACTTGGGGAATTTTATACTGTACAATAGCATCAGCACAAGGGGGTGTTTTACCGTAGTGTGCGCAAGGTTCTAAATTGACATATAGAGTGCTTTTTTTAAGAATTTCTGTATCTGCAACTTGGGCAAGTGCATTGACTTCGGCATGTGCCTTGCCGTATTCTTGGTGCCAACCTGAGGCAATAATATGGTTATTATATACAATAACACAGCCCACTAAAGGGTTGCTTTTTACTTTATTATATCCTTTTGCGGCTAACGAAAAACAAGCGCGCATAAAGTGCTTATGCTCGCTTGACATAAATATGCTTGTAGGCAAAGAGGTTAATTTTTAATTAAAAGATGATAGATTAAATACCATGCACCTATCAATGTAATAGCAAAATAGCCTGCCCATACCCAAGGTGGAACAGTACCATGTCGTTCTCTTATACCAGAATCGTCATAGAGATGAACGCCTTCGGGAATATATTTTTCATCAGAGTATTGATTAAGAATAGCTGTTTCTAATGCCTGCAAACGATTATTTATTTCTTTAAGGAGCTTTGGGTCTGCGGCTACACCAGCAAAATTGCCTGTTGCAGGAACTTCTTCCGCTACGGCGGTTTCCGTAACAGTTTCCTTTACTTCTGCTTTTTCTGTGCTAACCTCTTTACTTGTGTTATCTCCACCTCCTGTGGAAGGGTACATTGGGGGCTTTTCGCCATCTTTGAGAATGCCTCTTTTTTTGCGAACAGACCAAGGTAAATCTAAATATTCTTGCGGTATCATAGCAGTATAAATTTTGCATGTAAAAATAGAATGATTTATTGATAAAGTCAAATTTTAGCTGTTCTTTTTTCAAAAAAAATTGAAAGTATAAAGATGTATGGGTGTATTTTATAGTTTTGTACCATGAACAAAAATATAGAAGTAGGCATCATAATGGGTTCAGATTCGGATTTGCCCGTGATGCAAGATGCGGCAAAGGTGCTGGAAAATTTTGGTATAAAATATGAGCTGACTGTGGTTTCTGCACATAGGACCCCCCAAAGAATGGTAGAGTATGCACAAACTGCACATGAAAGAGGTTTAAGAGTAATTATTGCAGGTGCAGGAGGTGCGGCACATTTACCAGGTATGGTAGCGTCTTTTACACCCTTGCCTGTCATTGGTGTACCTATTAAAACTCAAACCCTTAACGGATTAGACTCTTTGTATTCCATAGTACAGATGCCGAATGGCGTTCCTGTGGCAACTGTAGCTATCAATGCGGCTAAAAATGCAGGTTTACTGGCAGTACAGATTTTGTCTGCGGGTAATCCTGAACTTTTACAGGCTATGATACAATACAAACAGGAAATACAGAAACAGGTAGAAGAAATTGCCGAAACATTGGAAAAGCAAGGATACGAACAGTACCTGCTCAACAAAAAACGGTAAGAAATGCGAAAAAACACTTACTTTCCAAACTCTTTTTGCCAGGCCTCAAGTCCACCTTTGAGATTTCGGGGGTTAATGTAGCCTTTACTTTTTAAGAGAGCTACCATAGATGCACTTCTTGGTCCTACTCTGCAGTATAATATAATTTCATTATTCTTGTAAGGTTCTAACAAAGGAAACTTATCTGAAAATTCACTCATAGGTATCTGTAATCCGCCCAAAGTAAACTCCTCATACTCATACGTTTCACGCACATCAACTAATATAATTTGTTCGCCTGCGTCTAATCTTTGTTTGAGTTCTTGTGCTGTTATATCGCCTGTTTTCATACTCAAAAATAATACATTTTCAGAAAAAATCAGTGTTTTTTGTATTACTTTTTCTTTTTGTAATAACTGATTTCGTGTTTTAAGCCTTGTGCGTCATCTATAATAAATTTTACACTTCCAATAGGTAAAGTTCCTTCTCCTGCAACTAGAATGTGGTTAGCATCTTTGGTTAGCCAAAAATACATATCCCCTTTGAACTGATCAAATCCGCTTTCTTTAAGTAGAGGTTTGAGTTTCATACAATTGATTTTACCAAAAGTAGTTTTTATGACCTCGTCTTTTTCATACAGTACTTTAATTGTGGAAACCTTACGGTCTATAAAGGCTTCCGTCTGAAAAGTAGAACCCATAGGTACGTCCATTGCGTTTTTACTTCTTAAAAAGTAAAAAAAAGAAACCATATCTTGACTGAAACGAGGCACAGTATAAGTGTTACTACTGATATATGCCTTCTGATTTCTTTGGTCAAATAAGCAGTATTCAGAAGTTTTGAATTTGCCTTCACTTAAATCTTTTTTAAAGTACCATGGAAAAACACCATCTACATCTAAATAGGTTTCGTAACGGTCAGTTACGGGATACATAGCGTCTACTGCGCCTTTAGTGGTCATGGTGGCTACAATGTGATAACAGTTTCTACCTGATACTTCCACAGGTTTGGGCATAATTTCCATAATTACTCTGCCTGCACTCATAATGCCGTATTTTACTTTATACGTCAAACGTTCGCCATAGCCAAAGGCGTCATATTCAAGATAGCGCAGGGGCTGTACTTTGTCAGAAGTAACTACTACTTCGGATAAATCTACAAGGGGAATACCATTGTTGTCATTTTTGAGTACATTATCAGGGTTTTGAGCTGTACCTGTCCTTGTACAGGCAAACAGACAAAAAATAAAAAACAACTGTTTTCTCATGCGGGTAATGTTGCAAAATATAAGCCACTTTTTAGCGAGTGGTGCAACTACTATATTTGTACAGGTATAAAATTTTCGTTACGTATAGCATCAGCCACCTGTTCCATCAGCCACATGGGAGTAGAAGTAGCACCGCATACGCCTACGGTTGTACAGTTCTCAAACCATTGAGGATTAAGCTCTTCTACTTCTGATATAAAATAACTGCGAGGGTTTACACTTTCACAAACCTTGTGTAAGACTTTACCATTAGAACTTTTTTTCCCTGAAACAAAAATAATCACATCATATTTTTTTGCAAATTCACGAAGTTGAATATCTCTATTAGAAACTTGTCTGCATATTGTATCGTTAGCTTTGAACTGTGCTTGTCGTTTTTGTATTTCTTCTGCGATTTCGTAGAATTCTTTGGTACTTTTTGTAGTTTGGCTGAATAAAGTAACTGGGCGAGAAAAGTCTACTTTATCCAAGTCTTGTATGTTTTTAATAACAATAGCCTGATTTTTAGTTTGTCCGAGTAAACCATTGACTTCTGCATGTCCAGGTTCTCCATAAATAAGAATTTGAGTACCTAAATCAAAGGCTGTTTTTACTCTATGTTGTAGTTTTAGAACTACGGGACAAGATGCGTCTATGAGAGTAAGGTTGTTTTCTATGGCAATTTTGTAAGTTTCAGGGGGCTCTCCGTGTGCGCGAATAAGTACGGTAGTATTTTTGAGATGTTTTAGGTCTTCATGGTTGATAATTTTTAATCCCTTGGCAGTAAGTCTTTCTATTTCCTTGTTGTTATGAACAATATCTCCCAAGCAGTAAAGATGTCCATTTTCTTGTAGTTCATCTTCTGCCATCTGAATAGCATAGAGTACCCCAAAACAAAATCCTGAATTTTGGTCAATCGTAACTTGCATTATATTTACATACAAATATAAGGTAAAAACATAAAAAGAATAAAAGAGGTTCAAGAATTCTTAAAACTTATTATTTTTGTGAAATACTCTTGTACTTGCTATCATGCTTTTATACGTACAGTTTCTAAAACCTCATGACTGGATATACACAGCTATTACAGTGTTTGTTATCTATGTGATTGGGGATTGGTTCAAGTACAGATATTATAATACTTTTGAGCGGGAGTATTTTTTCAGGGCACTGACGATTAAGTTGTTGTCAGGAATAAGTGTAGGTTTAATATACCAGTATTTTTATGGAGGGGGTGATACGTATATGTATCATGCTACAACAAACGACCTATATGATATTTTTTTAGATTATCCGGATATAGGGCAAGAGATTTTATCGGGTTACCCAAGTGAATGGTATGACATGGACAGGTATACGTACCAACACAAAAAAGGATTAGCCTGGCCTGCGTTGTATTTACCTAATGAACCAAAGGAATCTGCTTTTTTAACGAGTAAATATGTTTTCTATGTAAAACTACTCACGCATAAAAGCTATATGGCTACGGCTTGTGTAATAAGTTTTTTTTCTTTTATCGGGTTATGGTTATTTTATCAAGTAGTTTTAGAGCGTTATCCAGACAAAAAGAAGTTTTTATTTTATGCTTTTTTTGCTATTCCGAGTTTATGTTTTTGGGGTTCAGGTATCTTAAAGGATAGCATTACCATTGGGGGATTAGGTTTTGTAGTAGCAGGATTTTACAATTTATTTATTATGAGAAGGTTTAAATTAGCTTATATTTTGTGGTTATTAGTTGGAGTAAAAGTAATATTAGACATCAAGGTATATATTTTATTAGCGGTGATGCTACCATTAGCTTTATGGTTCATGCTGGATTTACAGAAACTAATAAAAAACCCAACTTTGAAACGACTATCTACTCCTGTGCTTATTATGGGAGGGTTAGCAGTAGGTGGCTATGCTGTGGTAACATTCAGTAAAAAAATGGGTAAATTTGCAGTAGAGAACGTTATACAAACAGCGAAGGCTACTCAGCAGGATTTAAGTGGTAAAGGTTCTTATACAGGTACAGCCATTAAAACCAATGCGTATCTTGCCTTAGTAAACGGCTTGTTCAGACCTCTGCCTTTTGATGCCCGAAATCCTTTTATTGGTATTGCGTCAATAGAAAACTCTTTGCTTTTATACCTGCTTATTATTGTACTGCGGCGAAATAAGTTCTCTTACATAATTAAGCGGTTTGGGGAAGATACATTTCTGCTTCCTGCACTCATTTTTATTCTGCTTTTTGGATACATGGTAGGTTTTTCTACGCCTAATCTTGGAGCGCTAGTACGGTATAAAATTCCTATTCTGCCCTTTTATGGTATTCTGATAGCTCTGTTTTATGTGCCTCGTCAGAAAAAGAAGGTAGAGATAACAGCACCATGATGAACTAAAAATTATTTTGTCAGACAGCATTATGACAGGTTTTTCTAATTGTTAAATTTATGGGCGTGCCCTTCACTGCGTTCAGGTCGGCGTGCTAACGGGCTACGCTAGCGCTGCGGTGCTACGCACCAAGCCTTACGGCTTGCCCTTCGCATGCCTCACGCAAATCCGAAGTTTGAATTGTTATTTATACATACTGACTTCTATTTTTTTGTCTGCATTAATGTAACCTCTGAACATACCTTCGGTATTAAAAGTCATGTAAATATTACCGTTTTTATCTAAGGCAATCAAACCGCCTGTACCACCTAACTGACCTATAAAATCCATAGTTTGTTGGGTAGCATCTTGTAAAGTAAGTCCTTTCATTTGCATTAACGCACTGATTCTAAACGCGGCATTAGAACGAATGTAATATTCGCCGTGTCCTGTGGCAGAAACCGCACAGGTGTTGTTGTCTGCATACGTACCTGCACCTATGATAGGAGAATCGCCTACTCTGCCATAACGTTTATTCATCATACCTCCCGTAGAAGTTCCTGCGGCAAGATTTCCGTATTTATCTAATGCTATACAACCTACTGTGCCATATTTTGAAGGGGGTTCTACATAGGATTTCTTTTTTTCTACATGAGATTTTTTCCATTCATTCATTACCTTTTCTGTAATAAAGTACTGAGGTTTAACCATGGTGAGATTGTTCATCTTGGCAAACTTCTCTGCACCTTTGCCTATCAGCATTACATGGGGAGACTTTTCCATTACGCATTTTGCCGCAGATATAGGATTTTTAATAGTAGTAACTCCCGCTACTGCTCCTGCTTTAAGCGTTTTACCTTCCATAATAGAAGCATCTAATTCAGGTCTACCTTCACTATTGAGTACCGAACCTTTACCTGCATTAAAAAGCGGGCAATCTTCCAGGAAAATAATTGTTTTTTCTACAGCTTCCAAAGAGTTTCCACCATTTTCTAATACTTCATATCCAATTTTGAGCGCTTTTTGCAAAGCTTCTGTATAGGCTTTCTCTTCACTTTCAGTGAAATTTCCTTTCTTAATGCCTTCACCTGCCCCGCCATGAATAACAATAACAGGTGCTGTCTGTGAAATGAGCATATTAAACGATATAGTTATGTAAAGTAAGGTAAATAAGGTTTTCATAGTATCTCAAAGATAAAAAGTTTTTGTAACAGTTTGCGTAAGTAAGTTATCTTTCCTCTTCTTTTCGGGGTAGTACAGCAGGATTATCCGGGATATTTATAGCTACCTTTTCAGGTTTTTGGGGCTGAACTATTGTTTTTTTCTTTTTGTCTTTGGGGGTAGGGTCCATAAAATCCATGTTTTCTAATTCCTGTTTGAGCTCTGTACTGATTACCTGACCTTTGAGGTAGTGTTCTATCAGCACTTTTGCCATAGGTGCGGCAACTTCTCCTCCAAAACCTGCATTTTCTACAAATACCGCAAGGGCAATTTTAGGATTATCGCGGGGAGCAAAAGCTACAAATACAGAGTGGTCTTCGCCGAAAGGGTTTTGTGCAGTACCTGTTTTGGCACATATACGAATACCTTCAATCTGTGCTTTTTTACCTGTACCTGCTTTAACTACTTGCTCCATACCATTGATAATAGGTTCAAAATGTTTTGCATCAACGGGGACATAGTTTTTTGTGTAAGTAGTATCTCTGATAATAAGTCCATTTTTAGTGCGTCTTTCTCGTACAAAGTGAGGGGTATAATAAAAACCTCTGTTAGCAATGATAGCCGCTATATTCGCCATTTGAAGAGGAGTCATGCCCATTTCGCCCTGTCCAATACCCAAACTAATAATACTTTTTGCGCCCCACTTTTTACGGTAGCGTTTATTGTAAAGTTCTGCGGTTGGGAGGTTTCCTTTGGATTCGTAAGGAATATCCACACCGAGTTTTCTACCTAATCCAAAGGCAAGCATATACTCTCTCCATGCATTAAATCCATTTTCGGCAGATTTCCACTTTTTGTGCATTACAAAATCATTGAATATAGAACAAAAATAGGTATTGCAAGAACTGGTAACTGCACCTTCAAGGTTTAAGGGACTACTATGCCTATGGCAACCTACGGTATGTGTTCCAATATTATATCCGCCGCCACAACCGAGAGAATATGAAGGAGTAATAATTCCTTCCTGCTGACAGATTAAACCTAATACCAGTTTGTATGTAGACCCCGGCGGATACATAGATGCCTGAATAGGTCTGTTGTACAAAGGTTTAGTTTTGTCGCTGTTCAGTACCACAAAATTTTTGGTAAATTCAGAACCAATAAGCAGGTTTGGATCGTAGCTAGGACTGCTTGCCATACAAAGAATTTCTCCTGTGGCAGGTTCAATAGCTACAATAGAACCTATTTTGTGTTGTAAGAGTTGTTCGGCTAGTTCTTGTAATTGAGTATCAATACCTGTAATAAGGTCATCACCTGCTACGGCAACAGTATCGTATTTACCATCAGCAACGCCGCCATACTCTCTGCCATGTACGTCAACTACTACGTAGCGTACTCCCTTTTGTCCTCGTAAGTATTTTTCGTATTTTTTTTCTAATCCTGACTTACCTACATAGTCTCCTGTTTTATAGTACTTGTCTTTGTTGAGGGTAGCCGTATCTACTTCTGAAATATAGCCTAATATTCCTGCACCAATAGGTTTTTCGTATCTGCGGACAGTTTTAATTTCTACTTCAAAACCTTCATTCAGCCATAAGCGTTCCTGAATTTTGGTAAAAGTCTCATGGTCAATCTGTTTTGCGAATAAGGAATGCCGTGTTTTAGAATACTTAATAGCTTCTTGTATGCGTCTTTCTAATTCATGTTTACTGATACCCAAAGTTTGTATAAACAAGGCAGTATCTACAATTTTAAGATACTGCGGGGTAATATAAAGGTCATAGCTGGGCTGGTTTTGCACAAGAAGGTTCATTTTTCTGTCATAGACCATGCCCCGCGCGGGATAAGTAGTTACTTTGCGCAAAATATTTTTATCTGCTTGATATTTATATGTATTGTCAGAAACCATAAAAGCTACCCTGATACTAAAAATTATCAGGATAGCTGTAATTATCACAAAAACTGTCCATTTTCTATCTTTATAGTAATCTGCACGCATAATACTTTATGTATTATCAAGCAAGTGAGCGAAAATTAGTACAATTCTACGGTATTGATAACCTCAAAGCCAAGATGTGCTTCCAGAATGCTTCTGTACATTTTTGTAGCTGTAAAACCAAAACCTGCTTCAAAAAACTCATTAACAACAGCCGTCCAATCATTGTTTTTGGGCATAATAAAACCAAAATTTTCATTGTTGATAATAGAAGCTCTCTGCATTTTTACATACCCTTTGGGATTATTTTTTACAAAATCCCAATAAGTGATAATGTCTACATATCCGAAGTATTTTTTATCAGAAGCTAATTTTTGTAATATCTGTGTTGGGGCATCTACATATTCAATGTTTAGATTAGGTAGGTATTTTTCTTTAATTACCTGAATATCATGTTCATGAACAGAGTTTTTTACAGTAACAGCGGTAAGATTAGTAAATTTTTGAGGAATTTCATCTACTGTAAGCAAGGTAGGAACAACACCAGAGCTGACTAACAAAGATTTGTTTTTGAGATATGGAGCAGAAAAATCTATTTCCTGACTTCTTTCGGGAGTAATGGTTACGGTAGCCAAGCCAAAACTTGCCGCATTTTTTTCCGTTTTTATTCCCTGATACACATCATTAAATTTATTGTAGCTTTTATATTCTATCTTTACACTTACATCTTTTTTATCTTTGAGCCATTTTACAAATTCATTCATGATATCAATTTCTATTCCTGTCAGTTTACCGGATTTGTCTTTGTAACAAAAGGGGTGTTGTTCCAAATAGTGTACAGTAAGTGTACCTGATTTTTTTTGAGATATCTCTGCCCATGTGTTTGTTTGCTGTGCAGATAGTAGACAAGCAAACCATAGCAAGTTGATAAATAAGATGATTTTTTTCATAATTAAAGACTTAATGCGGTGCAAAACTACAAAAATAGTTTTAACATGTTTGTTTTTGCCTTGAATAAGGTTATAAAAAAATTATGGGTGATAGAATGACTTTCACCCATAAACGCGTTGTAGAATTTACTTCATTACTTTTTCTTTAATTTTTCTTGTAATGACCATACTAACTCTTCTAATTTATTTAATCTTTTATGCAAGTCGTCAGGGGAGCCAATGTGGGTAGTCATACGACTTTGTACCTGCCATATTTCACGAACAGTATTGAGATGAACTTTGTAAGGGGGATAGTATTTGTTATCTGAAATAAGTTCTAATGTATTTTGACTTTTGTGTGTTTTTATTCTTTTTACCACAATTCCTTCATCAGAAACTACTACATACATGGCATGGTCTTGTATCCAGGTATAATTTTCAACGAACTTACAGATAACCATATCCCCCGCTTCAAGCGTAGGGTGCATGCTGTCGCCTTCTATTTCAAAGGCTCTGTAAGTGCCTCCTTTAAGATAGGGAACACTCATTTTGGGCAAACTGGTAATGTATTCAGGGTCACTGTATCCTGCAAGATATCCTGCTTGTGCTTTAGCGCCCACTACTTCTATGTTCTCTCTATCCTGGTCACTAACAGTGATTGCCAAGATACGCAAACGGTCTTTTTTCTGATTGGGGTTATCCAAATCAATAATACTACCTACCAGCTCATCAACAGTTTTGTTAAAAAAACTTGCAATTTTAATGAGGTTTTCAATTTTGGGCTCTGCACGCCCTTCTTCATAAGCCCCGATTACGGCACGTTTCAGATTCAGTTTTTCTGCTAGTGCCCCTTGTGTCAGACCTGCTCGCTTGCGAAGCTGTCTGAGATTATAATGAAAGGGCTTGTCTTTTGCTTCTGTACTCATATGATTTTTAGCTTTTATGAAAAGTTTATGCAAATATAAATGGCAATCTAAAAAAAAACAATATTTATGCTGACTTTTTTTTGTTACAAGTTAATAATTTAATCTCAAATGTAGTTTTTTCATAGAAAAAACTATGCTTTGTTGTTTGTTATCTCTAATTTTTTGCGTTACTTTGCGATATGAACAAAACGTGGTTAATCATCAGTGCGGTATCGGGTTTTTTTTCTGTAGCAATAGGAGCATTCGGGGCGCATGGGTTAAAAGAAAAATTGATTAAAAATGCGCTTGCAGCACAATTAGATAAAAATCATTACATAGATATTTTTAATACAGGGGTTAAATATCAGATGTTTCATACGGTTGCATTAATGATAGTGAGCTACCTTATGTATACATACAGCGAAAAAAACTATCAATGGGCAGGAATATGCTTTCTTGCAGGAATAATAGTATTTTCAGGTTCTTTATATGCGTTATCTGTTACAGGGATAAAGGTACTGGGTGCTATTACCCCTATTGGTGGCTTATGTTTTTTGGCAGGGTGGATAATACTTGTTTTGAAAAATGTGTAAAGAATTATGTATGAAAAAAATTTGATTGTACACCGAATATTTTGTTTAACTGAGATGAAACACTACATATAATGCACAGTACAAAGTGCGTGAGGCATACGAAGGGTATGCGTTAGCATAGTGCGTAGCACCGAAGCGTTAGCGTAGCCCGCAGTACGCCGACCCTGCACACCTGAACGTCAGTGAGACGTGTGCAGGGACACGCCCAAAAAATTAAGACTGTAAAAACTTGCGATAACAGAACAAGTTAAAATTTTTAAGATGAATTTTATTTACCGTGTTAATTTTCTATTATTGCATAAAATAGAAGTATATGAAACTGTTAAACATAATGGAAGCAGGTTTTGAAGCTATACCCATCACTATAATTTATGCTGTAATTGGAATTTTATTGGCTTTATTATCCTATCAGATTATAGACTGGATTACACCAGGGCGACTATCCAAAAAAATATCAGAGGAAGGGAATACGGCACTGGGCATCGTGGTGGGTGCTTTAATGCTAGGTATTTGCATTATTATCGATGCAGCGATTGCGGGATAAATTCTGTAATAAGATACAGGAATAAGCCAATAAGTCCGCCAACAAGCGTACCGTTAATGCGTATGTACTGCAAATCTTTGCCTACTTCCAATTCTAATTGATTTGCCAAAAAAGCAGAATCCCATTTTTTAATAGTATCGGTAATGTATTGTTTTACTGTATCTTGATTATTTTGTATCATTTCAATAATCTGGTTTTGTATCCATGTATCTACTTTTTGGGTAAAAGTAAGGTCTTGGAGGAGTTTTTGGGAAAGTTTGTCAATTTCTTTACGCAAAGCAGACTGCACAACTGATGTATTGAGTTCTTGTAAAAGTATTGCTCTAAACTTTATCCATAACTGATTTGTATTTTGCTGAAATATTTCACTTTGTATAATTTTTTGCTTAAATTCCTGAATTTTCTGCTGGTATTCAGGTTCTGTTTTGGATTTTTCTATCCATTGCTGAATGCCGCTGTCAAATTTTGCACGGATTTCATGTTCAGGATTATTTTTTACATCTTGGGCAAGGTCTTTTATGGCTTCCAAAAATTTATCTGTATAAATTCTCCCTATGAATTTAGGGAGTAGTGAAGGACTTTCTTCTTTTACTTTGGTATGAATTTTTTTACGGTTTTCGGCATCATCTATCTGAGCAATAACGGCTTCCAATGCCATTTCCAGTATTTTCTGGTGGTGTTTTTCTTCGATTAATTTTTCTAAAAGGAGATAAAAATAAGTTTCTGTTTCAGGTTTTTGAATAAAATCAATAAGATAGTTTTGAAGTTTTTGGTTGAGTTCTTGTTCATTGAGTTGTGCAATATACTGCGGAATGAAGTTCTCTATATGCGCAATAATGTTCTCTTGATTTTTTTCATTTTTAAGCCACACACCAAGTTTTTGGCTAACATGAAAATCGGATATTTTTTGGGCGATAACTTCTTTTTTTAGAAAATGCTGTTGAATAAAATCACCCATCTTAATGGCAAACTTATCTTTTTTGACAGCTATAAGATTAGTATGCGGTATTTTAATACCCATCGGATGCTTAAAGAGTGCAGTTACAGCATACCAGTCCGCTAATGCACCTACCATACCTGCTTCTGCAAAAGCGGCTACAGCTTGCCATAATTCTTTGAGGTAATGATAAGAAAGCCAACGAGCAAGAATAAACAAAACCACCATAGCGAAGAACATGGTGCTTGCTATACGTTTAAGTTTTTTTAATCTTTTTTGTTTAAGTTCAGTTTCATTCATGCAAAAAAGTTATTAGTTACATTTTGAATAACTTACCTTACTTCAACTTGACTACCCAAATATCTTGTGAACCTTTATTTTTACTTTTGACAGTTCCACTTTCGCTACTATATGTATTTCCTACTACAATACAGCCCTTATCTTCTGTGGCAGTAATACCGCAAATTTTATCTTCATCAGAACCGCCGAGCATGCGTTCCCATTGTTTATTACCTGTGATGTCAAACTTCATAACTAAGTAATCTGCACCGCCTTCATTTTTTCCCGACACATCAGGGATAGAAAGAGAACTGGTCGTCCAACCACCTACATAAATGTTTTTACTATCATCACTAAGCGCAGCAGCTGTGGCGAAGTCCTTTTTCTGTCCGCCATAGACTTTATCCCATTGTTTGTTGCCTTTATTATCTATGGCAAATATCCACCAATCTTCTTCACCGTTACCCTGTGCAGAGATGTCTCCATTTTTGGAACTGGTAGTAGTACCTACCACAATATAACCTTTACTTGTTGTAAGTATAGCCGAAGCCGTTTCTTCCCCTGAACCACCATAAGTTTTTTGCCATTCAATATTACCATCTTTATCACATTTTATAACAAGAATATCATGGTCAGTTTTTTCGGCTTCGGTGCGTTTTCCGTCTTTACGGTTAGCATGGTCCGCAATAATGAACCCCCCATCTTTGGTAGAAGCAACAGAAACGTTTGCATAACCGTCCCAATCTGTGCCTGGAATACTTTTTTCCCAAAGTTTATTACCCTGTGAGTCTACTTTAAGTATCCAGTAGTCGTATCCCCCTTCATTTTTAGCAGAAACATCACCAGAAGCAGAACTGGTAGAGCGTCCTACACACAATAATCCTCCGTCTTTAAGTTGTATCATTGCATTAAGGTAGTCATTGTCTTTACCACCAAAGTTATTTTCCCATACAATTTTACCATTAGCATCTGTTTTTAATATCCAGTAATCAAAATCGCCTTTGTTTTCATGCTGAACATCAGAGTTTTTAGAGCGGGTACTGCGGGTATATCCTGCAATGTAGTATCCACCTTCTTTGATAGGAGTTAAAGAAAATGCGTAGTCATCGTCTGTACCGCCGTAGTTTCTGTCCCATTCTTTGTTGCCTTTTCCGTCGATTTTGACGACCCAGTAATCTGCGGTGATAATTCCGTCATTTTTTGTATAAAATCCTTTGTTTTCTTTGGAAACATCTCCATTAGCAGAACTTTGTGTATAACCGATAACAATACACCCTCCGTCTTTGGTAGAAACTACTTCATTAGCAAATTCTGCCTTGTTTCCTCCTAATGTAGTTTCCCATTCAATAGACTGTGAAAAAGAAATGTATGGAATAAGACCTAAAAAGGTTGCCAGTAGAGCGGTTCTAATAAAATTTTTCATATATTTTTATGAATTTTTGACAAAGATAATACCAAACAATAAAATCAGCTTGCAATTTATACACTATTTCAGGTTTTACAAAATTTTTGTATTTATTCAAAATGTGTATATTTGTATGTATGAATTTAAGAAATGTTATTTTTATATGTTTTTACACAATTTTAACACTTGCATTTGTAGCCTGCGAACAGAAAGAAAGTGGAACGACTCAAAATTTATCCAAAGAAAATTCTGTAGAGATTGTAGTTAGCACAAAACATCTTAATGAAAAATATGATGTTATCCGAACGACAAGGAGAGTATACTTATAAAATAAACTGATTAAGGAGAGTTCTAGTTTTGATACAATACCTGCTTTGGGCAGAGCGCAGGTGCAAGACGAAAATGATAGTAAAATAAAATCTGTGCAGAAAGATTATGATGTTTTTGTAACCGTACAATAAAGGGTTTATGAAAAAAAGTAAGTTTATAAAATTAGTTCTGGTAGCAGGGTTGTTTGTTGGCTGTCAAAGTGCGCAGGAAAAAGGTCGTAAAGTATATTTAAGAACAGATAGCGCACGGGTACTTACACAGAAAGTTATATGCCCAGACACAGTTATTTTTTCTTTTATCCATATAGCACTTATAATGCTGTAAATAGACTGTATGAGCACAGAGGGTATCATAATAATCGTTTATCCAGACGTTCCAGCTATTTTTATATGTACAGGCGAAGTAATAATTTTATGTTCAGCAGTAACTACGGAAATAACAAGCACTATGGCAACAATAGCAGTACTCGCGGCGGCTTTGGCGGAGGAGGATATTCGGGAGGGTAAAAAAACAGCAACTGATAGAAAAAATCAGTTACTGTGAAATATTAAATACGGTGTGTATTATATTAGTTTTTTGTAGTTATCCAAGATTGATAGAAATTTTTCATGTTGCTGGACATATTGTTCCATGCCATATTATTCCATGCATTGAATACGTCCATGCTCATTTTGTTAAATTTCATGATATTTTCTATACCTGACCATTGAGACACATTTTTGTTTGTTTTTACAGGTTCTGCATCAGGAATAGCTTCGGCGAGAGGGAGTTTTACTTTGGCTTCACCTTCGGCAACCAGTTCATTGTTTTGGTTATAGCATCTTGTTGCAAGCACAAGAATTTTTTTACTGCCCTCAATTTTGGTTACTTCTACTTCGGCAGTGATGGTATCTCCTACGTACACAGGTTTTACAAACTTTGTACATTGATTAAGATAAACTGTGCCTTCACCCGGGAATATTGTACCCAATATGGTAGAGAACAACGATGAAGTCAAAGCACCATGTACAATGTTTCTTTTGAAGGGGGTAGTTGCGGCATATTCAGGGTCTAAATGAATAGGATTATTGTCACCGCTTACTTCTGCGAACTGCTTTACATCATCAGGTGTAAAAGTTTTGGTATAGTTTGCTTTTTGACCAATTGAAAAACGTTTCATGCTTTTTTAACAATAGTTAATGCAAATTTGTTGCCACAAAAATAGAACGTATTATCAAAAAAACAAAAAATAATTAAAAAATAAAAATAGGTTTTTTCTACATTCTGTATATCAAGATAAAGGCAGTGCAATTTTGCACTGCTTTCTTTTATCCTCTGCTCTCGTCTTCTTGTTTGAAGTTTTCCCAAATAGGGTCATAATGCCAATAGTCATTAGTCATTTCGCCTTCTTGTTCATGCAATACTTGGATATTAGGCAAAATTTTAAGATAAGCTTCTTTGACTTCTGTGCCGTAGTATCTTTCAATAATATCTAAAATGGTGCCTTCCTCGTCAAGTGCGTTCGCTTTTTCTTTTATGAGTAAGTTTAACGCAGGTACATTAAGTACAGGAAAAGGACAGTTTTCTACATTCCATAAAAGCTTTTTATTGAAAGTTATACCTATGGCCTTAGAAAGTATTTTTTTTGCTGTGGTAATACTAATACGTTTATTCATTGTTTTCATGACAAATATAAGAAAAAAATTGAAATTATAACATTAAAGTTGAGTTAAAAAATTAAGTCCTGCTTATTTATTTGTAAGCAGGACTTTGAAAATCAACACTTATTTATGTTTTATACTTTCATGTTACTAAACACATAAACAAATGCGGCAATTCCTGCTAAGGCAACAAGTATTATTAAGCCCAACCAAACAAAATACATAGCACCGGGTCCTCTTTTACACTTACGTTTTTTATTAAGGTCATTGACTTTTTTGGTCATTTTTTCAAATGCTTTTTGAGCAATGAACATTTTAAGACCGGGAATAGGTGAATGCTGGGACAAGGCGATACTTTTTTGATTGATTGTATGGACTGTAGTATTTGCATTAGCGGCTACAACCATAGTTAAAGAACAGAATACAGTAATAAGAGATAGTAATAACGCTTTCATATCATTTATAGGACTTGATTACAAAGTTAAAGTTGTTTTTTGGATTATACAAATTTATTTTTAGGCTGTAACGGAGAAGGTTCAATTAGGGTTACATAATAATGAGAAATATTTTTTATTGAATGGTAATTTCTACTTTTTGTGTCGGTGCTACAGAAGCATTGCGAATAGCTACTTGCCTTGCTACCTGCTCGCCGAGAGTTAAAAATGCTTTTTGAGTGATATAATCATTTTCATTTATTGCCGCAGGAATACCTGAGTCTCCACCCTCACGAATACTTTGTACAATAGGAATATGACCTAATAAAGGTACATTAAGTTCCTGGGCTAAATTTTTTCCACCATCTTTTCCGAAAATGTAATATTTATTGTCAGGGAGTTCCATAGGGGTAAAGTATGCCATATTCTCTACAATACCCAATATAGGTACGTTAATTTGTGGGGTTTGAAACATACTCACGGCTTTACGGGCATCTGCGAGTGCTACGGGCTGTGGTGTAGTAACGACTACGGCACCAGTTACAGGTACGGTCTGTACCAATGTTAAGTGTATATCTCCTGTACCTGGAGGCATATCTATCACAAGATAATCTAATTCTCCCCAGTCTGCATCATTGACAAACTGACGTAGTGCAGAAGATGCAATAGGACCTCTCCATACGGTTGCTTGTTTAGGATCAACTAAAAAACCAATAGAAAGCACTTTTACTCCATATTTTTCTATGGGAACAAGGTAATTTTTGCCGTTAATTTGTGTAACTCCCGGTTTTTGTCCTTCTAATCCAAACATGAGCGGCATGCTTGGTCCATAAATATCGGCATCAATGATACCTACTTTTGCACCCATTTGTGCTAAGGAAATAGCTAAATTTGTAGCAATCGTAGACTTTCCTACACCCCCTTTGCCAGAAACTACGGCAATAATGTTTTTCACATCAGGTAATACACTTCTGCCTTCTTCTCTGCGTGTAGTTACATTTGCTGTCATGTTTACTTTGACTACTGCATTTGCATCTACCATAATTTTAATGGCATTTATACAGGCTTGTTCAATGGCTTCCTTCAAAGGACAGGCAGGTGTAGTAAGGATTACTGTAAATTCTACTTTGTTTCCATCAATAATGATATCTCTGACCATGTTCAGAGTAATGAGGTCTTTACCTAAATCAGGTTCTTGAACATGGCTAAGTGCTTGTATAACTTGTTCTTTGGTTATCATATCTTGTGTTATTTTTGAATATACAACAACAAAATAACAAAAAAGTTACGGTAAATATTACACACAAAGAGATTTTGTGTTCTGTAAAAGAGTGTTTAGTTTGTCTTAATGTATTTTTTAGGAATAGCTTCCATATTACCGTCTTTATCTGTTCGTATAAGCACGCCGTCTAAATAACAAGCTCCAAATTCTTTGGTATAAGCAAGCACCGCAATTGTCTTATCCTGTAATACACTTAAATCTATCCCATAACTGGATTTCTGTCCAAACGTTTTTTTCCATACTACCTCTCCTTTTGCGTTAAGTCTTTTTAATACTACTGTGCCCTCTCCAACACCACCTAACTGATACAAAACTATAACGTCATTCTCTATGAAGCTAATTTTTGATATAGCGCCTTCATTCTTGACTGTAAACTTAGTTTCGCTACCCATGTTATTAAAAATAGAGTACTCCTCATTCGTATCTTTACAAACCACATAAACAACCTCGCCTGTGTTAGAATAGGCTATTGCATCATTATAAATAGGTTCGTTATACTTTTTTTGCACAGACCATAGTTTAGTGCCGTTTTTATCAAAGTTAGATATAATAATATTTTGTCTAGTGGCTTTATCCTTTAAGACTAAGGCAAAATTCCCATTAGTATAACTTTCCGCTCTAAAATAAAAATAATAAGAATTTTCATCTAAAGTGTATAGCAAAGGCGGAAAATCCAAAACTACGGCAGATACAAATTCTAAATTTTGATTAATATAAACTAAACCCACTTTTTGCACAGGTTCTGACCTAGTAACATTACCCTGCTTAGTTTCTACTCTAATCTGAACATTTACAACTATACCTATATTATTTCGCTCAGTTTCCTGAAAAATATGTATAGGAAAATGTACTTTTTCACATTCATACATCTGATTATTAAACTTAATCTTGATGCTATTGGGAAGTAAAGTTACTTTTTTCAATGTTCCTACACTGTTATAATAAAACACATTTAGCTTTCCTGAACCATAAGACTCACTACCTGCCATAACTAATCCATTATCAGAAGTAGACGCTGTAACTTTGGGATTACAACTTATATGATTATTATCTGACGAACACTTAAACCACACTAGTTTACCTTCATTTGTAAATTTCATTACCCATACACCTATGCTATTAGGTTTGGGATTACCCGTACTATAAGAATTTGTTCCTGAAACATAAATCTCGCCCTTAGGTGATACAGTTAAAGCATCTGGTCTATCCCAAGACAAGTCCTTACATTGTAAACCTGTAAATTCTTCAGTGCCAAAAAGCACACTATATCTATTCTGACATACCGAAAATATGCTGTTTAACAAAGAAAAGAGTAATATGCCGTATTTTATGCTGTATTTCTTCATATATCGTATTTAAGTTATGTTTAGCAGTATACAAGTTACTCTCAATAATATTCCAACTTAAACAGTGTAAGTAATTAAAAAACAAGTAAAACAGGTAGTAAAGCAAGTTAAAAAAATTATAATCAATACATAAGAAACTCTTAAAGGATTATTAGTGTTTATCAAAACATAAAATTTCTTATTATGCCAAAAAAACTAAAAAATATCACCAAAGCACGTATACATAAAGAACTTCAAAGTTTTGATATCCAAATCAATGAATTTGGAGAAGTCAACCATACCTTAAGCATTGATGAACTCAATGCCTTTCTTAACCATAATGTACAAGATAAAAAATTACTGGAACATCCAAAATATATGGAACTCCAGCAAAAATTATCTTAATTTGCATCATGGATTTGAAAAGACCTATTCGCGTGCTTATTGCCAAAGTAGGCTTGGACGGGCATGACCGAGGCGCAAAAGTTATTGCCGCGGCACTGAGAGACGAAGGCATGGAAGTTATTTATACAGGACTTCGCCAAACCCCCGAAACCGTAGTGCAAACCGCATTACAAGAAGACGTAGATGCCATAGGCATAAGCATACTTTCAGGTGCGCACAACACCGTATTTGCCAAAACCCTTCAAATTATGAAAGAAAAACAGTTAGATGACGTACTCCTTTTTGGAGGAGGGGTCATTCCCGAAGAGGATATTGAGCATTTACAAAGTATAGGTGTAGGCAGACTTTTTACCCCAGGTACTTCCACCAAAGAATGTGCAGATTATATTAAAGAATGGGTAAGCAAAAACAGAAAAAACTTCTAAAACAAGATACAATATCACTTTTGTATTATTTTTTTGGGCGTGTCCTTCACTGCGTTCAGGTCGGCGTGCTTTGGGCTTCGCTATCGCTACGGTGCTTCACTTCGTTTCGCACTATGCTGACGCACACCCTTCGCATGCCTCACGCAATTAACTTATTCAAAACCTCACTCTGACTTAAAACTTGATTATCTTTTTCACTGTTCTGACTTGGCTTTGTAGAACAATATCTGCAAAATATATCCCATAGTTCAAAGTTTCAAGATTTACAGTAATAGCATTTTCGTTTATAGGAGATATGATTTTAATCACTTTTCCTGAGTTGTCTATTATTCTTACCATTTCTATTTTGCTTATGTCTGTTTTAATGTAAATCTGATTTTCTGCCACAGGATTAGGGTAAACGCTTACACTTTTTTCTAACCATTCCTGATGTTTTACAGATAAAAATGCCTGACTATAAACTTTGAGTTGACTAGTAAATGTATTATCCCCGCTTGTACCACTGTTTCCGTTGGCGGCAAGAAAAGCACCATAGAACACCACACTATCTGCGGTGGGTGCTGTCCATGTAAAAGACCAGGATTTAGTACCTGAAGGCGCGTTCGTTCCTGACGATGTATGAGTAATATATTTGTTTAACCCTATTAACTGTGTTTCAGAACTTGTTACTGTCATAGTCCCCATTAAATTTCCTGAATTATCTTGGGGCGAAATAGAGAACCCATATTTAGTTATAGAAGGTCTGCTAATTGTACCTGTAATCGTATAATTTTGACCTGGTGTAAATCCTCCTACAGGAATATCCGAAGTAATTAGCCCTGGTAAAGTAGTATTTGTACCAGAATGACAACTTGTACAAGTAGCCCCACTTTCCGCAGGCGCCCCTGCCCTACCTGACGGTGCCCCAGATGAAAAAGCAGAAAGCTGTATAACAGATGAAACATTAGCAAATAAGAACAAAAGCAATGATAAAATAAACAAACCGTATTTCATACTCATTATTAAATGAAGTAAATTTATCGCTTTTTTCTTTGATTTGGTCTACTTCAAAAAAAATATTTTTTATTTTTCTTGCATATTTGCAAAAGAATTTATATTTTTGAATTTCTAAAATCTCATTTGTATTATGAACATGAATAAAATATATTTACTTGGGTGCTTGTTCTTGCTTATAAGTCTTAACAGCAAAGCACAGGACTTGTTCTTTGTTAATGGAGCAAATGTTACCGTTCAGAACGGAGCAAATCTTTGGATATTTGGTGGACTAAATGCCACTGGTGCGGCAAGCCAAATCACAAATAACGGTAACATTTATCTAGAAGCCAACACAGGTGGCGGTAATTGGACAAACAACGCAGGACCAGGGCTACTCTCAGGTACAGGAACTGTAACAGTAGGTGCAAATATCAACCAAAATATCGGTGGTACATTCCCTACAACCTTCTTTAACCTTACTCTTATGAGTAGCACCGTAGCAGGTAGCAGTGTAGGCGCCACCGTAGATGACCCTCTTGTAACGCAAAAAATTCTCACCCAAAACATCTTCATAGGTGCTAATTCTGATGCGACTAACCTCATGACCCCCCCTACTATATTTACAGGTGTTCTTGCGTTAAACAATGAAATTCTAAATACTCAAACCTTCATTGCTTCGGTAGTTAATCCTGCCACTACTGCTATCACACGCACAGGTGCAGTCACTGCCCCATATAGTAATGCTACTAATGAAGGTATGGTTATCAGCGCTGGTACGGGCAGATTAGGACGCATTACATCTCTCCCTGGTACATACCTCTTCCCTGTAGGTTCTTTAACAGGTACAGCTCGTTTTAGACCCGTAGAAATGATTACCCCTGCCGCTGTTGCTAATAAAGGTTACCTTGTACGTATGGAAAATAGTGACCCCACAGTGTTAGGTTCTACATTAGACACAGACCCAGGTGAAGAATTGTTCTCTATTAACCGTGCTTACTATCATATTATCAATCATACTTTATATCCTATGATGGATAACACTACCATGCGTATTCACCATGACTTTACCGCAGACAACGTATGCGACCCCAATCATGTAACTATCGCTAATTTTGATTTAAGCAATATTTGGCAAAATCAAACTCCTACTATCTCTACTACTGTAAACGCCTCACCTTTACTCTCTTTTACACAAGATAATGCTTACACTGGTAATTATAATACAGAAAACTTTTCCCTTGCGGGTTGGTGGAACACTGTACCTATTTTTGATGGAACACCTGCTTGTACCTTCCCTGTAACTGAACTCAAACTTGTAGCACAAGGTAAAGAAAACTATATCGCATTGGACTGGACTACTAATGTAGAAGCTAATATGAAAGGCTTTTATCTCCAACGTTCAGATGACAATGGAAACACTTTCAACGAAATAACTTACCAAAATAGTCCAGGTAACTCTTCTACTATTCGTCACTACAATCATAACGATAATGGAGTAATTAAAAATCAAACTTACTTCTACCGCGTACGTGGAGTGAACAAAGACGGTGGTGTTCTATATTCTAATATTGCAGAAGCTATTTTACTTGATGGTAATCTATCTTGGGGTATAGAAATCTATCCTAATCCCGTAGCTAACCAAGCACAAGTAGTATTTAACCTCAGTGAAGATAATAACATTAAACTTTCTGTATATAATGCACTTGGTCAGGTGATTATGAATGAAAATTACATATTCAAAGCAGGTAGCCACACTGTAAATCTTAACACTGCTACATTAAGTAAAGGTGTGTATAACTGGGTATTCACCGATGCCAAAGGAAATATATTATCTCATAAAATTACAAAAATAGACCAATAAATAAGTCATTTGAAAATCTAAAAAACGCAGGGAATAACTTAACCTTGCGTTTTTTTATTACGTATAAGGCTTTCAATATGAGAAAAATTATTTTTTTACTGTGCATTCTACTCAATACTTATCTTAATGCACAAAATCTTAATAGAGAAGAAGCTAAAAAAGCCTTTGAACATCTTAATAACATACGTTCTAACCCTGCCGCACATAGTGCAAGATTAAAAATTGATTTAAACAATGTAAAACCCAGACATGCACTCAAATGGAATGATACGCTTGCCAAAGTAGCTGAAACCAAAGCTATGGATATGGCAAAACGAAATTACTTCGGACACGTAGACCCTGACGGTAATGGAATCAACATAAAAATTCACAAAGCAGGATACAAACTTCCTCAAAGTTGGGTAAAAAATAAAAAAAGTAATTTTTTTGAGTCCCTTGCCGCAGGAGTTGAAGGCGGTCCTGCTATTATTGACTATCTAATCGTAGACTCAGACACGCCTTCATTAGGACACCGAAAACATTTATTAGCCATAGATGATTTCTATGCAAACTGTTATGACATTGGAATTGGATATGTAGAGAGAGGTAGTGGAAAAAGTGCTTATTCCACTTATATTTGCGTCATTATAGCCAAACATGATTTCTGATAAAATTCTTGCAGTTATTCCTGCACGGTATGGTTCTACACGGTTTGAAGGCAAACCCTTAGCAGATATTGCAGGTAAATCTATGATTCAACGTGTGTATGAACAAGTACAAAAATCTCATATAGACAAAATTATTGTTGCTACTGATGATACACGCATTTTTGAACATGTACAATCTTGGAATGGAAATGCAACTATGACCAACCCTGAACACCCCAGTGGTACAGATAGATGTGCAGAAGTTGCTTTTCAATATCCCGAATTTGACTTTATTCTCAATATCCAAGGTGATGAACCTTTAATTCACCCTGAAACCATTAACCAACTCATACAAACCCTCAAAAATCCAAAATGTGAAATTGCCACAGCATATACGCATTTTGAAGATACAGAAACACTGTTCTCTGTATCCGAAGCTAAAATCGTTACAGACAAACAAGGTAAAATACTCTATTTTAGTCGTAGTGTAATTCCATATCAAAGGAACATAAAAGATAACGAATTATGGCTATCTAAATATGAATATAAAAAGCATCTGGGTATATATGGTTTCAGAAGACAGGTACTGCTTGAAATAGCGAATATTCCCCCCTCTCCATTAGAACAGTCTGAATCTTTGGAACAATTACGATGGCTAGAAAATGGCTATCAGATTTATGGTTTTTACACCCCCCATGACGCCTTTGGGGTAGATACTCCCGCAGATATAGAAAGAATACTTGAAAAATTAGATATCTAGGTTTTTTGTTGGGAGAAAAATAAAAAATGGCATTCAAAAATATGAATGCCATGAATAAAAATCAAAACAAAAAATTCTACTGTGCTATAACCATTTTATGTGTTTTTATTTCATTTCCTAACCGCAATTGTATTACATACATACCCGCAGGAAGCATACTCTTGTGCAGACCAATAGTGTATTCTCCTTTTTGCTGAGACTCATTTTGTTTGAGAACAAGCACTGTTCTACCCTGCATATCCAGCACTTGAACAGATACATTTGTGTTTTGATTGAGTGTATAGCGTATAAAACTCGTTTCCTGCATAGGATTAGGATATAAAGCAAAGTCAATATGAGAAGCGTTTTCTTGAACATTTGTAGGACTACTCAATGGAGGGAATATTACTTCATCTATCCAAGCACAGTCTTCATAAGCAGAAATAATATAATCTTTCATATACACCCATTTGAAATTGTGAATGCCCGCTGTGGGTACATAATACGCTTTTCTTGACCATGAAACTAAACCGGACCATTCATCTTTTTTCACTCCGTCCATGTAAAATTCTAAAAAGTCAAAGTATTGTTCAGAAGATACTTTATAGTAAAAAGATAATGTATCAGGGGTTTGTACATTCGCAAAAATCTCTAATACAGACGTTTCGTTATCGTTAATATCTCCTGATTCTGTACAATAATTTCCTTCATACGGGTCTTGATTAGTTACAAACCAATTTGCCGCACCAGAAGTTACCCAAGGATATGAAGTTAAAGTATTCGTTTCAAAGTCATCTACTTCTATATTCATACGAAGTGTATAGGTTTTGGTAAAGGTGTACGCGCCTGCGGTGATAGTATAATTCAAAGTAGCTAATGTATTTTTAGGTGTTGTAGGTGATACATTCACTACAAAAGTACCATTGTAAGTACCTGTGGTATTCATAATACCTAACACAGAACTACCCGTAATAATGGTAAGGTAAGGACTGGAAGTAGTCAGTGTGCCTGTAGCCGTAGTACTTGTTGCATGTCCTATGTTATAGGAAGGAATAATCAACTGAACATTATTTTCTCCTGCATCTAACCTGTGGTTATTGTTGCCTGTAATATCATTGACTGTAACAGTATTGTGTGCATTGAATTTAGGGGCATTAGCAAGAATAACAAAAGGCGAGTTCCATACATTACTTGCGGCATCTGTAATTTGCAGATTAAAGTTAATAGGCGTTTGGTCAGGAACATTATTGGCTATGGTAATGCCATATACTCCATTTTGCGTAGCGGTAGCTCCTGCGCTTATATCTCCAAAGTTTTGGTTGACTGAGGTAACTGTTGCATAAGAGCTGGAAGTAGAAAGTACTGTATTTACATTACTTGCCATAGCAATACCTACATTTTTAAGTGTCATATTGAGTTGTATGTTTTCTGCAAAATCCGCATTTCCGTTGTTGTTGCCTGTGATTGCATCATTGACAGATGAAGTTAAACGCGTTACATAAGGACCGGAAGCAGGTTGTACGATTACAATGCCAAAATAAGGTGTTTTATTAAATGCTGTAACGGTTACGAAAATAGTATCAGGCATGCTAACTGTGGGAAAAGTTAAGTTTGCTACGCCACTGCTTACAAACCCAGCAGATAAAAAGTTATTTTGATAAGTCAAGCCGACTAATGCGCCATTAACGGGGCAATTTACGGTTAAACTTGTTGTACCTACGGGAACAGTAGCCACGTGTGTAGCTGTAAGCGGAGAGGGACTATCTGTATAATAGCTTAAAGAAGGGTCGCCGAATATTGTCCATGTATCTGTCATTTCTTCACCTGCGGCACCATAAGTATCATTCATTTTCATACAACCATTCATAGCTACACCGCCATAAGTAAATTTTTTGTTCATAGCATATTGTTGTGAGAGAATATCATTCATTTCGTCTTGTCCTTCCATAGGAGGATTCCAACTTTGATTGATGGTAGACATCAATGTTGCTACTGCACCGCCATTAGATTTACGTAGCCATGCTTCTGCAAAGCAAGTTCCTGTGGTAAAATCTCCATTTACACAAGCTACAGAGAATATAATAGGTAACTTATTTCCATTAGTACTTGCATTAACATCAGTATTAGAATATCCCGTAGTACCAAAAGATACAGAACTGCCGTGTCCTGTATAATTGATTAAACTTAATCCTGAATTGACTAAGGTAGCTAAATCTGAAGCAACGGGGTCACCTGGAGCATCTGCGCCACCTTGCGAACCGTCATAAAGTTCGGCTACATTACTATAAGTAAATGCCATCAATTTAGTGCGAATATTTCTTGAATGTTGATAGTCATATTCCCCGTCATCACCAGGACCTTCATCAGAAGCAATACCTACGGCATTTTTATACCATGTTGCTCCCGTCATAGGGGTTTTTTCATAGGTAATGATTTTATTTACTTGAGTTTGAACGTCTGTAAGGTTATCTGCGGATAGTCTGCCAATGAATAAGTCAGGATAATGGTCTGTACCTACTACAAAAGTATAGGTATTGTCTGATGCTCCCGCTACGGCAGGATAAGCAGGTATTTGGGCATGGTCGCCTACAAGAATAACAAAAGTCAATCCATTGAGATTATAGTAGTTCTGAATGTAGTTTTTGATGGCTGTTGGGGTCGTACCTACGGTAGATGCCAAAACTAATTCTGTGGGAATACCCTTTTGATTCTTCCATTTTACCAAAGGTTGAACAGCACTTGCAAAAGCATCATGACAAATAATAAGCATTTTACCGTAGTCATTTACAGGAGTATAAGCGGTTTTACCTGAACTTAACACGTCATAGTTAAGAAAATGGCGCTGATAAGTAAGTTCAAAGTTTCTATCTAATGGGTGATTAGGTTTATTAACAAGCGGATTATCTCCTCCAATACCAGATTTTACACTAATTTTAACCGTCATTTGTGTGTATACACGCAACACGCGCGTAACAGGATTGTACTGAAAAGGATACAATACTACGGTTTGTCCTCTATAATCTCGCACAATATGCGGATAACGCAAGTCAGCTAATTTATTCGGATAAAAAGCATTTTTATTGTAGACTTCGCTATATATGTACGGAACACTATTCGGATTTATATCACGAGTAAAATTACCTTTGGAGGGCGCAACATCTATACCTGTATAATCTATGTATTGAGAATTTATAACCTCAACCTGCATCTCTGCCTGGTCAGGAACAATAACCGAAGCCGTGTATTTGGGCAAATCTGGAGCACCTTGCCTTAAAAGAGAGGTAGCTTGTTTTGCCTGTATAACCACAGCACTTCCTTTGGAGGTAGTTACAGGTTTTTGAATAAAATCTGAATTATATAGTTTAATAACCGTTTCATTGATTGTGGAAGAAACAAGTTCTATACGGTTCTGTGCTACACTATACCCATAACAGACAAAAACGGCAAGTGTAATAAGATATTTTTTCATAAACGTAAATCATTAAATAACGGAACTGTAAAGCTACAGCATACACAGCACAAAGTCAAGTTTTTTGTATAGTTTTTTGCGTAAAAACATCATAAGAAAATTTATAGAAAGTACTAATAATCTGATGTTATGTAAAACGATGGTATAAGAAACGGTCACTTCGGTACAATTCGGTACGCTATCGCTACTCAATGACCATGCTATCACTACTCAATGACCAAAACCTCAATGTATAAAGACTTATCTAGAAAAAAGGTAATTGTTTAGGTACTTTCGTTTGTATTTATACATGAACAGGAACGTATCAGGCTATGATACGGTGTATCTGCTATGCGGGTTGCACCGTGTGTGTTGAGATTCTTAGCTAAACGCATCCAGCAAGGATGCTGAATGTACCCCAGCAATCTAAATAGTTACGAAAAAAGTAAAAAACGTCTGAAAAACTGCCTTAAATCTTGTGAAAAGGTTCATATTTTACACTATGTTTTTGTCAGCAGATATATTTTTTCTATTTTTAGCTCATGAATACACATATTTCATACATAGAAGCCAACAGGCAAAGAATGCTTGATGAATTATTAGAACTCCTACGCATTCCGAGTGTAAGCGCAGACCCTAAATACAAAGATGAAGTTAAACGTACCGCAGAATGGGTGGCAGAGGCGTTGCGCAAAGCAGGTGTAAGTCATGTAGAGATTTGTCCCACAAACGGACATCCTATTGTATATGCCGAACACATTGTAAGTAATGATGTGCCTACGGTATTATGCTACGGACATTATGACGTACAACCTCCAGATCCATTGGATTTATGGACTTCGCCCCCATTTGAACCTGTTATTAAAGATGGAAAAATTTATGCACGTGGTTCTGCTGACGATAAAGGACAGTTTTATATGCATATTAAAGCCTTTGAAACTATGAAAAACACCACAGGAATACCTTGCAACATTAAATTTCTTATTGAAGGAGAAGAAGAAGTAGGTTCTGATAATCTCTATACCTTTGTAAAAACTAATGCACAAAAACTCAAAGCTGATGTAGTTCTTATTTCAGACACACACATGATAGCTAATGATATTCCATCTATTGAATACGGATTAAGAGGTTTATCTTACATGGAAGTCGAACTCACAGGACCTAACAAAGATTTACACTCAGGTTTATTCGGTGGTGCAGTAGATAATCCTATAAATGTACTCTGCAAAATGATTGCTTCACTCAAAGACGAAAACAATCGCATCACTATTCCTGGATTTTATGACAAAGTAGTTGAGTTATCTACCCAAGAGCGTGCTTTTATCAATCAAGCACCTTTCAACCATCAAGAATATTGTAAAGCATTAGAAATTGCTGATACTAACGGTGAAAAAGGATACACTGTATTAGAACAAACTTCCATACGCCCCACCCTTGATGTAAATGGAATATGGGGCGGATACACCGGTGAAGGTGCTAAAACCGTTCTACCTTCAAAAGCGTACGCTAAAATCTCTATGCGTTTAGTGCCCAATCAAGACCCACAGGAAATCAGCGAACTGTTTGAAAAACACTTCATCAGCATAGCCCCAAAAACAGTAAAAGTAAAGGTAAGCTATCATCATGGTGGTTATCCTGCCGTTACTCCCATAGATAGTGCAGGTTTTCAAGCGGCAAACAAAGCTATGGAAGCTACTTTTGGCAAAAAACCCATTCCTACACGCGGAGGAGGTTCTATTCCTATTGTTGCCCTGTTTGAAAGAGAACTCGGCATTAAATCCGTGCTTATGGGATTTGGTTTAGAATCCGATGCTATTCATAGTCCAAACGAACATTATGGCGTATTTAACTACTTCAAAGGCATAGAAACCATACCGCTGTTTCATCAATATTTTGCCGAACTTGCATAATTTACCATAACAGGAGCATAAAACGCTCCTGGTTGCCTTAAAATAAAAAAACGCAAGGGACTCAACCCACTGGGGAATCAACCTTACGCCTGCTCAATTTAGCTACATCTTAAATGATGTTACCAATACAAAAATACTGCACACTCCGCAGGTATTTTCAAAACCCTGCATGAACGGTTGAAATTTGTACATGAATGGTGAGAAATTCTGCATGAACGGTCAGAAAACCTGCATGAATTTTAACTGCTCAAAATCTTTTGAATACCTTTTCTGAAAAACATGTACCTTGCACTCAAAATTGAACATTATGTCCCAGACTACAGAGTATATCCGAACCAACTTTAACCCTGTGGAGCATGGCTTTCACTTCGGAAACGGATTTTTAAATACCGTAATAGACATGCGTATTCCAAGAGCAACCCCAGCCCCTGTCCTAAACTGGATAAAAAAACAAGGAGCAGAAATTGTTACCAAAAGCGACAAAAAAGACTATCTGCAAGTGCATGCCAAAGGAAGATGCGGCGGAATGGCTTTTGCTTCATTAGATTATTTTTACAGCAATAAAATTATTCCCCGCTGTTCTAAAAGCGAACTTACAGAAGAGGGTGTCCCTTATGATGACCACCCGCTTGCCAAGTATATTCACAAACGCCTCTTTGACAGTTTTCTAAAAGAAAGTGCCTTTCGTTTTGTGTCCTGGACATTGTATGATGATGAACCCAATATGCTCTTCAAAGGAGTAAAATACTGGACATGGCATGAGCAATTTCCTGTTATTCAGGAAGCTATACATCAGGGAAGACCTTTGCCCCTTGGCTTGGTAAATGCCCATAATTTATTAGATATTGGTTCAAAAAACCATCAGGTAGTTGTGTATGGATACGCGTATGAACCCGAAACCGAAAGGCTTTCCCTTTTACTCTATGACAACAACTATCCCGAAGTAGAATGCGTGCTTACGGCTACCAAGCAGGACAAACATTTTACTCAGCTTAACCCCGGATATTCCAGCGATACGTGGAGAGGCTTTTTTGTACAGGACTATACTCCTGTTATTCCCCCCGAACTCTGACCATAAAAAATAATTTTTTACAGAACTTTCGCTAATAAATTTTTTGTATATTTGTTGTGTCAGACTGTAATTATGCTTTCTTATGTAGAAGTACTTCAATATAGCTTGATGGTATATTCTGTACTCGTAGCTCCTTTATGGTTTTTAATAGCATTTTTGTTCCGTTTACGGCACAGAGATGTAATTTTTCAGTGGAAACGCCCGCGCGTAGTATTTTATGCCATTGCCCTAGCTGTAATTATAGCAGGCTGTGTATTAGTCTGCCTGTATGCCATTACCTACTCTAATTCCAGTCTGATGTTTTTTTCTGTATTTACTTTTATAGGTGCAATACTCACTTATCATGCACTTACTTACGGAGCTATGATATTGGTTACAAACAAAGGAATAGTTACTAGTATTTACGAGTCGCCAAGAAACTGCGTTCTCTGGCACAACATCAAGGATTATTATGTGCATCATCATTATCCGATATTAGTGTATGTATTTATGTATGATTTTCATGAAAGTATCCGAATCACTGTACCTTATTACATGCAAAAGGCTTTCGAGGAGCTAATCAGTCTTAAAATAGACAAACCCCGAATGAATATTCCGTTGCAACCCGAGATTAACGAAGCTCTAAACCAACAAATCAAAGAAATGTTCAATCAATAATGGGAAAAACTGTATTTTTGTACCCTCATGAAAACGTATGAAGCCATTATAGGATTGGAAATACACGCCCAGTTACTTACCCAAAGCAAGGCTTTTTGTGCAGACAACGCCGCTTTTGGTGATGAACCCAATACTAACGTATCTGCTATTTCCTTGGGACACCCTGGTACCCTACCCAAAATGAATAAAAAATCAGTAGAACTGGCTATAAAAATGGGAATTGTTACCCATTGTCAAATTGATAAACATTGTTATTTTGCTCGCAAAAACTATTTTTATCCTGATTTGCCCAAAGGCTACCAAACGACACAAGATAAAACGCCTATCTGTACCGAAGGATATATTGATATAAAAGTAGGAGAATACATCAAACGTATAGGCATTCAGCGTATCCATTTAGAAGAGGACGCAGGTAAATCTATTCATGACCAAGACCCATTTGATACTTTAATTGACCTCAATCGTGCAGGCGTACCCCTAATTGAAATTGTATCCAAACCAGATATGCGTTCTGCTCAGGAAGCGGCTGCCTATATCACTGAAATCCGTAAAATTGTCCGTTATTTAGACATTTGTGACGGTAACATGGAAGAGGGAAGCCTGCGCTGTGATGTAAACGTTTCTGTAAGATTAAAAGGTGAAACTAATTTCAGAACCCGTACAGAAATTAAAAACCTAAATTCTATTCGCAATGTAGAACGTGCCATTGAATATGAAATTCAGCGACAAACTCAAATTTATGAAGCGGGAGGCACAATAGAACAAGAAACCCGTAACTTTGACCCCGTTTCAGGCACAACTTCGTCCATGCGTACCAAAGAAACTGCCCATGACTACCGCTATTTTCCTGAACCTGACTTGCTCCCTTTACAGATAGAAGACAGTTACATTCAGCACTTGGCAAACAGCCTTCCCGCTCTGCCTGCCCAGCGCTATGAAAAATACACCAAAGAACTAAAACTCTCTGATTTTGAAGCTACTACTATCCTTGAACAAAAAGAAATCAGCGATTATTTTGAAGAGCTTGTAAAGGTCTCTCAAAATCCGAAACAATCTGCTAACTGGGTAATGGGACCCATTAAAACCTATCTTAATGAAACTGCAACACATATACAACAGTTTCCGCTTACACCTGCACATATTGCTCAAATTATAGAACTTATCATACAAGATAAAATCTCTACTACCGCCGCAAAAGAAGTTGTTTTCATAGAGATGCTTAAAAATCCGAGTTTATCGGCACTAGAAATTGCTACCCAAAAAGGCGTCCTCCAACAAAGTAATACTGAAGACCTGAAACCACTCATTGAAAACATTATACAAAAATTCCCTGCACAGGTACAGGAATACAAAAACGGAAAAACAGGTATTCTCGGCTTTTTAGTAGGACAAGTAATGAAAGCATCAGGTGGCAAGGCAAATCCCAAATTAGTCAATCAAATGATGCAGGAAGCACTTAATTAGTCATACAATAATTCTCTTATTCAATTTTTGAAGTAAAATAAAACGGGAGTTGTCATTTCTGACACTCCCGTATGTGTATATGTATATGATAAACTATTCGTCTTCTGCAAGAACTTTTTTACCTTTGTTTTTAGCAATAACTTCTTCAGAGATATTTTTAGGTGCTTCCGCATAATGAGAGAATACCATAGTTGAAGCGGCACGTCCCGAAGTAATAGTACGAAGAGTGGTTACATAACCAAACATTTCACTTAACGGTACTTTGGCTTTAATTACCTGCGCGTTCCCTTTGGTATCTGTACCTTCCATAATACCTCTACGGCGGTTCAAATCACCAATAATATCACCCATGTACTCTTCGGGTGTAACCACCTCCACAGACATGATAGGTTCAAGAATAATAGGTGCGGCTTCTAAACAGCATTGTTTGTATGCCATTCTACCTGCAATTTCAAAAGAAAGTGCATCACTATCTACTGCGTGATAACTGCCGTCAAACAAGCGTACTTTTAGTGCCATTACTTCGTATCCTGCCAAAACGCCATTCTGCATAGCATTTTTGATACCTTTCTCTACTGAAGGAATAAATTCTTTTGGAATAGCACCGCCCACAATAGCATTGATAAACTCTAACCCTAATTGGTTATCTTCACGAGGTCCTATTTCTACGGCAACATCTGCAAATTTACCTTTACCACCGGTTTGTTTTTTGAATACTACGCGTTTAGAAACTGTTTTCGTAATCGCTTCACGGTAAGCCACTTGGGGTTGTCCCTGATTCGCTTCTACCTTGAATTCACGCTTTAAGCGGTCTACAATAATTTCAAGATGAAGTTCACCCATACCTGAGATAATAGTCTGCCCCGTTTCTTCATCTGTTTTTACACGGAAAGTCGGGTCTTCTTCTGCAAGTTTTTGGAGTGCAATACTCATTTTTTCTACATCTGCTTGAGTTTTTGGTTCTAATGCCATGTCAATAACAGGTTTAGCAAACTCAATAGACTCCAAGCGAATGGGTTTTTCTACTAAACAAAGCGTATCACCTGTACGGATATTTTTGAAACCTACAGCCGCGGCAATGTCTCCCGCAGATACATAATCAATAGGGTTCTGACGGTTAGCGTGCATTTGAATTAAGCGAGAAATACGCTCTTTTTCACCTGTACGAGTGTTGAGTACATAAGAACCTGCATCTAATTTTCCTGAATATACTCTCAGAAAGGCTAATCTTCCCACATAAGGGTCAGTCATAATTTTGAAAGCCAATCCTGCAAAAGGTTCATCTTCACTAGTTTTACGGATTTCTTTTTCATTTGTATTCGGATTTACACCTTCTACGGGGGGCAGGTCTAATGGCGAGGGCAAATAAGAAGTTACTGCGTCAAGCATAGTTTGAACTCCTTTGTTCTTGAAAGCAGAACCGCAGAGTACAGGGAAGATGGACATAGAAATAGTAGCTTTACGAACCGCAGCGCGCACTTCGTCTTCGGTAATTTCTTCTCCACCAAGATATTTTTCTAATAGAGTATCATCAAATTCGGCAACGGCTTCAAAAAGCTCATTTCTATATTTCTCAACCAAGTCTTTAAGTTCGTCAGGAGTAGGAACTTCGGTAAAAGTCATACCCTGATCATGTTCATTCCATATAATAGCCTGATTACGCACCAGGTCTACCACACCTCTGAATGTATCTTCATCACCGATAGGTACTTGCAGAGGCACTGCTTTTGCCCCAAGCATCTCACGGATTTCTTTTACTACTTTGAAGAAGTTGGCACCAGGTCTATCCATTTTATTTACAAAACATAGGCGGGGTACTTTATATTTGTTTGCCTGACGCCATACAGTTTCAGATTGAGGTTCTACCCCTCCTACCGCACAGAACAAAGCTACTGCGCCGTCTAATACGCGTAAAGAACGCTCTACTTCTACGGTAAAGTCTACGTGTCCAGGAGTATCAATAATGTTAATCTGGAACTCTTCACCTCTGTATTTCCATGTACAAGTGGTGGCAGCAGAAGTAATAGTAATTCCTCTTTCTTTTTCCTGTTCCATCCAGTCCATAGTAGCGGCACCGTCATGTACCTCACCCATCTTATGCACTACCCCTGTATAAAACAGAATACGTTCTGTGGTAGTTGTCTTTCCTGCATCAATATGCGCCATGATACCGATATTGCGCAGAAAATTCAAGTCTTTGATTTTTGCCATAATTGTTTATTTGTATAAGAATCGTAATTTTTTTACAAAAATTATTTTGTATTTGCGGGTGCAAAATTACATATAAAAAACCGTATTTCAAAGGTTTGTGTAAAAATAAAATGTAAAACAATGTTTATGCTTATTAGAACGTTTTTTCTCTATAAAAACAAAAAAATTGTACTTTTGTTACATGAGTACATATAAAGGCGCAGACCGAATACAAATTTTAGAAGAATCCCAAGCTATTGCTATGACCAAGCGCAGCCGTGCTTTAAAAGCAGAAGGTAAAGATGTAATCAATTTAAGTATTGGTGAACCTGACTTTGATACCCCTGTACATATCCGTAATGCCGCTATTGAAGCTATCCGTGAGGGCTTTACGCATTATCCGCCTGTGGCAGGCATACCTGACCTGCGCAAAGCAATCAGTGAAAAATTCAGGTATGAAAATAATCTCCTTTATACTCCTGAACAGATTATAGTTTCTACGGGAGCAAAACAATGTATCGCTAATGTACTGCATGTATTAGTTAATCCAGGTGAGGAAGTGATTATTCCTACACCATATTGGGTGAGTTACTCTGAAATAGTGAAATTGACAGGTGGTAAAAGCATATTTATAGAAGGCGATATAAAAAATGACTTTAAAGTTACTCCTGAGCAAATAAAAGCCGTCTTAAGTGAAAAAAGTAGAGTTTTTATATTCTCATCGCCGTCTAATCCTGCGGGTACGGTGTACACGCGTAAAGAGTTAGATACTTTTGCAGAACTTTTTGTACAGTATCCAAATTTATACATTATTAGTGATGAGATTTATGAGTATATTAATTTTATTGGCAAGCATGAAAGCATTGGTTCAAATCCGAAGATATTGGATAAAGTGATTACAATAAATGGAGTATCCAAAGGTTTTGCTATGACGGGTTGGAGAATTGGCTATATGGGCGCACCACTTTGGATAGCACAGGCTTGCGAAAAATATCAAGGTCAATTTACGTCAGGAGCGTGCAGTATCGCGCAGCGTGCCGCATTAGCCGCCGTAGCAGGAGATAGAACCTCTTGCCAAGAAATGAACCGCATCTTTGAACAGAGAAAAAATCTTATTGTTTCTCTTGCTAAAAATATCCCTCATATAGAAATTAACGAACCCGAAGGTGCATTTTATTTGTTCCCTAAAATTAGCTATTATCTTGGTACAACTACCCCTAATGGTAAAATTATTCACAATAGCTATGATTTATGTACTTTTATATTAGAGGATAGTTACGTAGCCTTAGTGGACGGAGGTGCATTTGGCGCACCAGAATATCTCCGTATTTCTTTTGCTACTTCTGATGAAAATATCCAAAAAGGTATGCAAAGAATACAATACAGCCTTTCTAAACTCAAAAAATAAACTCTCTGAACTTTTATCCTTTTACCTACGTAAACACACAGCATACATGTACAAAGTATTGTGGCTAAAACTTTTGTGGAGATTTTTATACGCGGGGCTTGCAGGAATGCTTTTTGTAACAGGGTTTCTGCTTTTTTCCAAATGGCATATCCGCTATACCACCCAAAAGCAGATGTATATCCGTACCGAAGATGTACCCTATCATAAAGTGGCACTGATACTTGGCACAAGCCGTTATGTAAACCATCACCAACATAATCTTTATTTTGATTATCGTATAGATGCCGCTTGTAAACTGTATTTTTCAGGAAAAGTAAGCTATCTTTTAGTCAGTGGAGATAACCGAAGTATTCACTATAACGAACCGCGCGATATGCAACATGCCCTTATAGAAAGAGGCGTTCCTAAAAACGCTATTATTTTGGATTATGCAGGTGTTCATACATTAGACTCTGTTATTCGCTGTAAAAAAGTTTTTGGGCAAAACAACTGTATTATCGTTTCACAAGATTTTCATGTAGCCAGAGCTTTGTTTATTGCTAATCACGCTAAAATGTCTTGTATAGGTTATGTGGCAAAAGATGTTCCTTTACAGTATGATTACAAAACGCATATTAGAGAATACTTTGCTTGTGCGAAGGCTATACTTGCTATGTATGTGTTCCATACACAACCTAAATACTTGGGAAAACCTGTAACAATTCCTGAACCTGCTCAAATTCATGAAAAAGGAGGAGCATAAATGATTTTAGTAGTAGATAACGAAGATAGTTTTACCTATATGCTCACAGATTACATAAAACAATGCACTAAAAATGAAGTAAAAACGCTTTTTCACTATGAAACAAATAAATTACAGAGTATTTTACCTTATTTAGAGGGTCTTGTTATCTCTCCTGGACCTGGCAGACCTGAACATGGCAAAGCACAATTTGCCTATCACTATGCTATAGAACGCAATATTCCTGTTCTGGGGGTTTGCCTAGGACACCAATGGATTGGATATGCCAATGGGATGAACATTATTCATGCTCCCGAACCTTTACATGGCTATACAAGTAAAATTATTCATGCGCAAAAAGGCATATTCAAAAATATCCCAAATGAAATAAATGTTATGCGATATCACTCATTAGTGGTAGATAATACATATATCCCCGCACATATTGAAATTACCGCAACAACAAAAAACGGTTTGATTATGGCTATGCAGTATAGAAATAAGCCCGTGTATAGCGTACAGTTCCACCCTGAATCGGTACTTACAGAATATGGTATACAAATGATACAGAACTGGGTAAGTTTATTATGAAATGAAAATATAACCTTCATAAAGTATAAACTATTTTTTGTATTTTTCTTACTTTCGCTCTTGCTTTTTTGATTTTTTTCTATTAGTTTTGTGTTATATTAAAGTTAAAACATTATTGCTATGAAAAAACTTATAATCACTCTGTTTTTACCTTGCTTTTGGTCTTTATGCAGTTTCAGTCAGACGGTATTCTGGTCGGAAACTTTTAGTAATGGCTGTACAGAAGGCTGTTTTGCTAATGCTTATGTTGGTCCTAATGGCGCATGGGGCGTGAATAATGCGGGTGGTACAAATGGTGCCGCACCTAACCAATGGTTTGTAAGTTGTGCTGAAAATAATACAGGTACAGGTAATTGTAGTGCAAGTTGTGGCTCTAACCCTACTCTGCATGTAGGTGCAAACCCTGCTTCTTTTTGTACTTGTTTTGTATGCGCTGGAATAAACGGTGACTGTGGCGCTGCTTATGATGCTTGTAGTTTTAATCTTTGTTCAGGAGGTAGTCCTGCTACAAGCAGGCGGGCATTCTCTCCTAATATCAATACCACAGGACAAACAGGAATTACTTTGTCTTTTGTTTATATTGAAAATGGACAAGGTACTACGGACAATGCCACAGTACAATACAGTATAGATGGCGGTACTACTTGGGTTGCTTTGGTAGACCCTGCTAAAACACCTAATACTTGTTTCGGTCAAGGTAGGTGGACAGCATTCTCTATTGCTTTACCTGCTTCATGCGAGAATATTACTACTCTTCGTATAGGTTTTGTATGGAATAACAACGCAGACGGTTTAGGTTCAGACCCTTCTTTTGCCGTAGATGATATACAATTGAGTGTAGCAAGCAGTTTACCCTATCTGTTTGCAAATTTTCAGACAAACCACGTACAAGGTAAAAACATTATTCAATGGCAAAATCAGGGGAATATTCAAGGAACTTATTATTTAGAACGTTCTCATAATGGTACAGATTTTTATGAACTTGGCATATCGCAACAAGACGCTTTAAAGTTCATCTATATTGATGAAAAGCCCTGCAACGGCACAAATTTCTATCGTATCCACTTTCAAGATAAAGATGGAAACCATTATTACTCTCGCGTACAAAGTATAGATGCACAAGGACTAAGCTATTTTGAAGTAAATGCACTTACTTATCAAAACCAGCAAATAGGATATTATCTTAATACTTCTGATGCTGTACCTTACACACTCAAACTATATGATATAACAGGAAAAACTATTTTAGAGTCTCCCCAACAAGCACAAATAGGACTAAATTACTATACACACACTTGTTCTCTGTTAAGTAAAGGAATTTATCAGGCGGTTTTTTATACCCAACAAGGTATAATCACCAAAAAAATGCTAGTAGAGTAAAAACATTTGAATAAATTATAAGATATCTCACGCTTATTCTTTATGAGTGAGCGTGATATTTTTTTTAATGACAGGTTTTTTTATTGGCTTCTCGGAATTGTCTTTATCGTCATATCCAAGTATTTTTAGAACATCTTCTTGTTTTTGTTCAGGGCTAAATAGTTTTATCACAAATTCACCTTGTTCGTCTTTGTCAATAATTATTTGCTTTGGAGTAGGAATTAAACAATGATGCACGCCTCCTACGCCGCCAAGTGTTTGCTGATAAGCTCCTGTGTGAAAAAATCCGATATACTGCACTTTTTTAGTTTTGGGCATATAAATTTCCTGCAAATGTACTTCTGCATTATAGTAATCTTCGCCGTCACAGGTCATTCCACCTATATTCACTCTTTGATAAGGAGCGTCCCAATTATTGATAGGTAAGAGAATAAAACGTTGATTTGTTGCCCATATATCAGGTAGAGTTGTGATAAGACTGCCATCAATCATGAACCAGTTTTCTCGGTCATTCTGTTGTTTTTTACCCAGCACTTCAAATAAAACTCCTGAGCTTTCAGCTACGGTAAAAGCCCCAAATTCTGTAATAATATCAGGTTCGCGAACCCCTTCTGATTCACATATAGTTTTGATATAATGTACAATCTGATTGACAATATAATCATAATCATACTCAAAAGCAAGGGTATTTTTGAAAGGAAACCCACCTCCAATATCTAAATACTGCAAGGTTTCACATTCTTTTTTGAGTTCGCAGTAGAGATACACACATTTTTCCAACTGTTCCCAATAGTATGGCGCATCTTTAATTCCTGAGTTGATAAAAAAGTGCAGTACTTTGAATTCAAGTTTGGGATTTTCTTTAATCCTGTCCCAATAAAAATCCATGATGCGTTCTGCACGAATACCTAAGCGAGAAGTATAAAACTGAAAATCAGGACGTTCTTCGGTAGCTATGCGCATACCTACCTTAAAGTTCTTTTTGATGTTTTTTTCATAAAATCGCAACTCTTCCAAATTATCCAAAATGGGTATTGTATTATGAAACCCATCATTGATTAAATCACTGATATATCTTGTATAGGTTTCGTCTTTGAACCCGTTGCAGATAATCATGTTATCTTTGGATAGCTTACCCTTACGATACAG
>CALIZB010000050.1 GCA_938028625.1 uncultured Bacteroidia bacterium | reverse complement strand
GAACTTTCAACGCTTTACTTACAGGCAGGAGACAATATAGAACCCTATAATTTTCACTTTAATTATATTCAACAAAACCCATACAACCGCCAGATGTGGCTTCAATATGCGTATATGGCAAAATTATTAGAACGAGACAATGATGTGTTCTATGCAATACAAAAAGTTATAGAACTTGCTCCTTCCCAAGAATATCAAGAAAGAATTGCCAAAGAATTTGGAGTAAAAATTCAGCGTAAATAGAGTTCTTAAAGTTGTCGTTTGACAGTTACGGTATTTGCCTGTGCGGCAGGCATAAGCAGTATCTGTGCTATATTTACATGTTTTGGTGCATTAACAATAAACAGAATACAGTCTGCAATATCTTCAGCATGTAAAGGTTCAAAACCTTCGTATACTTTTTTTGCTTTCTCTACATCTCCATGAAAACGCACTACGCTGAACTCTGTTTCTGCCATACCTGGGTCTACTGTACTAACTTTAATGTTATGTTGCAATAAGTCTAAACGCATACCTTTGGTAAGAGCATCTACGGCATGTTTGGTTGCACAATATACATTTCCTTTGGGATATACTTCATGTCCTGCGGTAGAACCTATATTTATGATATGTCCTTCTATATTTCTTTCTATCATGAAATTGACCACAATCTTACTGACATATAAAAGTCCTTTGATGTTTGTATCAATCATTTCTTCCCAATCTGAAAAATTTCCATTCTGAATTTCGTTCAATCCCCTGCTTAACCCTGCATTATTCACTAGAACCTGTATGTGTTTCCATTCCTCAGGCATGGTATTCAATGCGTTTTTAGTGGCATTTTTATCTTGTATATCAAAACAAAGAGGTAAAATTTTCTCTTTTGCGTGTTCGTGTTGCTGAATAAAGTCTTGCAGTCTTTGTTGTCTTCTGCCTGTAATAATTACTTTATTGCCCTGTGCTACAAATTTAGATGCGGTTGCCCACCCAAAACCCGAGGTAGCACCTGTAACCAAAACAATTTTCATGGTGCAAGTATAATAAAGTAAAGCGGGTTCAGAAAATATATTCAGCAGATTTATAAACTGATGTTATGCATGATAAAAACATCTCTTACCAAAGCTTTGTTTTTTACCCAATAAAAAAATGAACTGCAAAAATATCAGTGCTTAAAACTGCATATTTTTGAGTATAAAATTCGTGATTACCCGTATAATCCGCAGAGTTCGTGTTCTGTTTTTATTTTCAGTTTTGCAAGCTGATTTTGTTTGATTATAAGTGGGTTAAGTTGCTGATTTATTACTTCTTTTCTGTATCATTCTTTTTGTCAGACCTTACAAACTTTTTGAAAATTTTCTGAGTACCAGATACCACATTCATATCTGGGAGAAAGTTATCTAGCATGGAAAGTTTCTTTTTCTTTTTCTGCACCACTGCGATTTCCATAGCCAGTATCTCAAAAGTATTCAAATGAATGGAAGTACATATTTCATCTGTAGCTAAATCGTTGTCATCTAATCCGAAGGGGTCTTCTATTTCTTCTCCAATAATTTCAATACCTACCATAGTGTAAGCTAATACGGCAACCGCAGGAATAGCCCCCCAGTTTAATTCATACATCAGACCAAAAGGCAAAGTGCCCAGATAAATAAGAATAAACCGTTTCAAATGCAAAGAATAGGCTATAGGCATGGGAGTTTTTTTAATTCTTTCGCACATACCGAGATAATCTACTAGCGCTTGTATATCCGAATCAATCATTCGTAATTTAGCCGCTTTAATATATTTTTGTGCATATAATTGTTCAAGAATATCTGTCATCATAGTAACAATCGCATTCGGAACATGGTGCGCAGATTTTAATTTTTCAATAGTAGCGTTATCTAAAAAATTAAGTTCTTCCCATTTTACTCCATCTCTCAAATGTTCTTTCAGTGTGTATGCAAAAGCTACACAAAGTTTAACTAATTCTTCTTTCTCTTTTTTACATTGATTTGGAATAAAAGAATGCACTTTACGAGCAATATCACGGCTGGTATTCAAAATAGCACCCCAGATTTTACGTCCTTCCCACCATCTGTCATAAGCCGTATTAGTTCTGAATACTAACAACAAGCCTAATACAATACCTAATAAACTGTGAAAAGCAAGCGGTATCTTTATATGAATAAGAGGCTTTTGGTATCCTAACCACTTGTATTCAAATTGCATGATGTATATACTCGCTGTAAAAGCCGCTAGTAAGATAATGTACGGGTAAATTTTACCTATAACTGCACCTTTACTTAATAAAACAAACTTTACCCATGATTTATTATCGTAGGTTATCATATCTATACAAAAATACAAAGTTTTTTGAAGTATCTCTATTTTTGTGAATTATACTTTGTTCTTTCTTGTTATTTTTGCTATATGGCATATAAAAATATAGATGAATTTATCTCTGCATTAGAAAAAGCTGGAGAATTAGTGCGTATTAAAGAATATGTTAATCCTGATTTAGAAATTACAGAAATTGTAGATAGAGTAAGTAAAAAATACGGACCTGCTTTGCTTTTTGAAAATACAGGTACAGACTTTCCTTTGCTCATTAACAGCATGGGTAATTACAAAAGAATTTGCATGGCACTTGGCGTACAAAATCTTGATGATATTGCCAAAGATATAGAAAGTCTCCTTAAAATGATTAAACCTGGTGATACTTGGATAGATAAACTCAAACTTTTACCTAAACTCGGTAAAATTGCTTCTTGGATGCCCAAAGTAAAAAAAGGTAAAGGCGAATGTCAGGAAGTTATTATTACAGAACCTGATTTATTCAAATTACCTATTATGAAATGTTGGCCCGAAGATGGCGGAAAATTTATTACTCTACCCGTAGTACATACCAAAGACCCCGATACAGGTATTCGTAACATAGGTATGTACCGTATGCAGGTTTTTGAAAAAAACCTTACAGGTATGCATTGGCATTTACACAAAGTATCCGCAAGACATTTTAGGAGATACAAAGAATTAGGTAAAAAAATGCCCGTAGCCGTAGCTATTGGTGGAGACCCCGTTTATACTTATGCCGCTACTGCACCTATGCCCGATAACATGGACGAGTATATGCTTGCGGGATTTATCCGCAAAAAACGTGTAGAACTCGTAAAATGTATCACACAGCCTGAAATTGAAGTCCCCGCTGATGCAGATTTTATCATAGAAGGCTACGTAGACCCAAGCGAAGACTTTATCTGGGAAGGACCTTTTGGTGACCATACAGGGTACTATTCTCTTGCAGACTGGTATCCTAAATTTCATGTAACGGCTATCACACACAGAAAAAAAGCTGTATATTGTAGCACTATTGTAGGTATTCCACCTCAGGAAGACGCATGGATAGGTAAAGCCACAGAACGCATCTTTGTAGCTCCTATTAAAATGACTATGGTGCCTGAAATTATAGACATGACTTTGCCTATTGAAGGTGTATTTCATAATATGGCAATTATCAAGATAAAAAAAGAATATCCCGCACAGGCACAAAAAGTTATGAATACCCTCTGGGGCGCTGGGCAAATGATGTTTACCAAAATGATGATTGTGGTAGATGAACATTGTGATATTTACGATACAAAAGCCCTTGCTAAATATGTATCTGAAAATACAGACCCTTTTCAAGATATTATTTTCGCGCAAGGTCCTGTTGATGTATTAGACCATAGTTGTTCTAAACCTAACTTCGGTGGTAAAATGGGTATAGATGCTACTAAAAAGTTTGAAGTAGAACGCAGAGAAAATGTACCTACATTAAATAATTGGCAAAAATTACAAGCATCAGCGGCTTTACGGATTATTGATATTCGTAATCAGTTCCCTGAAATTACAGAAATAAATGACTCTTTACTTTCTATGGGAATATCTTTAATATTTGTTTCCATTAAAAAAGAGCGTAAAAATCATGTCAAAGAGGTAGCTGAAAAACTTTTTGCCCGTGAAGACTTCAAAGGAGTAAAATGCCTATGCTTTGTAGACCCTGACGTAGATATTATGCAAATTCCTGAAACGGTATGGCGATTTTCCAATAACCTTGACCCTAAACGTGATGCCGTACTCATCTCAGACGCAGATTTTGGACAAATTGCTTTCGATGCTACCCGAAAAACCCTCTCTATTGATGGCTTTAAACGCGACTGGCCTAACATTGTAACTTCTGATAAAGAAACCATAGAAAAAATAGATTCTTTATGGAATAAACTAGGTTTGCCTGATAAGTATAAAGAGTCCCCCTCGCGTAAGTTTCTACCCAAACTCTATGAAGGCGGTGCGGTAGCCAAAGAAAAATAAAGTATAGTTTTTGTACTTTTGTCTATGCCCAAAAAGAAAGAACCTAAAAAAACAAAGTTAGTCAGTTTTGACTTTGCGATAAAGTATTTATTGAGAAACAAAAGCAATTTTGTGATTATTGAAGGTTTTTTGTCAGAACTCTTAAAAAAAGAAGTTAAAATACATCAGTTTTTAGAAAGTGAAAGTAATCGGGTAACCTTAGATGACAAATCTAATAGAGTAGATATTCTT
>CALIZB010000049.1 GCA_938028625.1 uncultured Bacteroidia bacterium | reverse complement strand
CCATCTCCAAAATCCCATTCATAAGTTTGTGCCTGTGTAGAAATGTTATTTAGAGAGATAGAAAAAGGAACACAACCTTTACGTGAATTGAGCGTAAAACTTGCGTTAGGTTTAGGAATTACTCTGATACGTTTTTGTATGCTATCTTTACAACCTGCATTATTAAAAACCACTAAACGAATATCATAAGTACCTGGATTAGTATACAAAACAGGATTAGGATTAGGTAAAATACTAATATCTCCATTGCCAAAGTCCCATTGAAAAAGTGTTCCTCCAAGAGAAGTATTATTTACAGAAATTGTTGCAGGGGTACAAAATAGCGTATCTAACTCAAAATTTGCGATAGGTGTAGGTTCATTTACGGTAATGTAATTTATTTTTTTAATTGTATCTACACTAAACCCGTTTTGAGTAAGGGTCTGAATAACTGTATATGTACCCATGCCTGTATAGGTGTGTGAAGGATTGCGCAAAGTACTAAAAGAAGCATCTCCAAAATCATATTTAACGGTAGTAGCATATTGAGATAAATCCTGAAACTGTACGGTAAGCGGTGCGCAACCTGAAATAGGATTAGCTAAGAAATTAGCCACACACTTGGGCGGTATAGCAGGTTGGTTACCAAAAGTAAGACTTGCGCTTACTAAAAATCCATTTACATTACCTGCAAAAGTAGTATCTTTAATGCATAATTCCCAAGTTCCGTTTAGGTCAGGGGTGATGTTCATAGTACCCAAACTATCAGGCGGCATAATGCGAAAATTTGCTGTATAAGGTGCAATTCCTGTGTTAATAGTAGGAATACCTGAATTTCCTTTTTCAAAAACCGTGTTAGTTAAATTAGAACCAGTAGCTTCATTGTACCGAAGCAAGTGAATAACATCACCTTTTGGGTTTTTGAGGGTAATTTTAAGTTCCTGTACCGCACTGTGATTGATATTCAAAGTAACTTTTTCTAACCCGAAAGCAGGGCTGGGAGTAGAAAGTCCTGATACAATTGTCTGCACGCACAGGGTAGTATTATTATTGATGTTGCCTGGTGGAAAATTAAATGTCTGTGCAAAAATGGTATTCCAAACTGTAAAGCAAGTTATGATAATAAAAACAAATCTTGATATCATGGACAAGCAAAAATACAAAATTTTACTCTATAAACCAAAACAAGAACCTCTCTATGAAACAAAGAACACAATAAGGCATTTCTTGTATCTTGTATTTGTTTCTTTTGTTGTAAATTTGAGAGTTGATTTATGAGAGTTTGTCTTACTGTAACAGGAATGCATTGTACATCATGTGCACAGTCTGTTGAGAAATTGATACAAAAAAAAGAAGGTGTAGAAAATGTATATGTAAATTTTGCTACCAATGAAGCCTCTTTTGATACCCAAAAAACTGATTTTAATATATCAGACTTGGTTAAGGAAATACAGGATTTGGGCTATCAGGTAAAAATAAAAGAAAGCCATGATGCAGAAAATGCGTTTCAGGAAGAATATAAGCAGTTAAGAAAAAAAGTACTGTTCTGTACTGTATTTTCTGTGCCTTTGTTTCTGTTTTCCATGATAACGATGTTTATTCATGAGCATTTATCATATCAGGGTTGGGTAGAATTAGCTTTATGTATTCCCGTAATGCTGGTGGGATGGAAACATTTTGGCAAAAGTGCTGTGCGTTCTATACGTAATTTGTACCCCAATATGGACGTACTCATTAGTATGAGTTCTACTACGGCATTTTTATACAGTGTATATGTTTTACTTTTTGATATTCAGGCGCATTTTTACTTTGAAACAGCCGCTACTATTATTACTTTGGTATTGTTGGGAAACTGGTTAGAAGCTATTTCTATTGAAAAAACGCAATCTGCCATCAAAGCGTTGCGTCAGTTACAGCCAGCTATGGCAAATTTGGTTCAAAAAGATTATTTTAATGATACAGAGATAATTCGTCCTATTCCGGTGGAAGAGTTAGAAACAGAAGATATTGTACTTGTAAAAGGCGGAGATACTATTCCTGCTGACGGAGCAGTTGCAGAAGGAGTTATAGAAGTAAATGAGTCCATGCTGACAGGAGAGAGCATTCCACAGCATAAAAATGTACATAGTATTGTTTATGGAGGTACAGCGGTCATGCAGGGCAGTGCAAAAATTAAAATTACCAAAAAAAGCAAACAAAGTTTAGTACAAGAGATTATAGATTTGATACAAAAAGCACAGCAAAATAAACCTCGCCTTCAAAAAATGGGAGATAATATTTCCGCAGTTTTTGTACCTGTGGTACTCGGAATAGCTGTAATTACTTTTTTAATTTCATTTTTTGTATTCCATAAAAATACAGAGTTTTCATTATTAAGTGCTATTGCTGTGTTAGCTATTTCGTGTCCCTGTGCAATGGGATTAGCTACTCCTACCGCAGTAATGGTAGGTTTAGGCAGAGCATCTCAGATGAGTATTCTGTTTAAGGACGGGCAGGCTATGGAAAATCTTATCAAAATTAAATACATGTTTTTAGACAAAACAGGAACACTCACCACAGGAAATTTTACCTTTGATGAAACAGAAATTCTTGATGAAAACTACACAAAATCAGAAATTGAATCTTTGTTTTTGTCTTTACAGCAGCACAGCAATCACCCAGTGGCAGTTTCTATGGTAAAACACTTTACTGCTCATAATGTACCCCTACTTCCGTTAGAAAATGTAGAAAGCATTGTAGGAAAAGGTGTTCAGGCAGAATATCAGGGCAAATCTGTGCAGTTAGGCAGATTTTATCCCGAAAATAATCTTTCTGACGAGCAAAAAATAACTTTGTGGGCTGACAAAAAGCCAATTGCTCAAATCCGTTTTTATGACTCCCTTAAACCTGATGCAGAAGCCACCATACAATACCTTAAAAGTGAAAATATAACACCTATACTTTTATCTGGGGATAGTGCAAAAAACTGTGCTTGGATAGCAGAAAAATTAGGTATTGAATATTTTGCCGGGGTATTGCCCACAGACAAACTCAAATGTATTCAGGAATACCAACAAAAAGGTGCAGTAGCCATGATAGGGGACGGTATCAATGATGCACCTGCACTCAAACAGGCAAATGTAGGGATTGCCGTAGGTAGTGGAACTCAGGTAGCTATTGCTTCCGCAGATATAGTATTGCGCACAGATAAACTGTACAGTATAGCCACTGCACACAAAATTGCACAAAAAACGGTACAAACAATAAAACAAAATTTATTCTGGGCATTTTTTTACAATAGTGTAGGAATTCCATTAGCCGCATTCGGATTACTTAATCCTATGGCAGGGGCGCTGATTATGGCACTTTCTGACGTTGTGGTGATAGGAAATTCTTTGCGGCTGAAAGTGAAAAAGATTTAAAGAAATTTTATACCTTTGTATTTATGCAACATCAGAATAAAATAGAAGCTATTAAAGAACTCTTATTTGGACAGCAAATAGAAGTTTATCAAAAGCAAATAAATCAAATTCAAAAACAAGTCCAAGACAATCATCATACGCTTATGAACGCATTAGAACAAACCCGTCAGCAACTTACTCAGCATCTTGCCAATATTGAAAAACAGGCTATGTCTAAACTTCAGCAAACAGAGCAGGATTTGCAAAGTATCATAAAGAAACATGAGGAAACCCATGTATCCAAAGAACAAATGGCGAGTATTTTAGAAAATTTAAGTAAGAGTCTTATTGCACAATTAAAAGTCAACCTAAATAAGTAAGTCTATATGCAAACTAATGAACCCGAAAACGTTAAAGTGGAACTTGTTACTCCCAATGAAGTAGCACAGCAGATACAAGGCATGAAAGAACTATTTGCTACGCTTATTCAGCAAAATAAAAAAGAATATGAAGCACAGTTACAACAGATAAAATCTGTTTTTGTAGATGCGCTTACTCAAACTCAACAACAGTATCAACAGCAAGTTCAAGAAATTATCGCTTCTTTACCCCACCTGATAGAAAAAACTCTCATTCAAGCACAAGATAAAAACCTTATTTATCTTGGCAATACCACAGATGAAGATAAAATCAAAAAAATGGAAAAAATTGATGCAGTTACAGAAATTATTGCAGGAGAAGACCTTCGTAGTCTGCAACAGCAGATAACTCATTTACAAGACACTATTCAGCAGACTTTTAATGAGGACAAACAAAAACTTGCAGAATTTCAGGCTTTTGCCAGTCAGTTATTAAAACAGGTACTTGAAAATATCTTTTCAGAAACAGAAAACACGTACCAAAGACTTCAGCTTTTGCTCGCAGAACAAGACCAGCGCTTGGCAAACAAAGCCAATACCAGCACTGCCCTGCACGAATTAGGATTCAGTCATAAGTTTTAGACAAAACTATTCTGACCATAAAAAAACCTCGTGTATGTGGGAGATGTTTATATGATTTTCGTTCTAAATTTGCCTGAATAAGTAACTTCAACCTTTGCAAGTAAATCCAATATTTAACACAAGTACAGCATTTAACAGAATAATTTTGCCTGAACAGACTTGTTTTTTACCTTTGTTTTCAGAATAAAGTATGCGTATCTTAACCTTATTGTTTGTGGTATCATTTCTGGGAGTATATGCTCAGAAAAATGAAGACAAAAAAAAACAAATTCCAACAGATAAACCGAAAGAAAGCCCGAAGGAGAGTAAATTTCAAAGTGCGGTTAGCGGTTTGGCTTTCAGAAGTATAGGACCTGCTTTAACTTCGGGCAGAATTGCAGATTTTGCAGTTAATCCAAACAATATTCATCATTATTTTGTAGCTAGTGCATCAGGAGGAGTATGGCGCACTGTAAATGGAGGGGCAAGTTATGAACCAATTTTTGACGGTGAAGGCAGTTATTCTATTGGCTGTGTAGCATTAGCAAACACGAATCCTGATATCGTTTGGGTAGGTACAGGTGAAAATCATAATCAGCGGAGTGTAGGCTATGGTGATGGCATATACAAATCTGAAGATGGCGGAAGTACTTGGAAAAATATGGGACTGAAAAACAGCGAGCATATTGCTAAAATTATTATTCACCCCAATAATCCTGATATTGTTTATGTAGCGGCTTATGGTCCTTTATGGAATGCAGGCGGAGAACGTGGAGTTTACAAAACTATTGACGGTGGTAGAACATGGAAGCAAATACTCAATATCTCTGAAAATACAGGAGTATCTGATTTAGCTATGGACCCTACTAATCCTGATGTGTTATATGCTTGTGCGCACCAACGTAGAAGACACGTTTTTACTTTGATTGACGGCGGTCCTGAAAGTGCGCTGTACAAAACTCAAAACGGCGGCGAAACATGGAATAAACTCACTAACGGATTGCCATCAGGAGATATAGGTAGAATTGCTATTGCGGTATCTCCCGTAAATCCGATGTATGTGTATCTGCAAATTGAAGCAGAACAAGATAAAGGAGGTGTATTCCGGTCTACTAATGCAGGGGCAAGTTTTACCAAAATGAGCGGGTATTATACTAGCGGTAATTATTTTCAAGAACTCTTTTGCGACCCGATAGAAATTAACCGTATCTATGCTATGGATGTATTTTTACAAGTATCCGATGACGGAGGTAAAACATGGAAACCTCTCGGCGAACGCTTCAAACATGTAGATAATCACGTAATATGGATAAATCCTAAAAATAACCGTCATTACCTTGTAGGTTGCGATGGTGGTATTTATGAAAGTTTTGATAAAGGACAAACTTGGCTGTTCAAAGCAAATTTACCTGTTACACAATTTTATAGAGTAGATGTAGATAATAGTCTGCCCTTTTATTATGTCTATGGTGGTACGCAAGATAATTTTAGTCTTGGAGGACCCTCCCGAACCACTAATATCAACGGTATTGCTAATTCAGACTGGTTTATTACGCATGGGGGAGATGGCTTTGTATCTCGTATTGACCCTAATGACCCAAACATTATTTATGCAGAGTCTCAATATGCAGGATTAGTACGGTATGATAGAAAAAGTGGAGAAGAAGTTCCTATTCAGCCCATAGAAAGTAAAGGCGAAAAGGCTTTACGTTGGAATTGGGATAGTCCTTTAATAATTAGTCCGCATAAGTCTACAAGACTGTATTTTGCGGCGAATAAAGTATTCCGAAGTGAAGACAGAGGTAACTCTTGGACGTGTATCAGTGAAGATTTAACCCAACAAATTGACCGTAATAAGTTACCCGTAATGGGCAAAGTATGGAGTATAGATGCCGTGGCTAAACATCAATCTACTTCGTTTTATGGGAATATTGTGTCTTTACAAGAAAGTCCTAAAAAAGAAAATTTACTCTATGTAGGCACAGATGACGGCTTAATTCAAATCTCCGAAGATGCTAAAACGTGGCGAAAAATAGATAATTTCCCTAATGTGCCTAAAAATACTTATGTAAGTGCTATTTTAGCCAGTCAGCATGATGAGAATATAGTATATGCCGCATTCAACAACCACAAAAATGGTGATTTCAAACCTTATTTACTCAAAAGCACGGATAAAGGCAAAACATGGATAAGTATAGCCAATAACCTCCCTGAACGCGGTTCTGTACATTGTATTGCCGAAGACCATATTAATAAAGACTTACTTTTTGTAGGAACAGAATTTGGTATTTTTGTAACGCTCAACGGTGGCAAAGAATGGATACAAATGAAAGGCGGATTACCTACCGTTGCGGTGCGCGATATCGCTATCCAAAAACGAGAAAATGATTTAGTAATAGCTACTTTTGGCAGAGGTTTTTATATTTTAGATGATTATACCCCATTACGTACTTTATCTGATGAAATAATGAACAAAGAAGCACACTTATTTGCAGTAAAAAATGCACTTTTATACGTTCCTTCACGACCTATCGGATTAAGAGAAAAAGGCTTTTTAGGAGAAAGTTATTTTATTGCACCTAACCCTGAATTTGGAGCTATTTTTACGTATTATATGAAAGAAAACATACAAACTCTTAAAGAAAAACGTCAGGAAAAAGAAAAAGAATTAGAAAAAGAGAAAAAAGATATTCCTTATCCTACTTTTGATGAAATTCGCGCCGAAGATACTGAACCTAAACCTTATTTAATGTTTGTCATAAAAAATGAAAAAGGTGATGTAGTACGCCGCTTAAAGGCAGATGCTTCAAAAGGACTTAAACGCACCGCTTGGGATTTACGCTATGCTACTACTAGTGCTACTTCCTTAACGCCCCAAGACCTTTCTGACCCTTTCTCTGAACCTGATGTAGGGCATTTTGTAACCCCAGGTGTTTATACAGTTCAATTATACAAAGTAGTACAGGAAACCGTTACCCCAATCTCTGATATGCAAAAATTTAATGTAGTACCTTTGAACAATGCTACTCTTGTAGCACAGGATAAAGAAAAAGTCCATGTTTTTCAAGAACAAGTCGCCGAACTCAAACGTCAGTTGGATATAACGGTAAATTTCAGTAATGACCTTAATAACCGCATTAAATACCTTAAAACTGCAATTCTTAATACGCCCAAAGCAGATACACAATGGCTTACACAATTAGAAAATATCCAAAAAAATCATAATACTGTACGGATTACTTTATTTGGTGATGGTTCAATAGCTCGTAGAAATTTTGAAACTCCGCCATCTATTATCAGTAGAGTAGAAAATGCGATATATGGAACATGGTTCAATACCCAAGAACCTACTCAAACACAAATACAATCTTACAATATTGCCAAAGAAGAGTATGAACAAGTACTAAGTAAAATCAAAGAATTAGACAGTCAGGTTAAGCAGATAGAAACACAAATGGAGAACAGTAAAGCCCCCTGGACGCCCAACCGCATTCCCGCTGATAACCGATAGACTTTTCTCTTTGGAATAACTTTTTTGCAAAAACGTATTATACTAAGTGTGGTTGTACATCAGCAACCACACAGTCTTTTTATTGTAGGAGAAAATATTTTTTCTATTTTTGTAAGAATGAATACAAAAAGACTCACCTTTTTTATTCTTTTTCTGATACCCCTTTCTCATTTTGCACAAAATAACAAATGGTTGGTAGAAGGAGGGCCACATGTTACGGTTTTGTCATTCAGACCTAAACCTGATAAAATAACAGGGTTTTTATACAAACGCATAGATACTTTACTTTGGGGTTTAGGCTCAAATATCTCGTATTTAGTATGGACTGACGAACAGAATGCATCTTTTAGTATTCATACCGCACCTAAAATAGGGTTTTCCACTCAGGCTAACAGTAATCTTAAATCCATAGCTACTACGTTATATGCACAAATGCGCTGGGGTGGTGGGTCTGCGGACAGAAGTCCATATCCTATGGGAATAGGGGCAGGCTTGGGAATAGGCGCATGGTATTATACTATAAATGCCAGTGACGCTTACAATTATGGTATCAGTCCTTTATTAAATATAGAGTTTATTCTTAACATTGACGAATTCCCTGTTATTTTGAAGTACGAACAGAGCATCAACGGTTCTGCCGCAAACTCTAAATACTATGCCTTATCCATTACAGGACGATGGAGAAATTTATTTAAACGATAACATTATGTTTTTGAACTTAAATAGTTTTTGTTTTTGTTAAGAAAGTAGAATACTTTTGTGGTTATGTCTTTACAAAGGTTTGAACTGAATACCCCTTTTAAGTACGGTCATTTTGTGCCAAAAAATGACAAAGGCAGGCGTTTGGTTATTCCTGACATACATGGTTGTAAAAAAACATTTGAAAAATTACTGGAAGAAATACAGCTATCCAAAGAAGACTACCTATTTTTACTCGGGGATTACGTCAACAAAGGTCCGGACAGTATTGGAGTAATTGATAAAATTATTGAATTGATAGAAGAAGGCTATAATATTTTTCCACTGCGTGGTAATCATGAACAGATATGGATAGACAAAATAAAAACTAACAAAAAACTGACCGAAAAACAAAAAAATTTTCTGCGTAATCTGCCTTTATTTTATGAATTAGACCATTTCTACCTTGTACATGGCGGTTTTGATGTCCGTCAGACCAATCCTTTTTTGGACACCAAAAGTATGCTCACGGCAAGATACATGAATTATGATGCACGTACTTTTCAAAACAAAATGATTATTCATGGACATACCACTATGTCTTTACCTGTTATAGAAGCACAGCTGAAAGAAAAACGTTCTATTATCAGTTTAGATAATGGTTGTGTGTATAGAAACAGTCTTTATGAAGGTAATTTAGTATGTCTGAATTTAGATACTTTTGAACTGCATATTCAGAAAAATGTAGAATGTATTCCATAATAACATCTATTGCAGTTTTATCAGTTCTTTGTCCTTGTACTGTAAAATGAATACATGCTGATTATCATGCTTTTCATCATAGTTAAAAATAGTTTGTATGCCTGTATAGAATGCTTGTTCAAAAAAAGTATTAGTGGGTTGTTCTTTTACATGGTTTTTTGCGGCATATAACACCATATTCATTACATCATAGCCCCTAAATGCGGCGTCATCAGGTTCAGCAAGCAAAAACTCACGGTATTTTTTCCTGAACTCCACGGCAGGGTCGCTGTACATATCTAAATAAGTATCACTGGTAAAAATAACCTTAAAGCGTTCTAACATATCCCCAGAAGAAGTTTCAAACTTACGGCAGTCAGAATAAGAATAAAAATTGGTATAGATATGATTTTCATTCAAAGCACTGATAACCGTGTTAAATAAAGGAAGTTCATCAGAACAAAAATAAACTCCGTTGGCTTTGCCCTCACGCATAGCTTTCACTAATTCATACGCTACATTGTCTAAAGAACTGATTAAAGTGGTTTTTTTATTGCTTTGTTTCATTTTTTCTGCAAAAGCATTTGCCATAGCTTTCATTTCAGAATTGTTTTGTTCATATACTACGGCAATATGATTGTCTGATGTGTTTTTGATAATATAAGATGCCATTTTTTGCCCATGTGTAGATGCGGAGGCATTGTACAGAAAGGTAGTAGCATATTTTTCACACAGGGCAGGGTTATAGGTTAAAGGTGAGATATAAATTGCTCCTATTTTCTGGGCATATCTTGCGGTAATTTCATTAGTTATGGTAAAATAAGGGCCTATCAGTATATCTGATTGCGCGAGATAGTCATCTTTCTCAAAAATGCTTTTTAATTTTGTAGTATCTTTGGGAACGTCAATAAAATTCAGAAAAACGCTGCTGTTAGGATTTTTTTCCTTATAGTTCTGATAAGCCAGATACACACCGTACCAAAAATGACGCGGAAATACATTGTTTTTATTAGGATTTTCTTCACTCAACTGGATAGGTAGCAATACTGATATGAGTAGTTTTCCGTCATTAGGTTTTTCTATGGTTATACGGTTACTTGTATTAGCAACTGTTTTGTTTTGATTTTTCTGATTTTTTTCTGCATCAGAAATAAATTTTTTACAGTCCTGAACAATTTTAGACTTTTGCTCTTCTTCATTGAGTTTGGCAAGTCTTTGTTTCATTTTATCCCAGTTCTGGGTTTTGGCGTCCTGTACCAAAAGCATTTCTAATACTTTGGTGCGTAAGAAAACCGCTTTTTCTACTCCAAAGTTTTTGTAATATTCCTCCCAGAAAGCATAATTTCCTTTTTCTTTAAGAAAATGTAAAAACGCATTTTCAGCCGAAGCCATGATATACGGAGATTGAAACGAATAGATATTTGCCAATGCATCCAAGCCTTTCTTTAAATCGCCCATCTCAATATAACAGATAGCCCTATGATAATTAGCTTCCTGATGGTATTTGCCAAAAGGTTGCATAGAAAGTACTTTTTCAAAATTTCGGACTGCGTTTTCATATTCGTTTAACCTGTAAAAAGCTAATCCCATATATAAGTACGAAACAATGCTGTAATTATGCTGGGGCGTGTGATTAGCTGATTTGGAAAATTCTTCTATAGCTTCTTTATATTTTCTTGCTCCATAAAAGTCTTTACCTTTTTCAAAAAACTGCTGTGATTTTTTATGATTGGGCAGGGTCTGCGCATAGCCTGTAATACATAAAAAGAAAGCCAAAAGCAAGATGAGTTTTTTCATTTATGCTTGCAAAATTACAAATTTTAAACAAATAACAGAAAGGTATTTTTTAACTCTGTTTTTGCTATACACGCAGGTTTGGTTATTCCATAACAAATTTTGATATTTGCAGGATAACTACATTTGAAACACTTATGAAAACAGAAATCCAGCAATACTTTGAAACCTTACAAGACAATATTTGTACTGCACTAGAAAAAGCTGATGGAAAAGGAAAATTTCATCAGGATATATGGGAGCATCACAGTGGAGGAGGAGGTCGTACACGCGTACTCATGCACGGCAGCGTGATTGAAAAGGGAGGTGTAAATTTTTCTGCTACTTGGGGTACATTAAGCCAAAACATGGCACAACGCATGAATGTACCTGCTATCGGGTATTTTGCTACAGGAGTTTCTTTGGTTATTCATGCTCATAATCCTTTTGTACCTACAATACATATGAACGTGAGGTATTTTGAATTGGAAAATGGAAGGTATTGGTTCGGTGGTGGTATAGACTTAACCCCAATGTATGTCATTTTGGAAGATGGTATTCGTTTTCATACAGGATTAAAAACCGTCTGCGATAGGTATGATGTAGAATACTACCCAAAATACAAACAATGGGCAGATGAATATTTTTACCTGCCGCATCGTAAAGAAATGCGAGGTATTGGTGGAATATTTTTTGATTATATTTCTGAAAATGAAAAACATACAAAAAAAGACATATTTGATTTTGTTCAGGGAACAGGGAATTTTTTTGCTCCTTTTTATACAGAAACTATGCTCCTTCGCAAGGATACTCCTTTTACACAAAAACATAAAGATTTTCAGCTGTGGCGCAGAGGTCGTTATGTAGAATTTAACCTTGTATATGACAGAGGTACTTTATTCGGTTTGGACAATCAGGGGCGTTCAGAATCTATTCTGATGAGTTTGCCGTATGAAGTCCGCTGGTTATACGATTATCATCCTGAACCGAACACTCAAGAGGCTATAACTTTATCGTATTTACAACCCAAAGATTGGATAAATATTGCCCAGAATTCAACAAAATAAACTTATGATACTCAAAATTGGGACGCGCGGCAGTGCATTAGCTTTATGGCAAGCAAATTATGTACGAGAACAACTTGAAAAAAATGGTCTGATGGCAGAAATTGTCATTATTCACACCCAGGGGGATAAAATACAGGATATAGCACTGTCCAAAATAGGTAGCAAGGGACTTTTTACTCAGGAATTAGAGCAGGCACTGCGCAATAAAGATATTGATATAGCGGTTCACAGTGCCAAAGATGTTCCCACAGATATTCCCGAAGACTTGCCTATTATTGCTTATACACAAAGAGAAAACCCCGCAGATGTACTTGTAAGTCATAAAATAGTATCTTTGGAGCAAGATACTTTGGTTATAGGTACTTCTTCTACTCGCAGGGTGGCTTTTTTGAAATATTATTATCCACAACACACCGTTTCAGACGTAAGGGGCAATGTTCAAACAAGAATTAAAAAATTAGAGGAAGGAAAGTATGACGCACTTATCATGGCTTATGCAGGTATACATAGGTCAGGATATGATAATTACATTCAACAAATACTGCCCATTATACAATTTGTACCTCCCGCAGGACAGGGCGCATTAGCTATACAGACCTATACGAAACATCCACAGAAAATGATTTTCAAAGCTATCCTTAATCATGAAAATACCGCTATTTGTATTGAAACAGAACGTTTGTTTTTACAGGCGGCTGGGGGCGGGTGCAGTATCCCGATTTTTGCATACAGCGAAATACAGCAAGATGAAATTTATTTTCATGCGGGTATTATCAGTCCGGAAGGAAACAGAATAGCACAGGTAAAAGTGCACAAAAAAATACATGAAACCGAACTTCTAATAAAAGAGGTTGTCAGTGAGGTATTGGAAAAACAGGAAGGTAAAGATATATTGACGCAGTTATAACACCATCTATACCGTCAGGGACGTCTGCGCATATTTACTGTCATTAACCACAGAATAGCAAAAAAAGCAGTTATAATGACCAGTCCTAAACTGACATAGTTAAGTGCATTGAGTACTTCTGTATTTTTTATCCAGTATACGCCCAGCATAAAACATAAGGCTAATAAAAATAAACATATTAAAAACGCTATTAAAAATGCATCATGAGCTTTGATGAGTTTATGTATACGTTGGCGCATACGTTCCTGCCAGCCCCCTTTTTTGCGTTTTTTCTCTACTTTTATGGTTTTATCGATAGTTCTGTTATATATTTCAATATCACTAATTTGATTTGCAATTCCTGCAA
>CALIZB010000048.1 GCA_938028625.1 uncultured Bacteroidia bacterium | reverse complement strand
GTAATAGCAATGCCAAGCAAAGAACTCATATCACTTTTGAAAAATCGTGTATGTTTTTGGAGTTCAGTATGTAAATTTTCAAGAGGCACAGGGGCATTCTGTATCTGCATACTAACAGTTGGCGTATTAGGAATAGCATTTAATGCATTCTTTACAGCACTCCATTGCGTTTTTGTATTTTGTATTAAGGTTTTTCCTCCTTCTACACTTTCCAAGTACTCATACAAGCCTATGCCATCATTTCCGTTTTTATCTTTACCATACCAAATATTCTCAATAGCTTGTAAATGATTTTGTAACATTGTGAGCGTCTTTCCTGAATAATAAGCCTCTACTAAAGTAGGTTCTGTACTTGTCTGACCAGGGCGTTTGCCCAAAGGAATACCTAATTTGTAATTTTTAATACTTTCAAAACTTTTTACAAACTCATTGTATAATAAAGCTGTACTTGAACCAGCACTACTACCATCTGCATTGATAAAATCTGTATAATAAGTTCCATTCCACGCATTAGCTACGGAGTTAATACGTTGTTCTATGTTATCTACAACTCCTGTAAGAAAATTTTTTCGGTTAGGATTACTAAAAGCAGATAAAACAGCATTATTATCATTATTAAGGTCAAAGATAAGGTACTCTACAGTTAAGAAACCTCTTGCATCACGGTTAAAATCGTTAAAATTAGCGTTATTGTTTGTAATAGCGCTTTCTATTTTTACAGTAGATACAGGAAAAGTACCTATCTCCTCTACGAAGGCTTTAGTAATGCCCTCTTGACCTGCGGGTCCAAAATTATACGCATTAACATATTGAAATGCTATATAAGCGTCTTGCCATGCACTTTGTAAGTTTTGTAATGTAGTTAAGTTAGTATTTTGTACAAAGTCTGAAACAGTAGTTTTAAGCGTATTTACTTTATTTTGAAGTTCTATAAAAGCAGGTTTGATTAAGTTTTTGGCATAGTTTTCTAACATAGCTTTTCGGTTAAACGTATCTTCATTTTGTTTTTTTTCTTTTTTACAACCATATAACATGCAGAACATGCATGTAAAACACAGTAACAGTATTTTTTTTGTTCTCATAATTTATTTGTGATAGATTTAAAATTAAGAACACACTATAAAATCATTCATGTTTGAGCGTGTTTAATAGATTTATAGTGTGTAATGCAAAATAACACAATAATATAATACCAAAGTTTATCTACCTTGTTCAGTTACCCAATTTTTCTTAAAACTTTCAATTTCTGCGGAGGTAAAGCCGTAGATGTCTTTTAATTTGTTGATTACCTGTTGTAATTTAGGCACTTGATTGAATGCATCTGTAATAAAAGTATAAGGAGTTGGAGTAGCATTGTAAGGTGCATTTAACAAGGTTAAAATTTCATCAATTTGAGCATCTGTGATTTTTTTATCTGAAACAGTACGAAAACCATGTAAAAAACCAATAGCTTCTCCGATAGAGTGTAAAGAACTTGCCTTATCAGAAGTACTTGGACTAGTAGCGCTTAGTTTAGACGTTGCGCTATGACAATAGTTGATAATAGTAGCGGCATTAACTTTTTCCCAAGTGAGTTTTATTTTGCTGATAGCATCATTTTTATCGCTTTCATACTGATTTCCTGCTTTTACAGCGGTTTGCAAACGGATAAACTGATTTTTTAATTGAATGTATAGACTATTATTGTCGTTAATATCGCTGCGGCGTGCGGCATAATTTGCCATGAAAACATCTCTATTTTCAGCAGGCACCGTGGAAGAACCGGAATTAGCAAAAGCAGGTTTTGCACCATAGAGTACGAGTACTTGGTCTACGGTTGCGGCAGTAGGATTATTAGATAAAAGAGAGATTGCGTAGTTATACAAGGCCGCACCAAATAATCCTTTTTCAATCAGTTGTTCTATTTCTAATCCATTTTCGTCAAAAAGGTAGCCGCCATACACACCTCCTTGGTCTACAAAGCTACCTGGAAGGTATCCTGAACCTGTGGCTTGGGCAAGGTCGTTGAACCAACCTGCTGGTGCATCTAAACGATTTTTATAGTATGTAGTAGTAATACTTGCTAAACTGGTAGTTCCCGCAGTAAATAAATTATCCAAATCCGTTTTTGAAACAGTTTTGGTGCTGTCCCTACCTTCTTTAGCTTTGTTTACAAGTGCTGTCAGTTGGTCTGTAATAGCTTTGGCAGCTGCACTATTTGTAATAAAGTTTGCACCATCATACGTGGAAGGTATTTGCAAACTTGGCTGATTTTGTTCTTTTTCTTTCTTTTTGCAAGAAATTAGCCCCAGCACGAGCATTAGAGCTATAATCACTGTTAGACTGTATTTTGTTCTATGTAACATCATATAGAATTCAATTGTGGTGCAAATATATTTGATAATTTTTATTTAGACAAATTCCAAATTAGGTATTTTTTGAATAACCCTGATTGTTTAAGGTTTCTTTTTAGTAGATATAAAATAAATACTTGACTATCAATAATATGAGTTTAATGTTAGAAATAAGTTTGCATATATTAGAAAAACTTACAAGTTTTGCATAACAAAATTATGAGTACCTACGGATTTTGGTTTATCGTTTTCTCCCTTATTCTGGTAACCTCTGCACTGGCAGTTATTACATTCAGAAACATTATTTATGCGGCTTTTTGCTTGCTATTAACATTTTTCAGTGTAGCGGCTTTGTATGTATTCATGCGTGCCGATTTTTTAGCGGTAACTCAGGTTATCGTATATGTAGGCGGTATTCTGATACTTTTGCTTTTCGGGGTAATGCTTACCAATAAAATAACTTCATTTTTCAAAATAAAAACTGACGTGGTAAATGTGGGCTGGGGCAGTTTAGCCGCAGGCGGAATGTTGTTTCTTATAGCTTTCATTGTACGTACCATATCTTTCGGAAACTTACCTTGGGTAAAAAATGCAGAGAAAACCAACAATGTGTTAAAAGATACAGACAGTACTGTGCATAGTATTGGGGTTCAATTGATGACCACAAACTTATTACCTTTGGAGATTATGTCCATACTGCTTACCGTAGCACTACTTGGTGCGGCGTATATTGCCCGCAGAGAACCTGTAAAAGGACGTAAAACCTTATCTAAATAACCATAAATTTTTTAACATTAAATCTCTTTTATTATGCTAATTAGTGCTTTATTAACAGAAATTCCTGTATATTATTACGTAGTAATCAGTGGTATACTTTTTGCTTTTGGCTTATTTGCTGTAATAACTCGTAGAAATGCCGTAGTTGCACTTATGGGCATAGAACTTATGCTTAATGCGGCAAATATCAATTTAGTAGCTTTTTCTCAATATGATAAGGCTTTACTCTCTGGTCAAATGACAGCTATATTTGTTATAGCCTTAGCCGCAGCAGAAGCCGCTATCGGATTAGCAATTGTGCTCAATGTATATGACCGCTTCCGCACTGTAAACCTTGACGAAATTGATACCATGAAAGAATAATTTTAATTTGAAATTTCTCTGCGTCTACCTACAAGGGCATTGAGCATGTACCATGAGGGCAGAAACGGGGCTTTACCAGAAAAGATACTCATCTTATCTTTTAATGTACTGTTTCCTGCATAAAAACGGGCAACAG
>CALIZB010000047.1 GCA_938028625.1 uncultured Bacteroidia bacterium | reverse complement strand
AAATAGCAGTGGTGGCTATTCATGTACGGTTGTATGATATACAGGTTCTTGCAATATCATTTTACCTTGTACGTTTCCTTCGGGTAATACTTTTTCTAATTGTACAGGTATTATTTCATTAACGCAAAGTGGGTCGTAAGGAGCTTCTACTTTGATATAGTTCTCTGTAAATCCTACCATGTTGTTCCCTTCTAATTCTTGTTCAAAAAGCACATGATATGTTTTGTCTAAATGCTGTTCATAAAAATAACGGCGTTTTTTTTCGGAGAGGATAGTCAGCATACGATTACGTTTTTTACGTTCTGCAAAAGGTACAACAGGCTTTATGTTGAGTGCTTTGGTATTTTCTCTTTCAGAATAGGTAAAAACGTGCAGATAGCTTACGTCAAGTTCATTGATAAACTGATAGGTATCCAAAAAATGGGCTTCACTTTCAGAAGGAAAACCTACAATTACATCAACTCCTATACAGGCATGCGGCATAACTGATTTAATGTATTCTACTCGTTCTTGGTAAAGTTCGCGCTTGTATCTGCGTTGCATACGTGCAAGAATTTCATTATTTCCGCTTTGTAAGGGAATATGAAAATGGGGCATAAAATGCTTACTCTTTGCTACAAAGTCAATAATTTGCGAATTGAGTAAATTAGGTTCAATAGAAGAAATACGAACTCTAAAACTACCGTCTAATTCGTCAATGGCTTGAATAAGTTCAAAAAAAGTATGCGGTACATTTTTACCATAATCTCCGATATTTACTCCTGTAAGTACAATTTCTTTTACGCCTTGTTCTATGATTTTTTTTGCATTGTGTAATACGTTTTCTAACGTATCACTACGACTTTCTCCCCTTGCTAATGGAATAGTACAAAAACTGCAATTATAATCACAACCGTCTTGAATTTTAAGAAAAGAACGGGTTCTATCTCCTATGGAGTAGGCATCTGTAAAGCTATTTACATGTTGTATATCTGAAACATATATTTCAGGTTTAGTACGTTTTTCAAAATTTTGAATAATATCTAATAATTGAAATTTTTCGGCTGCACCTAACACAACATCTACACCTGGTATTTTTACAATTTCTTCGGGTTTTAGCTGTGCATAACAACCTATGATAATTATAAAAGCATTAGGAGAAAATTTTAAGGCTTGTTGTACTACTTTACGGCATTTTTTATCGGCGTGTTCGGTTACAGAACAGGTATTTATTACATATACATCTGCTCCTTGTTCAAAATCTACTTTTTCAAAGCCTGCTTGACTGAATATTCTACTTATAGTAGAAGTTTCAGAATAATTTAACTTACAACCTAACGTATAATAGCTAATTTTTTTGCACATAGATGATAAAGCAAAATTACAAAAACTAATAACATGACATTAAAATCTTTTTTTGCACTATTTTTGCTAATTAGTTAGATGCTTTTGAAAAGCTCACCAAATTATGAAAATATCGTATTATTTTTCACTGCTCTTGCTCTTTGTTGTAATTAGTTTACACGCCCACGCGCAACGAGAAAAAGTTAATCTCTCTAAACCCGAGTTGTATGTACAAAAACAACAATTTAAAAAAGCCTATGCGAGTGCTGTCAAAACACACAAACGATACGTTGAAAAGAACCCTCAAGATACTACAACTGCTTATGTTGCGGCAAAAACAGCTTATTATGCTTTATTAGCCAAAGAATATGATAAAGCCGCTGAATATGCAAAGCAAGCTCAAAATATCTATCAGAATAAAGGAATGGTACGACATTACATGTACGGATACGTTTATACGTTATTAGGTGCTATTGAACTAGCTAAACATCAGTATAAAAAAACAGACAATTATCTCAATGAAGGTTTATCTATATTAGAAACTAATTTGCAAAACCAACCTGAGATAGATATTACAAATGCGAATACATACCGTGCTTATAGTTATGCCTTAGAAACACAACTACGCTTACAAATAGAACGTCAAGAATTGCAAAAAGCTACTCAAACTGCTAAAAAATTATGTGAAATCAATGAAAAATTTACTAAAAAACGCAAGTTAGAAAAAAATAAAACAGGTGCGCAAGCTCGTTATGGTATAGGATTGAGTTTATATGGTAGAGTTTTACATCTTAAACAAGATTTTAATAGTGCAGATAGCATATTTTACCTTGCTCGTAAAAACATCACCCGTGCTTTATCCAAAAAATCTGATGCCTATTATACTTCTATGTTGTATGAGTCAGATAGTTATCTTGCAAAAGGTGAACATACCAAAGCCTATAAACGTGCTGAAGAAGCTATGAAAATAGCCACTTATAGATTTGGTAAAAAAAGTACGCAGCGCATAGCTACTCAAATTCAGATGGCAAAAGTAAACTATGATAGAAAACGCTATAATACCATTCTAAATGACTTTAAAAAGTTTGCTAAATACAAACCTCGTAAAAATCAAGACCCCTTGCAATGGTCGCAGGCTATGTTATGGATAGCAATGGCAGAATACCAAATCAAACATACTAAAAGTGCTAATATCCATTTTGAAAGAGCTGTTAAATACGCTAAACAAAAGTATGCCTCAACTTCATGGGAGTACACACAGATTCTCAACCAGATTTGTCAATACTATCTCACTATAAAAGATTATAGTAGTGCAGAACAGACTCTTAAAGAAATTCTTGCTAATATGGACAGTTACATGGGTAAAAATTATCTTGCTTATGCTTTGTATGAAGATGAACTCGGTAGACTTTATGCGGAAAAGTTATCCTTATATAAAGAAGCTCTAACCCTTTTACAAAATGCGTATCAGTACAAAAACACTGAAATAAAACATTCTTCAGAGAGTTATATCGGTACAGCTACGGCTTTGGCAAGATTGTTACAAGGTACAGGTAAATATCCTGAAGCACTCCCCGTTTTTGAGGAAATAAAAAATTTACGTATAGAACGTAAAAAATCTTTATTGTATGCACTTGCGGTATCTGATTTGGCAGTCTTAAAAGCGGATATGGGTAAATATGAGGAAGCCAACCAACTTATTACTTCTCTCGGCGACCCTGAAAGCTATAAAGTAAGCAACAATCTTATAGCATACAATAAATTTCTAGAAAATATTGCGGATATGTACCGAAAAACAGGAAAGTATAAAGAAGCAGAAGCTATTTTAATGAAATCTTTCAAAACCTCTAAAAAATCTGATGCTCAAATACAAGGCGCAAATTCTGTGGTAGCTTTGGCAGATTTGTATGTTTCTCTTGGTAAATATGACGAAGCAGAACCGCTGTGCAACAAAGCCATTGAACTTGTGGCACAAAGAAATGGCAAAACAAGTCTTGAATACGCAAATGCACTTAATACCAAAGCAAAATTACTCTATTTTATGGGCAGATATACAGAAGCCGCACCCATAAGTACCGAAGCTACTAAAATTATTAAAGAAAAAGTAGGAGAAAAACAAAAAATCTATATAGAGTCATTAGGTATAGAAACCGACATTTATGTAGCTATCGGAGATTATGATAAATCAGAACAACAAGCTAAAACTATGTTGTTGCTTAATGAACAATTGGGTGGAAAAAATACTTTGGAATATGCTAAAACACTTCTAAGATTAGGTAAAATAGCATATTTACAAGGTGTTGATTTGCTTGCTTCTGATGCTAAAAATAGTCAAACCGAAGCAAAAAGAGCTTTTCAAATTTCAGAAAAATACTATTCGGAAGGTATTAACCTTATGCAGAATGTGGTCAAAGAAAATAAACTTGAATATAGTTTAGCCCTTACAGATTTAGCTAATCTTTATGCAATTACACAGCGAGATGCACAAGCCGAAGAAACCTATAAAAAAGCTATTGAAATAGAAAAGTCCCAAGTAGGAGAAAAAAATCCAAGATATGCTACTGCATTATTTAATCTTGCCCAATTTTATACCTCAAAAGGTAGATACACAGAATCAGGGGATTTGTATAAAACGGTACTGGATATTCGTGAAGACTACCTGCCCGAAGGACATCCTGATTATACAGATGCACTAATAGGCTATGCAGGCTACGCGTGGCGTACCAATGATCTCAAAAATGCTGAAAAATCTTTTATATCCGCTATCAATCAGTATCAAAAACAGATAAAAATATACTTCCCCTCGCTTACCGAGATAGAACGTATTAAGTACATTACTAAACTCAAAACCAATTTTGATGAATTTATTTCTTTTGCTTTCGACCAAGTAGATAGAAATCCTAACCTGTTAAGTTATGTATACAATCATCAGTTGCAGACCAAAGCCCTTATTTTCAATACCTCTACTAAAATCCGCCGCAGAATTATGAACAGCGGGGATAGTACTTTGATTATAAAATATCAGCAGTGGTTAGAAAAACGCGAGGAACTTGCTCGTATTCTCAATATGAGCAAAGAAAAAATTCAGGCAGAAGGTATCAATCAACAGCAATTTGAAAACGAACTTGATGATTTGGAAAAAGAACTTTCTTTACTCTCCGAAGAGTTTGCCCGTAATTACGAACGTAAAAACTATACATGGAAAGATGTTCAAAAAAGGTTAGGTAAAAATGATGCCGCAGTGGAAATTATTCGTTTCAGAAACTCGCATGGTAAATACAAAGATTCTGTTTGCTATGCTTATTTGATTGTAGATAAAAAAACTAAGAAAAATCCAGAGTATGTTCTTAATACAGATGGCAGAGCTATGGAAAAAATGTACATAGTCGCTTACCGCAGGTCTGCAAAAAATGCTCTTGATGACCCTTACTCCTATGGTGTGTTCTGGGAACAAGTGGATAAAAAAATAGGCACTAAAATGAACCTCTACGTGTCCTCTGATGGTGTGTATCACCAACTCAATCTCAATACGCTTCTTCAGCCTGATGGTAAATACGTTATAGATAACCATAATATCCGCTTTGTAAGCAATACCAAAGACCTTATACAATATCGCAAAATTGATAAAGGTAGAACTTCAAACAGTGCGGCATTTTTTGGTTATCCTGACTATAATGCTAATATCACAGCACAAAATACTATAACATCAAACGAATTTAAGGACTATAAACTTTCTGAACTGCCCGGTACAAAAGAAGAAATTAGTGATGTTTCTAAAGTATGTGCCACTAAAAACATTATAGCAAAAAGCTATCTCGGCGCAGAGGCTTCCGAAGAGATGATAAAGAAAACCGCAAAAAATCCTGCTATTCTGCATATTGCTACACATGGATTTTTCCTTGCTCAAAGCAACAAAACTCGTGAACTCGGTATCAATACCGAAGCCGCTTCTAAACACCCGCTTTTGCGTTCAGGACTGATGCTAGCAGGAGCAAATATTGCTATTAACAACGAATTAGACCAAGAAAGCAACAACGGTATCCTTACGGCTTATGAAGCCATGAATTTAGAACTGAATAACACAGAACTTGTGATTATGAGTGCATGCGAAACAGGCTTAGGTGAAGTACGCAATGGAGAAGGCGTTTTTGGATTACAGCGTTCTTTTATGGCAGCAGGAGCAAAAGCTATTCTGATGAGTTTATGGAAAGTAAATGATATCGCTACCAAAGAACTTATGACCTTATTCTATCAATACTGGATAAATGACGGAATAGAAAAACATGCCGCTTTCCGCAAGGCACAGTTGGAACTCAAAAATAAATATCCTCAACCTAAATACTGGGGCGCTTTTGTAATGGTCGGAATATAACAGTGAAATACATAATATATATACTCAGCCGTAATGTAGAAGTTACGGCTGAAGTGTATGTTATTGATGTATTATACTTGAAACACAACTCTTTACAAGATACATTATTCAGATAAGACACAACACAAATATTCTTTTCATACATTTTGTTGTTGAATATTTCTGTCAGTTAAGTGTAATCGTTACAGGGCTGGTTGTAATGGTATTACTTTTATTGCCGCTTTGGTCAATAATGTATATTTCATATGGAAATACCTGAATAGTATCCAAGGTAGTAATAAATAAATTATCTATGCGTACTTTTAGCTTACCTGTAATATTTTTAGAACCAGAACGAGGACTTAAATCAGGTACAGAATATTTTGATATTCCTCCCGTAGGGTCAAGGGAACTTGGGGTACGAAGCGCTTTTACAACAAGAGTGCTATCTCCTCCCAAATCTCCGTTAGGGTCTTTGAAGCCTATGGTAATTTCTACTACATTTTTGCCGTGTGTAAGAAAATCTTTTACAGTACTTGGCTGTATGCTTTCAAAAGTAATTTCAGGTTTTTCATCTCCTGGTTTTACATTGGATATGCCACAACCAGCCCACAAAAAAATAATCGTTATCAATGGAATAAAACAACTCGTTCTCATACTATTTTACAAATATACAAAATAAAATTGTAGTACAACTAATTCTCATTTTTTATATCCTTGTTTTGATATACATATTTAACTTGTATATTTGTCGCATGTTTGTAGAAATTATCTCTCCTGAAAATATCATTTTTCAAGGTGAAGCTGACAGCGTAAAACTACCCGGTTCCACAGGTGGATTTGAAGTAAAAGACAAGCACGCACCTATTGTATCTACGCTCTCCAATGGAGAGCTTACTATCACCCAAAAAGGTAAAAGTACTACATATAAAGTACAGGGTGGGGTGATGGAAATGCTCAATAATAAAGTAAGCATTCTTGTAGAGAAGGTACTCTCATGAATATTACCTTAATCGGTACGGGGGGCGTAGCAGAAAATTTAGCTGTTGCACTTTCTAATCAACATATTGTAACGCTTTGTGGTAAATCCATAGAAGCGATAATGACCTTAACAGGCTATAAAACATTATGGAATGCGACTATAAATTATATCCCCGAACAAACAGAAATTCTTATTATTGCTGTTCAAGACAGTAATATCCTTGATGTAGTTGAGAATATACCTTTTGATAATTTATCCCATTTGAAAGTAGTTGCTCATACGTCAGGAAGTATAGGAATAGATGTTTTTTTATCTTGTACACAAAAAGGAGCTGTTTTTTACCCATTACAAACCTTCTCCAGAGGTCGTATAATTTCATTAGATAACGTACCTATTTTTATAGAAACCTACAACAAAGACAACGAAATATTGCTTTTTGAATTAGCTCGTCAAATACAAGCAAATCCTATGTATGCAGATACTAAAAAACGGGCATACATTCATCTTGGTGCTGTATTTGCCCAAAATTTTTCTAATTTTTTGTTAGAAGTCGCTCACCAGATTACAGAAAAACAAGCACTTTCTCATAATATTTACTATCCACTTTTGAAGGAAACCTTGAATAAAGCAGAAAAAGTATCACCTCTATCTGTACAGACAGGACCTGCTAAAAGAAAAGATTATAACACTATTCAATCCCATATTAGGCTGTTACAAAGTGAGTTTCCTGAATACGAAGCCTTATACAGAATACTTACAGATTATATTGTAGAATTTACCTGTAAACCAAAACGTTAATCACGTTACATAATGGATTATCTTTTATACCTTTTTTTATTTGTCTTGGGACTTATTGGTGGTTTTTTAGCAGGTTTACTTGGCGTAGGCGGAGGACTGATATACATCATTATTTTACAATATGTATTCAAAAAATATATTGATGATACATATGAGATTACAAGGTTTATTTTAGCTAACTCTATTTTTGCTACTATTTTTGCGAGCATATCCAGTATATTAAGGCAAATCAGGCAAAACACTTTTTATAGTAGAGCTTTATTGCAGGTAGGTATTCCATCTGCGATAGTTTCTATGACTATAAGCTACCTAATTCAACAAGGAAACTGGTATGATAGACAAACTTTTTTAGCCGTATTTACACTAATGTTGGTACTTACAATATGGAAAACCTTACATACTGCACAAAAAAACAAAAAATCGGATACAGAGTTAAACACTATAAATGAACTTAATACATGGAAATACCTACTAACAGGATTTTTTGCAGGAATTATATCTCCGCTAACAGGATTAGGTGGAGGAATTGTTATTGTACCAATGCTTTCTAATATATTCAAATTACCTGTCAAAAAAGCCGTGAGTATATCCGTTTCGTCTATTGTAGTTTCTGCGTTTTCTAATACATTAGTGTATCTTTTTGCAAAACCTCAGAAGTTATCCACTATTTATTTAGGTAACTGCACGGGGTATATTGTATGGCAAGTAGTTATTCCTATGATTATAGGGGTAATCATTGCCGCATATTTTGGAACTATGGTGGCAAACCGAATAAAAAATCATGTATTACAATATGTATTTGCTCTTTTTTTATGTATAATGGTCGTAAAAATTATTCTCTCCGATTTGCTTAAAGTTATATGAAATTATGAGTATTCTTTATACATCAGTACATTGAACTATTTCATTGTAACTTTACAAGTTCTATCTCATAGTATAACGGAGTATTAGGCGGAATAATATCATACCCTTGACTACCGTAACATAGTTCGGGGGGCAGTAAAAAATTACCTTTGCCCCCTTCTTTAAGCAACATCACGGCTTCTTCTATGCCTGGAATAACCACACTATTTTTAGTGCCTAACCTGAACCAAAAAGGTTCTTTATTTTGTGAAGTATGAATAACCTGATTATCTAAAAATTTGCCTGTATAATGGATATAGGCTTTTTTTCCTTTGACAGGGGCTACAGTTCCTTCTTGAACAATTGTATATGCTATACCTGATGCAGTTTTTTGTGCTTTTTCTTTGTCAAAACCTATTTTATATTCATCATGTCTTTTTACGACGTTTTCTTTTTTTGTAGAGTCTTTTTTATTATCTGATTTACTTTTACCTGATTTCCCACAGTTTGTCAAGAGTATAGATAAAACAGTCAGGCATACGTACCATAAAACCTTTTGGGCTTTGATTATCATATACATTTATCCGTTAGCTTCCTCTTTAAAGTTAAAAGTTTCGAGGAATTTTGTAGAGAACTCACCCTTCCTGAATTTTTCATCTTTCATGAGTTTAAGATGAAAAGGTATAGTAGTTTTGATGCCAGTTATGATAAACTCTTGTAAAGCACGCTCCATTTTGACAATAGCTTCTTCACGCGTAAAAGCAGAAACAATAAGTTTAGCAATCATAGAGTCGTAGTTAGGGGGGATTAGATAACCTGCGTATACATGCGTATCTACGCGAACACCGTGTCCACCAGGAACATGAAAAGTGGTAATTTTACCTGGTGAGGGTCTAAAATCATTAAAAGGGTCTTCTGCATTGATACGGCATTCCATAGCTACCCGATTTTTTGGCGGATAGTATAATTTTCCTGATACTTTTTCTCCTGCGGCGACAAGAATTTGTTCTTTAATTAGGTCAAAATCAAAAACTTCTTCGGTAACGGGGTGTTCTACTTGAATACGGGTATTCATTTCCATAAAATAGAAATTATTGTATTTATCTACAAGGAATTCTATTGTACCTACACCTTCATATTTTACATATTTTGCACCTTTTACAGCGGCATCGCCCATTTTTTTACGAAGTTCTTGTGAAATATAGGGTGAAGGACACTCTTCAAGTAATTTTTGGTGCCTACGCTGAATAGAACATTCTCTTTCGCTGAGATGAGAAACGTTTCCGTATTGGTCACCTACTACCTGAATTTCTATATGGCGGGGTTCTTCAAGGTATTTTTCCATATACACACCATCATTACCAAAAGCGGCACCGGCTTCCATACGGCATTTATCCCATGACTCTGCAAGGTCTTCTTCTTTCCATACAATGCGCATACCTTTACCTCCTCCGCCTGCGGTAGCTTTAAGAATAACAGGATAACCTATTTTTTTGGCAATTTTTTTAGCCTCCGAGATACTTTCCAGTAATCCGTCTGAACCAGGAATAACTGGTACACCTGCGGCACGCATAGTATCTTTGGCAGTAGCTTTGTCGCCCATAGCGGTAATGACTTCGGGGGGAGAACCTATAAATTTAATTTTATGCTCCGCACAGATACGCGAAAATTCTGCATTTTCACTTAAAAATCCGTATCCAGGGTGAATAGCATCTGCATTAGTAATTTCAGCAGCAGCAATGATATTAGGAATGTTAAGATAACTTTCTTTACTGATAGCAGGACCTATACAAACGGCTTCATCAGCAAATTTTACATGAAGGCTATCCCTATCCGCAGTAGAATATACAGCAACTGTAGATATGCCCATTTCTTTACAAGTGCGTATAATGCGTAAAGCAATCTCTCCACGATTGGCTATCAGTATTTTATTAAATAGTTTTACCATATTTTTGAAAGAAAAAAAAGCACTTTTGATTTAGTAAATGTGCAAAAGTACAAAAATGTTTTCTACTTGTATATATGTTATCATAAAAATCACATGTAAAAAACAAACCTCAGGCGATTTTTGCCTAAGGTTTTTGCTGTATCATTAAAAACACGGAGTTTAGTCCATACCTAATTTCATTTTCTGATATTCTATAATGCTATCTAAAATAGCTTCCAAATCATAGCGTATTTTGAATCCTATGGTTCTGACGAGTTTGTCTATGTTTGGGGTACGTCTTTGCATGTCTTCAAACCCTGCACCATAAGCCTCCTGATAAGATACTAATCTGACCTTTGAAGACGAATTTGTTTTTTCTATAATGCGTTCTGCAAGTTCTTTTATGCTGATTTCAAAAGGATTGCCTACATTATATACCTGCCCAACAGCATGCTCTGTAATCATGAGTTCTGTAATAGCCTGTATCGCATCAAAAACGTGTAAAAAACTCCGCGTCTGACTGCCATCTCCATATACAGTAATGTTTTCACCTTTTAATGCCTGACTGACAAAATTAGGAATTACCATACCATACTGCGAACTCTGACGAGGACCTACCGTATTAAAAAAGCGGATAATCACACATTTAAGTCCATATTGTTTGTAATAAGCTAATGATAAAAACTCATCTAATGCTTTGGTATTAGCATAAGCCCAGCGGTGATTTTGTGTACTACCCTCAATACGATAGTCTTCTTCACTCAAACTGCGTTTGCCTGTACTGTCTAAAAAATCTAAACTTTTTCCATATACTTCTGAAGTAGACGCTACTAAAACTTTTTTGTTATACTGATGCGCTAGTTCTAATACGTTATCTATGCCTCGCACATTATCTAAAATAGTATGTACAGGATTATTCATAATAAATTTTACGCCCACAGGTGCGGCAAGTTGGTAAATATGGTCTGCCCACTCTACATGAGGACGCAAAAACTCTTTTTCCGTTACACTACCTTTGGCAAAAGAAAAACGGGGGTGTACTTTATAAAACCCTCTCATGTTTTCTTTACTGCCTGTAATAAAGTTATCCAAACCGCGAACCTCATTTTCTTCATCTTTAAGTAATAGCTCGCATAAATGAGAACCAATAAATCCTGCGGCACCTGTTACCAGTATTTTCATAGTATTATTTATCTTGTTTTGGTTTTTTATTTTGATAATTATTCTGATTTGGGTTAGTATTTTCTAAAAGAACCTTTCTGCTGAGTTTGTATTTTCCTGTTTTCTGGTCTATTTCAAGCAGTTTTACAGTAATTTTTTCACCAACCTCTAACCCTGTATCTTTCATAGTAGGAAAGCGTTTATGGTCTATTTCAGAGATATGAAGCAGTCCTTGATTACCAGGCATAAACTCTACAAATGCTCCAAAATCTACAATAGAAACGATTTTACCTTCATAAATTTCGCCTATTACAGGTTTAGCTACAATATCTTTAATCCATTTTACTGCGGCTTCAAGAGATTTTTGATTAGTTGCGGCTATATACACCAGTCCTTTATTGTCTTTTTCTTCAATGGTAATTTTTGCTCCTGTAACTTTGGTAATTTCCTGAATAACTTTACCCCCCGTACCAATCACGGCCCCAATATCAGAAGCCTCAATGATAAGTTTTTCCATGCGGGGGGCATATTTAGAGTATTCTGCACGGGGTTCAGAAAGGGTTTTAAGCATCTCATTAAGGATATGAATACGTCCTCTTTTAGCTTGTTCAAGGGCTTTCTCCATTGTTTCAAAGGATATACCTGTAACTTTTAAGTCCATTTGACAAGCGGTGATACCTTCGGCAGTACCACAGACCTTAAAGTCCATATCACCAAGGTGGTCTTCATCACCGAGAATATCACTTAATACTGCAAATCTACCTGTGTTTGCATCAGAAATCAAGCCCATAGCAATACCAGATACCGGTGCTTTTATTTTAACTCCTGCATCCATGAGTGCAAGCGTACCTGCACATACCGTAGCCATAGAACTTGAACCATTAGACTCCAAAATATCAGATACAATACGTATAGTATAAGGATTAGCTTCTTCACCATCAGGTACTACAGATTTTAAAGCTCTCTCTGCAAGATTGCCGTGTCCAATTTCACGCCTACCCGGACCGCGATTAGGTTTTACCTCACCTGTACTGTACCCAGGAAAGTTATAGTGCAGAATAAAACGTTTTGAACCTATAATCAAAGCACCATCAATTTCTTGTTCATCATCTTTTGTGCCGAGTGTGCAAGTAGTTAAAGATTGAGTTTCTCCACGAGTAAAGATAGCAGAACCATGTGCGCGGGGCAATAATCCTACTTCACACCAAATAGGACGAATATCTTCTAAACCTCTACCATCAAGGCGTTTTCCTTTGTTTAAGGCATATTCACGTGTGAGACGCTTATGTATTTCATGATAATAGAATTCTATTTTATGAGTTTTTTCTTGTACTTCTTCTTCGGTAAGCCCTTCGGTAAGTTTGGCAATACATTCCTCTTCAATAGCACCAAATTCTTTTTTACGTTCATCTTTTCCTAATGCCTGTTCTATTATTGTCTGAATTCTACTCGCACATAAATTTTCTACTTCTTTCCATAAAGCCTCGTCAATAATGGTTCTTTCATATTCCATAATGGGTTTGTTCACTTTTTGTGCAAAACTTCTTATACTATTACAAATACTTTCTATTCCTCTGGCGGCAAACTTAATAGCGCCAAGCATAGTTTTTTCGGATACTACATTCATTTCTCCTTCTACCATCAGTACAGAGTTGTCTTTGCCTGCTACAACAAGTTCAAGCTTAGCATGCTCTAAATCAGATAAAGAAGGATTAAGTACAAAAGTATCGTTTATCATAGCTACTCGTAGTTCTCCCATAGGACCATTAAATGGGATACCTGATATAGCTAACGCCGCAGATGCGGCTACACCTGCAAGAGGTTCAGGAGGATTGTTTTCATCAGCTGAGAATACAATAACATTTACCTGTACGTCATGGTGAAAATCATCAGGAAATAAAGGGCGTAAAGCTCTATCTACCAAACGGGAAACTAAAATTTCATGGTCGCTTAACCTGCCTTCTCGTTTCATAAAACCGCCAGGAAACCTACCTGTTCCTGAAAATTTTTCTTGATAATCTACGGATAAAGGTAAAAAATCTGTACCTGGTTTTACTTGTTTAGAAACTACTACGGTAGATAAAATCACAGTGTCGCCGCATCGCAAAAGGACAGCACCGTCTGCTTGTTTTGCTAATCTCCCTGTTTCTAATGTAATGGGCTTGCCATTACCAATGTCTATGGTTTCTGTAATAACATTCATTGTTCTTTTTATTTAATTTTACTTTTTGTGTAACACACAATTTTGCACAAAACAACAAAAAAATATACCTATTTCAAAACATAAAAATAAAAAGCAACAAATTAAGGTTCAAAAATGGCTTGTATCTCTAAGTCGTCTATATAGGCTGTACCTCCTGAAAAAGCATTAAAATAAGATTTTAGTATATCATTTTCAGATTTGGTTTCAGGAATAGGAACTTCCATAGATACATATTGCCATTGTTCGTATTTGGTGTAATCTATTGGAACACTTTGCCATAGGTACTGCTCACCCGTACGGTCAAATAAAGAGAGTACCAAGTTACCTTGTGTATCTTTTTCCAGGTACAACCAGGCAGAAACTTTTATTTTACCTTTTTTACCATACAACTTTCCAATTTTACCTTGTATACCCTCACTGAATTTTACAGTTTTGTGATTGCTGAATGCACTAAAACTACCATTTTTCTTATTTTTTGATGTAATATGCTGATATTTTTTACTATCCTCAAATGAAGTAAATAACGTAGTATGATAATCATCTGTCCATAAAGTATTGTAGCTTCTGTATACACCAAAACCCACGGCTTTGGCAACTATAATTTTTTCTACTTCAAAATTGTTTTTTAGCCAAGTAGAAACTTTATGATGAGGGTCTACATATTGAGAGTGCAATTGTACATACACAATTTTATTCCAAAACAGCATATCATTTATTTTTTCTATATCACTAGGTGCGGCAATAAAAACTGCATTCATGTTTATAGGGTCTTTTATGATATGCTCTTGCTGTCCAATGAACGCATTATATTGATTAAAATAGTACGCAAAGGTATATTTCATATAATCCACACATATGACCAATAAAGTACCTGGTTCTTTAACTTCTTCTGCAATAGCAGGCATAACTTGACGAAGTTGTGCATCTACAATCGGGTTAAAATCGGTGTTTTTTATGCAAAAAAATAAGAATATACCAACAATAATAGATTTTACAAGATGGTTATTAAGTATAGATATAGGATATGCAAATAGTAAAATTAGTCCAGGTATAAGATATAACATATATCTTTCTACCCAAAAAGGTTGATATAATAAACAAACTGCACTCAAACCTATAACAGGAAGTATAGCTATCAATAATGGAATGAGTATTTTATGTGTTTCTACTTTCCTTTTCCATATATTGTAAAGAACAGTGAATATAAGTAAAAGTAAAAATAATAAGAATACAAATTCACTTCCAATAAAATGTATGTATAAATTTTTTATGTTTTGCCAATTCGCTTTTTCCATCCAGCTACCTGCTTTGGCATTAGCAAGCATATAAGGTATCCAAGGTAAGAAAAGGAATATAGTTATTACTTGCGTAATAATGTACTTAAAAAATGCTTTTTTGTTCTTAAAATACTCAAAAAATGCCATAATAAATTGAGCAAATAAACCAAATACAATTGTGTAATGTGTGTATAATAAAGTAGTGTCTATCAGTATCAGAAAAATAAATAAAAGCCATTTTCTTTGTTTATATTGAAAATGAACAAAAAATAAGTGCGTAACATACAAAGACAAAACAAATAAAAAAGTTATCATGGTATATGCACTAATGTTGTGTGCATATACTACCTGGATAGAATTAAAAGAGAATATTAAAGAGGCAATTACCCCTGTGGTGTAATTGAAATATGATTTTGCAAAGAGAAAAATAACTATTGTGGTCAGTACACTAAAAATTAAGGAAAGATAACGAGAATGCACTTCATTTGTATAATTCCCATTAAGTTTTATCCATGTATGCAGTACGAATAAATATCCAGGTGGATTAAGTTCTTGTTTAGACATTTTAAGTATATCTGTATAAGTGCATTGTCCCCAAGTTATTCTGTATACCTCGTCTATATGCAAAGAATTTTCATACAGATTATACGATTTGACCATTAGATTTACAACTACCAAAAACAAAATAAAAACTATTGTATTTTGTTTTATTACAGAGAAAAAAAGCGATATTACATTCTCAATCTTGTTAAAATAGTGCATTAAAACCATAGATTGCAAATATAAACAAAAAATATGTAAAAAGAGAGATTACTAATAAAAATTTAATTTTGATAATCAAAAAACAGCATATTTTCATACCTTTGCAATTTCTATGATAGAGAACAGCGAAAATCCTAAGAAAAGAAGTCATTTTACGAAACATTGGACTGAAATTAAAGTAGTAGATACATGGCAAGTATTCAAAATTATTGCAGAGTTTGTAGAAGGCTTTGAAAAAATGTCCAAGATAGGACCTTGTGTATCTATTTTTGGTTCTGCAAGAATAAAGCCAGGTACAAAGTATTATGAATTAGCTACTACTATTGCTCGTTTATTAAGTGAAAAAGGCTATGGAATTATTACAGGTGGCGGGCCAGGTATTATGGAAGCCGCAAACAAAGGTGCGTATGAAGCCAAAGGTACATCTGTGGGATTAAATATTGAATTACCTTTTGAACAACACATCAATCCTTACGTAGATAGAGATAAATCTATCAATTTTGATTATTTTTTTGTGCGCAAAGTAATGTTTGTCAAGTATGCACAAGGATTTATTGCTTTACCTGGCGGCTTTGGTACATTAGACGAGCTTTTTGAGTCCCTTACTCTTATACAAACCCTTAAAATAGACCGTTTTCCGATTGTATTAGTCGGTTCAGAATTTTGGAGTCCTATGGTAGATTGGTTACAAAAAACACTTTTAGAAGAGTTCAACAACGTTAGCCCCGAAGACCTGAACTTATTCAAAGTATTAGATGACCCCCAAGACGTAGTTGACCACATTGACGATTTCTACAAAAAAGAAATGCTTAAACCTAATTTTTAACATGCTGCTCAGCTCTTATGATAGCAGTTTATCATAACAGTTACGTTTTACTTTGCAAAGAATTATTACCTTTGCAAGATAAAACAACAACATGAGTCTTTTTGTTATTCTTAACCTTATATTTTACGGTTTAACCGTAGCAGGTTTATATGTATTATTTGAAAAAGCAAGAAAAGAAAAACCTGAATTACATAGCAAAGTACGCGGGTGGCATGCTTTAATACCTGGGTATGGTTGGTGGGTGTGGCTACAAATTATCGGCAAACCTTGGTGGTGGTTACTTTTTGTGCCTTTACCTGCTTTTAATATCATGATTTTTGGGGGAATGTTATTAGAACTTACCCAATGTTTTCGCAAAAAACATGAAGTAAGATATGCTAATGAAGAAATAAAAGGAGTATATGTAAAAAAAGAGATTGCACCCCGCAGTACAGTATGGGAACAGTTACTTATAGTTATTTTCCCTTTTCTATACGTGCCTTACCTTGCTTTTAGGCCTGAATATAAATATATAGGACAATCAGGAAAGATGAAAAAAGAAAAAAAATCTTGGCAAAGAGAATGGGCAGATGCTATTATTTTTGCAGGTATCGCCGCAGTTTTAATTCGTTCTTTTCTGTTTGAGGCTTTTACTATTCCTACTTCTTCTATGGAAAAGTCTTTGCTTATTGGAGATTATCTTTTTGTGAGTAAATTTCATTATGGTGCGCGTGTACCTATGACGCCGTTAGCCATACCTTTTGCACACCAAGAATTTTTAGGTATGAAGGCTTATTCAGATGCAGTTTCTTTACCTTACTCCCGACTTCCGGCATTACAGAAAATAAAAAATAATGATGTAGTTGTATTCAACTATCCAGGAAATATGTTTACCCCACAAGACCCTGAATTCTCTCGCCCGATAGATAAAAAAACAAACTACATTAAACGTTGTGTAGGCATACCTGGAGATAGTATCAAAATAGTAAATAGTCAGGTGTATATCAATAACAAGCCCTTACCTTTTGCAAAAAATGGACAGCATGCCTATTTAGTAAAAACCAAGAACGTTCCGCTTTCCCAACCCTCTGATGCACGTGATATAAATGGACAAATTATTTACGAACCTGATGAAAGTTTATTAGAAATTGGTATTACCGAATGTTATCCTGGTGATAGTAGCACCTATCTTATTCATACCTCTGAAGAAAAGGCAAATATCCTCAAAACCTGGGCAACCGTTAGCAGTATTCGCAAACTTACTCAACCACAAGGTATTATAGACCCACAAAGACCTCTTTTTCCAGGTAACAACAAGTTTTTTCCATGGAATATAGATAATTATGGCGCTTTGTATATTCCTAAAAAAGGAGCTACTATTGCTATGAATGAACAAACTTTTGCCGCTTATGGCAAAACCATAGAACTTTTTGAAGGTGTAGGAAAGGTAACCTATGAAAATGGTACGGTAAAAATCAACGGTACTCCTGTAACAAAATATACCTTTAAGTATGACTATTATTTTATGATGGGAGATAATCGTTCTAATTCGTTAGATAGTAGATTCTGGGGCTTTGTTCCTGAAACTCATATTGTAGGTAAAGCCTGGATGATTTTCTTTTCGCTTAAAAACAAAGAACATGCTATCAACAAAGGGTTTTTTAGCAGGGTGCGATGGGGCAGGCTATTTAATTTTGTAGCATACAAAAAATAAGTTTTGAGATTTATTCCTCTAAACATGGCTTTTTTGAATAAATACTCTTAATTTTGTATGTATGATATACGCTAATCCTTACACACAGATTGTAGGCAATATGGACGGTGCAGGTATGATAGACCGTACCGCATGGATGTTTCGCAGGCATTTTAAGGATTATATGATGATAAGTTTTGTAACGTTTGCATTACCATTAGTAATTTTTGTCAGTATGATGATAGCCACAGAAAGTAACTATTTTATTGCCAAAAATTATGACAAACTTATTGATCTATTTGCCGCAGGAAGCGTAATTGTATTCCCTACCTGTATGATGCTCTTCAGCGCATGGAGTGAAATGGCAGTCAGTTATTATACTCATAAACGCATTCATCTGGAAGAAGTGGACTGGTGGGAATCCTGTATAAAAACAATTGGTTTAATTATTCCTAATCTGTTTGTGAAAGCCTTACAGTTTATAGTAACTATGGTAGTAGGTATTTTTGGAGTAATTGCTATGTTTGTTCCCATAATAGGCTCTTTACTTTATTTTTGGATAGTTGTAGGGATATACACCTATCTTACTGCTTTGTTTCCAATTATTACTATTGCAGAACGTAAACTCAGCTTTGGAGAACGACTCAGAAGAAACCGAAGTTTAGTTGGTAAAAAAACAACCTTATGCTTTACTATGGCTACGGTAGGTACTTTTATCCTTTCAGGGCTGTTGTTACTTATTTATCTGACCGTAGGTATTACCTTGTACTGGATTCTTATTCCATATTTTAAGCAATTAAATGCAGAAATTATGTCCGTAAGAACAGTTATGCAGGTATTATCCATTATTTTTACTATAATTACCGCAAGTGTTTTTATGGTAGCTGTACCCACTAAATCTATTTTTTATACCATGATGTATTATAGTATGGCAAGTCTGAAAGATGCGTATCACTTAGAATATCAAATTAAAATGTACCAAAAAATGACAAAATCAGAAAAAGAATATGAACATGCAGTATAAATCGTTTTATTTACATTGTATATGGGTTACATTTTTTTGCTTTATAGTTATTTCATCATGTAAAAAGAAAGATGAAGAAGAACCTTCATTAAGCATTATTAGTCCTGTACCAGGGCAAAATTTTTCTTACACTCCCACGATAAATATTTCTGGTAATATCAGTGATAACACAGGTTTAAAGGCAGTTGAGGTAAGTTTACTAGACAATCAGTACAAAACCGTGTCAGGAGTAGTAAAATATCCCATAGACAAAAATGCTAAATCTTTTGCTGTATCTTATGAAGTTACAGATGTATATTTACCACAAGGAAGTTATTTTATTAAGGTACAAGCCATTGATATAGCCAATAACCGTAAATCTGCTTTTGTACAAATTTATTTAGATGAATTGCCTTTGGCATTGCGCGGTGTATATTATGTAGGTACAAATGAAATCAACAATCACAATTCATATTTGTACGAGCTCGGAAAAATTACTCCAAAAATGACTTTGGATAGAAAAACTACTGATATTCGTTTTTATCCTAAGCACAATTATTTGTACGCTTGTTCTGCATTAGGTAGCACTTTCAAAGGATATAAACTCAATGATACACTCTTTCCTTTGGGATTTCAGCATTATCAAGCTAATGCATCAGGTTGGGATAGCTATACGCAGATGCTATTTTTATCCGATAAAACTATTCTTTTATTATCCCGAACTCAACCTTATTTTCAAATATTCGGCGTATCAGGGAACTTGATAGGAAGTCACTCTAACAGCATAGACTTTCCTTTACAAGCCTGCGAATTGAGTGAAAAAATTTACGCAATTGTACCTGGCACTAATGTCAGTTACAATCAAATAGAAGTATTTAATCCTTATGCTAACTATGCAAAAATAAACACTAAAAACCTTACTGAAAAAGTGTTAGATATTACAACTAACGGTACAGAGATATGCGTTTTAACCAAAGACAGTACCCATTCTTATACTCGTTATTTTCGTAAAGATGATCTTGTACAAGTTGCTAATAACAGGCATTACAACGTAAAAGCAAAAAAATGGTATGTATTCAATAATGAAGCCTACATTATTACAGATACGGGTATTCTCAAAGAAAATTTGGCTACAAAAACGGCTTCTACTATGCATTGGATTACAGGCAATTATACAACATTAGCGTATGAAGAATTAAGCAATGTTATTTATGCCGCTACATCTACACATATTCAGGTTATACAGGCTGAAACAGGTACTGTTTTACAAAGCTATACTTTACCTGCCAATATCAAAGTGCAGAAAATAGATTTTTGGTATAATAAATAAAGTAAAATTAAGGTCTATCAGCAAATAGAAGCAAAATAACTTTTCTTACAGGGTAATCATTGCTATATTTTGTATGTGTTTCTAATGGAGTTATTACCAAAAAGAACCTCATGTATTTGGTTACTATGATACTTTCTGACAAAGTTAATCATTTTTATCTGAACTACTTCATTGTATTTTCACGTTGATAGCACTTTCTTTTCCACTTGGGTCCATAATATCTATTTTGGCATCTCCTGCTTCTACCGCTTTCCACTCATAGGTATGTACTTGGTTTTTGTTTTTATCAGTGTAGATATGAGTACCTGTACTTTTTAACATTTGCATACTCTCACCAGATACACCAATGCTAAAACCATCCATATTGCTTGTTTTAGTCCATTGATAGTACATCAATTGCCCTACTTTAACGGTAACCCCATTTGCAACCTTGTTCAAGTTTATAGCTCCCTTGGGGGCTTTATAGGGTTTATCTGAAGAATTAATCTGCGCAAAGGTAGAAACAGAAGTAACAACAGCAAAAACTAAAATTAACACTATTTTATTCATGACAAATTCTATAATTAATTGTTACAAAGTAACGATAACTTATTTTCAATAAAGAGCTATTTTTTGTGAATATAGTGTTATTTTTTACGAACACAGTATTACTTTTTATGATTGCTATACCATTCAAAATCAATGGTTCGGTCTAATAAACTTACTTTTTTTACAATAACCTTTATTTTATCTCCCAGTCTAAATTTTCTACTTGATTTTTTACCTACTACGGCAAATAATTTATCATTATATTCATAAATGTCATCATACATATCACGAAGGCTTATCATACCTTCACAACGCATAGTATCAATCTCTACGTAGATGCCCCATTCGGTTAGGCCTGAAATAGTACCTTCATGTAAACTGCCAATGTGTTCCGTCAAGTATTCTGCTTGTTTATATTTAATAGAAGCTCTCTCTGCATCTGATGCTTTTTTTTCCATAGCCGAACAATGTTGACATTGTTTTTCAAAAGTACTTGCAGGTGGACTGGGTTTATTATCTAAATAATGCTGTAATAGTCTATGCACCATTATATCAGGATAACGGCGTATAGGACTGGTAAAATGTGTATACAAAGGAAAAGCTAATCCATAATGCCCAATATTTTCAGTGGTGTATCTTGCTTTTGCCATGCACCGTACTGCATAACTTCGGATAATATCTCGTGAAGGTGAGTTTTCTACTTGTTCCATTAGCTTTTGTAAGGCTTTGGAAGAGAGATTAAATGCTTTTTTTGTTTTTTGCTCATCACTTAAAGCAGTATACCCAAAAAGCCGAATAAAATTACTTAAGTCTTCTACTTTTTGTGGGTCAGGGGCGTCATGTACGCGGTATACGAAGGTATTTCTTGGACTCTCCCGTTGATTATACACAAATTCAGTAACTTTTTTATTTGCTAACAACATGAATTCTTCTATCAATTTATGAGCATCTTTACGAACTTTTTTGTACACTTCCACAGGTTTAAAGTTCCCATCTAATTTGAATTTTACTTCATCAGTTTCAAAAGTGATAGAACCATTTTTGTATCGTTGATTAGCAAGGTTTTTAGCAATAGTATTAAGTGTAGTAAGCGCATAAGCATACTCTCCTGTGGGATTTTCTAATATTTCTTGGGCTTCCTCATATGTAAAACGTTTATCAGAGTGAATAACAGTTCTTCCTATCCATTCTTTATAGATATTACCTTGCAAATCCATTTCTAAAACCGTAGAAAAAGTGAGTTTGTCTTCATTTGGGCGGAGAGAACATAAAAAATTAGATAAGGCTTCGGGAAGCATAGGTACAGTTCTGTCTACAAGGTACACCGAAGTAGCACGTTTATAGGCTTCCTGGTCAAGAAAAGAATTAGGTTTTACATAATAGCTCACATCAGCAATGTGAATACCTATCTCAAAATGTCCATTTTCAAGAGGTTTAAAGGAAAGTGCATCATCAAAATCTTTGGCATCAAAAGGGTCTATGGTAAAAGTAAGCGTATTTCGCATATCTCTGCGTTTCTGAATTTCTTCATCAGGTATTTCTTTGGGGATAGCATTAGCCTCAGCTTCTACTTCGGGTGGAAATTCTGTTTCAAAGCCAAACTCGGCTAAAATAGCATGCATCTCTGTATGATGCGTACCAGGCATGCCTAAAACTTTGGTTATTTTGCCTATCGGATTTTTTCTGCGGTTTTGCCAATGTAATAATTGTACTATTACTTTGTAACCATTCTCTACTTTATGATTTTCAAGGTCAGGAATGTAAAATACAATATCTAGGCTTTTATCTGCGGGCATTACAAAGCTATCTCCATCATCTTCAAAATAATAACCTAAAAATTCTGTTCTCGCCCTCTGAATAATGTTAAGTACTTTACCTTGTTGTCTGCGCCCATCTTTATAGGGTAATAATCTTACTTTAACTGTATCTCCGTTCAAAGCGACAGACTGATGTTTTTCTTCTATCATTACATCAATATCTAATTCAGGGTGTTTTACAAAGGCAAGTCCGCTTTTGGTAGCTACAAAAGTGGTTTCAAACACTTCATTTTTAAGATACTGATACTTAAAATCCTGAAAAGCGGCTAATTCTTGCTCTACTAATTCTTCAAGAATATACTCCACTTCCTGAAAAGTGAGTGGGTTTTCTTTGGGTAGGCGTGCCATAATCTGTTTGACGTTAAGCCATTTGTAGGGTTCTTGTTTAAGTACATTGCGGATAAGTTCCAAACTGTCATCAGAAAAAGATTTTTTTGTCATAATGTTAAGCAAATTAGACAAAAAACCTTTGCTTGCCAAAAAGAAAACTTGAAAAACACATTTTTTGTTTTAGGGTATTATTTAGCTTTGCACTGTGATAAAAAAATATCTGTCTTTGGTTAAGTTCTCCCATACTATTTTTGCCATGCCTTTTGCAGTGGTAGGATTGGTATTGGGAATACAGGTACAGCCTTTTGAGTGGCAAAAATTAGTACTCGTAGTGCTGTGTATGGTATTTGCGCGTAATGCGGCAATGGCATTCAATCGTTATGCAGACAGGGATATAGATAAAAATAATCCGCGTACTGCAAACCGAGAGATTCCCGCAGGAGTGATTTCTCCTAAAAATGCGTTAATTTTTGTTATGGTAAATAGTGTTGCCTTTATAGTTACAACGTATTTCATCAATTCTATTTGTTTTTATCTTTCACCTGTGGCACTGATAGTAGTATTAGGATATTCCTTAACGAAACGATTTACTGCATTATGCCATTTTATATTAGGAATAGGTTTATCTCTTGCTCCAATAGGTGCGTATTTAGCTATAACAGGTAGATTTGATTGGTTGCCTTTGTACTTTTCTTTTATGGTACTTACTTGGGTAGCAGGTTTTGATATTATCTACGCCCTACAAGATGAAGAATTTGACAAACAGCATAGGTTAAACAGCATTCCTGCATGGTTAGGTAGAAAAAACAGTATTCTTTTATCTATTTGTATTCATTGCATTACAGCATTTTTTGTATGCTGGGCAGGCATTAACGGATTAAATTATATAGTTTATTGGACAGGTGCAGTTATTTTTATAGGTATTTTAGTATATCAGCATGTTTTGGTTACACCGAAGGATATAAGTAAAGTTAATCTTGCTTTTTTTACACTTAACGGTATAGGAAGCGTTATATACGGCATTTTCACTTGTTTGTCTTTCTATTTGTGAATTGATATGTGAAAAAGTTCGTTGGGTATTATGAGAAACGTGGCTTCGTGCAACTGTGTTATTGAAGCAGGTTTATTTTTACTTAAAAGCAAATTGTTCTTTAAGGTAAGTATATATCAATACACTACTGATGAGCATAACCGCACCCAGATAAAAATGAACACTCATGCGTTCTGTTTCAGGAAAAAGAAAGTATGCCATCAGAATACCATAAACAGGTTCTAAATTAGTAGTTAAAGTAACCATAAATGCACTTAATCTGCGTACTACAAATACAGAGATACTAAATGCTACAATTGTACAGAAAAGGCTTAAAATCATTAAATAACCCCAATTTGTAAGAGAAGGTGGTAAAAAACTTGTTTTTTCATACCATAAGGTAATAGGTAGAAATAAGGTTAAAACAAGACAAGCAAATAACATTTCATAAAAAGAAATCACGAAAGGACTGTATAAAGGGGCTAATTTTTTATTGAGAATAGTAAATAAACTTGAGAAAAAGGCACTGCTTGCAGAAAGCATCAGCCCTAGCAACATAGATATATCTGCCTGTGCCAAAACATATACGGCTATCATTACCCATATACTAATAACAATTTCTTGCCATTGTAGTTGTTTTTTATCTATTAAGGGTTCTAATAAAGCCGTAAACAGTGTTCCTGTACCAAAACCTGCTAGACACACAGAAGCGTTGGATACTTTAATGGAAGCATAGAACAACAGCCAATGTACAGCTATCAAAAAACCAATCAATGCCATTTTTTTCAAGTATTGGTTTATAGGTAAAGGTAATTTGAAAGATTTATTTTTGAAAATGAGTATAATTCCTAATCCTGAAGCGGTAATAAAAGTACGCCACCACATCATTGGTACAGGAGAGAGTTGTATAACTTTACCCAGAATAGCCGTTAATCCCCATAAAAGCACAGCAAAGTGCAACAATAAATAAAATCGCATGAGAATAAAATAAAGCTATTATTGCTGTGATTTTTTAGCTAATTTTGCAATATCTACGGTTACAGAGAAAGTATTGGTTGTACCTGCCACGTTATAAGAAGCATACCCGTAGTCAATATTAAACATAGCAATTTTTACTCCTGCACCAAGAGAAAAACCTGAAAGTCCTTTGGCTGTTTCTACGGCTAATTCTTTTCTGCGTAAATGATTATAACCAAAACGTAATTGAACAAATTTGCCCACATAAAATTCTCCACCTAGCACAATATGGCGAAATATCTTATCTGATAGAGAAATTTTAGGTTTTATTTCGTTGCCTGATATATCGTATTTTTTGGGAGTATTAGGGTCTATGGCGGCAAGATTAGGGGTTTCTAAATGAATAAAGTTAAACATAAATCGTAAAGGTAAATGTTTTAATCTGTGGCTAAAACCTGCTTGTATTTCAAAAGGTAGTTTTTCTCTTACGCCTCCAGGTACATAAGGATTGATTTGTAATCCGAGATTTTTAATTACTATGCTTCCTGTAATATTCAGGCTATCATTCTGATATACACTTGCCCAATCCGTAGCAAACCCCGTAGAACTATATTGTGCAATGCCCGAATAAATAAGTTTGAGATTAGCACCAAAATGAAAGTGTTCTTTATAGTGTCTTGCTGTACCTGCGGATAGTACTACATCATTAGCGGTAAATGTACCTGTTTTTTCACCAAATTCGTTAGCTTCGGTAAATTTTCCGTAGTTAATGTATTGTACGCCACCTGCTACAAGCCCAATTTTTTTGAACTCGTGAGCATAACCTGTATACCCATAATTTATATCTGCAAAAGAATTTACATAGCTTATACCCAGCCTATTTTTCATTTCAGGATTGATAAGGGCAGGGTTTTGATAAGTAGTATTTACATCATTATCGTATAGTGCTATACCATAGCCCCCCAGCGCAGACATTCTAGCATTAGGAACAAGGTTCAATACTTGAAAAACCCCCCGCCCACCTACCTGTGCGTAAGAAAGCAGAACTTGAATAATTAGACAGATAAAAAGATATTTTTTCATTCTTTACAGCAAAAGTAACAAATTTTACAAATAAAATACATATCCGCATTTATTTATGCACTAATAAAATCGCAAAATTTTTATGGAATATGGTAAATTGTGAAACATCGTGAAACATTATGAGTCGTTGTTTTTCAGTAAGATAAAAAAAATAACCAAAATTTATTTTTGTATTGTGGAACTTTACACTACCTTTACACAAAAATTGTTTAGTGTATGGCAAAGATTATAGCAATAGCCAATCAAAAAGGAGGAGTAGGAAAAACCACAACCGCAATCAATCTGGCGGCAAGTTTATCAGTATTAGAACACAAAACTTTGCTTGTAGATACAGACCCTCAGGCAAACGCAACTAGTGGTTTAGGCTTTGACCCTGAAAAAGTTGAGAATAGTATTTATGAATGTATAGTAGACAGCAATATTCATCCAGCTACTACTATTCTTAAAACTCAACTTCCATTTTTAGATTTACTCCCTTCTCATATTGATTTGGTAGGTGCAGAAGTAGAAATGGTCAATATGCCCAATCGTGAGCGGGTGATGAAAACTGTATTAGACAAAATTCAAAAAAATTATGAGTTTATCATTATTGATTGCAGTCCCAGTTTAGGTTTAATTACTATAAACTCGCTCACCAGTGCAGATTCCGTCATTATTCCTGTTCAGTGTGAATTTTTTGCCATGGAGGGACTGGGAAAATTGCTCAGTACGGTTAAAATTGTACAGCAAAGATTAAACCCAAAGTTAGAAATAGAAGGTATTTTACTTACTATGTATGACAGTCGTTTAAGGTTATCTAATCAAGTAGTAGAAGAAATGCAACAACACTTTCAGCAATTAGTTTTTGACACGATTATTCAACGTAATACAAAGTTAAGCGAAGCCCCCAGTTTTGGACTGCCTATTATTTTATTTGATGCAGGTTCAAAAGGGACGGAAAACTACATGCGTTTAGCATGTGAACTGTTAAAGAAAAATAATTTAGAAGTAAAAGACGAAGAGAGTGAAATTAAAGAAAAGCTATCCAAAATTAATTTATCATAATCATGGAGGAATGAAGTATGGCAAAAAGAAATGCGTTAGGTAGAGGATTAGGGGCTATTTTAAGTGATGCTAATAAGGAGGAACTCATTGAGGAAAAAGAACAAAAACAAATTAAATATGAACTTATCGGCGAAATTGATGTAGATAAAATTGAAGCTAATCCTTTTCAGCCCCGCAATAATTTTGATAAAATTGCTTTACAAGAACTAGCGGATTCTATTGCAGAGCAAGGTATTATTCAGCCTATCACCGTAAGACGTATAGGAGAAGATAAATTTCAACTTATTTCAGGCGAAAGGCGCTTACAAGCCTCAAAAATGGCAGGATTGACTAAGATACCTGCATACATTCGTACAGCTAATGACGAACAGATGCTGGAGCTTGCTCTAATTGAGAATATTCAGCGTCAGGACTTAAACCCTATTGAAATTGCTCTTGCCTATCAGCGTCTCATTGAAGAGTGCGGATTAAATTTGGAAAGTCTGGGTATAAAAGTGGGTAAAGACCGTTCTACGGTAAACAATTACCTCCGTTTGCTCAAACTGCCTTATGATATTCAGGTAGGATTAAGAGATAATTTGCTTAGCATGGGACACGCCCGCGCCTTGATTACTGTGGAAAATATAGATTTACAGCTCAAAATCTATAAACAAATTATAGATGGAGAGCTTTCTGTGCGTGCCGTAGAAAAAATTGTAAGGGAGTTAAGTAGTGCTGACGGAGGAAAAGAAAAGAAAAAAATCAGTAAAAAAGAAGAAGAGAAACTCCCAAGTAGCTTAGAAATACACATTCGTAAAGTTCAAGAGGGATTAAGTTCTATCTTTAAAACGAAAGTTGTACTTAACCATACTGTATTAGGCAGAGGAGAAATCAAAATCAATTACGAAACTGAAGAGGAACTGAATCGTATATTAGAACAGATTACTCAATCACAGCAAAACAAAGAAATACTATGAACTTGAAGGTCTTTACGCTTGTTGCGGCAGTATGTATACCCTTGTTCTGTTTTGCAAGCAGTATTGACCTGCATTCTTTTTCAACTCTGGAAAAAATGGACTTGCTTGGAAAAAACAAGTGGCTCACTGCTTTTCTTGCTTTTCTGGGAGGTGTTCTGGGTTTGCACCGCTGGTACATGGGACACTATAAAGCGGGTCTGTTTTATATCCTTTGTTTTTTGTTTATATTTCCCTCAATACAATTTTTAGTTAGAGGCACATTGTTGTTTCCTGTTATTTTTCTATTGCTCCTATTGGGATATGCAGGATTAGAGATTATTGCACAGATAAAACAAGCAAAACAGTATATTAAACCTTTTCAGAATATGCTTTTAGGTTTAGCTTTTATCCCTTTGGGAATAGGAATTTTTTGGATAGGACTTATTTATGCATTTTCAGGGCGTTCTGTGTATCTTATGTTGTTTACAAGCATTTTTGCCTTGTTTTCTTTGTTTTTATCTTTTCGTTATGCTGCTTCGGATAAAAGAGATTTTATTGAGCGTTTTTACAAAAATAGAAGTATATGGCATTAAAAAAATTAAACTATAAATAGAATAAACTATGCAAAACGATATATGTCAATTTTTTCAACAATTTTCACCACAGGTTGCTGAAACAGCGGAACAAATCTTTGAAATAACTCAAAAAATAATGCTTCCTGAAACCAAAACATGGATAGATTATGCTGACAAAATGATAACATTTGGAACAGAAAAAAACATGAAAGGTGAAATTTGCTATATTAAGCCTTTGAAAGACTCCGTAAATCTCGGTTTTTTTCACGGGGCAGTTTTGAATGACCCCAAAAACTTGTTGCAAGGCACAGGAAAACGACTACGCCACATAAAATTCAGGAGTAAAAAAGATATTGATGCTGATAGTTTACAGGAACTTTTGAAAACAGCTTTGGAAGAACATCACAGCAGACAAAGTAAATAAAATAGAAACCTTTTATATCTTTACATAAAATCTATACAGCAATTCTTTACCTTTACTGATACCAATTCTTGTTGTGCTTACAATTTCATTATCATTAAATTCTTTGTAATCAAGAATGTAAAGTGTGTCATCAAGTAAAGAAATACCATTACAAGATATATCTATGCCTAATGCTTGGCACAATTTACCCGGTCCATTGCATAATTGTTTTATATTTTGTATATTTCTACGTTGTTGCATAATCTCAATACCTGCAACAGGTAATAATGAACGTATTAAAACTGCTTCACCTATTCCTTCTGCATAACTAACAACATTAAAACAATAGTGCATGCCATAAATAAAATACACGTATCCTGTTCCTGCTTTCATAAACATAGCTTCATTACGCGACGTTTTTTTATTCATATATGCATGGCACGCAGGGTCGTCATGGAGGTAAGCCTCGGTTTCATGGATTATGCCTGCGGTAATTTGTCCATTTTGCGAAGAAACTAATATTTTGCCTAGTAAATATTTGGCAAGGCTTATTGTGTCATATTTGTCATAGTCTTTAAATTTTGATGCTTTTGATAGACTCGTATTCAGGGGAGTTAATTCCATACTGAACTTTAATATAAGATTTTATTCTTTTTACTCGTTCAGAAAGTCCATTTTTTCCATTGTATAGTTCCTGACGCTGGGCTTTTACCTCATTCAGTTCTTCCAGTACTTCCTCTACTTTTTTATGAAGTTCTTCCAGATACTCTATTTTTTTGGTAAGTTCCTCAGTACTGACCTGTTCTACGGTAGGATTGTACATGACAGAAAAATTTTCTATTTCGGTTATCATGTTCCGGAAAGAGTCTATTAAACTATTGTAAGAGAGTTCTGTAATCTTCTCTTCTCCTTCTTTTCGGTGAATAGCACGGGTAGTTTTGGCAATTGCATTTATGGTGTTGTATTCATTAGATTTATTACCATACTGAGCTTTTACAGCATTGAGTACAAGAGTTACGGTTTTTTGAAGAGAATCGGGTGCAGTTCTAAACGCCTTTTGACGCTGTGCCGCTAACTCACTGTACTGTACACGGAGTTTTGCTTCTTTTGCGTTTATCTCTGCAATAGTATTGAGCATATTGCTTAAATCAGTAATAGACTCCCACTGGCGGGGAGGCTGGTATTCGGAAAAACTACTGATGTAGTTTAAGAGTAGCTGCGCTCTTTCGTATTTAGCTTCAAAGGTATTATTCGTTTTTCCCATTTTTTTACGATTTTATATTTTGCGTAGCAAAAATAAAATACAAATTTGTAAAATCCAAATAAAAAGTTGTGATGTTAAGATAAAAATTTTTAGTGGCTTACTGCATATATTACAAAATGCTGACAATAAATACTATACTCTTGTTATTCCCACTCAATAGTAGCAGGAGGTTTAGAACTTATATCATATACTACCCTGTTTATACCTTTAACTTGATTAATAATCTGGTTAGAAACTGCTGCTAAAAAAGGATAAGGCAAAGTTGCCCAATCAGCAGTCATGCCGTCTACACTGGTAACCGCTCTTAAACAAGCTACTTGCTCATAAGTCCTTTCATCTCCCATAACCCCCACAGATTGTACAGGTAATAAAACCGCAAAGGCTTGCCATACTTCATTATACAAATTGTGTTTTTTTAAGTTCTGAATGAAAATATCATCAATTTCCTGTAAAAGCGATACTTTCTCAGGAGTAATACACCCCAGAATACGAATAGCTAATCCCGGACCTGGAAAGGGATGCCTGCCTAACAAGGTTTCTGATAAACCTAATGCTCTACCAAAATTGCGTACTTCGTCTTTGAATAAACTTCGCAAAGGTTCTATCAATTTTAAGTGCATTTTTTCAGGTAAACCGCCTACGTTATGATGTGATTTTATAGTTACCGAAGGTCCTTTTACTGAAACCGATTCTATGACATCAGGATAAATAGTGCCTTGTGCAAGAAATTGCACATTAGGAATTTTTTTGGCTTCTTTTTCAAATACTTCAATAAATACTCTGCCAATAGTTTTACGTTTTTGTTCAGGGTCGCTGATACCTTTAAGTGCGTCATAAAAACGTTGTTTTGCATCTATACCGATAACATTTAAGCCGAGTTCTTTATATTGTTCTAATACCTGTTCGTATTCATTTTTACGAAGTAATCCATTATCTACAAAAATACAGTACAAGCGTTTGCCGATTGCTTTATGAATGAGCGTAGCGGCAACAGAAGAATCCACGCCGCCAGAAAGCCCGCAGATAACATTTGCGGTTTGACCAACCTGTTGCTGAATTTGGACAACAGTGCTTTCTATAAAGTTCTCTGCTGTCCATGAGGGGCTACATTGTGCAATATCATAAACAAAGTTTTGAATAAGTATTTTACCTTGCAAGGTATGTACTACTTCGGGGTGAAACTGAACACCATAAATAGGTTTTTGATTGTGTTTGAACGCCGCTACGGGAATACTCTCCGTACATGCGATATTTTGGTATTCGGGTGGAAGTTCTAAAATAGTATCTCCATGACTCATCCAAACTTGAGTACCTGTATCTACATTTTTAAATAAGTTTTTTTCATGAATTTGGGTAAGGTTTGCTCTACCATATTCGCGTATAGCTGCGCGAGCAACCTTTCCACCTTGTTTATGAGAAATAAGCTGCGCGCCGTAGCATATTGCCAAAGTAGGTAAATAAGATATAGCTTGCCATACTTCGTTTTCTACATCAGGGGCATTTTCTTGATGCACACTTGCGGGACTTCCCGATAAAATGATTGCTTTTGTATCTGTATCTATCGCTTGGGACGCATGAAAATAAGGATAAATTTCGCAGTATACATGCAGTTCTCTTACTCTACGGGCAATGAGTTGTGTGTATTGCGAACCAAAATCTATAATGATAATTTTTTGCATAAATGGATTTTTCAGGTTTTAATCAATGTTTTCAAAACCAATTATTTTTCTTACTTCTCGCAATGTTTTTTGTGCGCTAATACGAGCTTTTTCTCTACCTATGGCTAATACTTTCTTAATATATTCTGTATTTTTTTCGTATTCTTGAATACGTTCATAGATAGGTTTCGTAAATGTGATAATATCTTCTGCGAGTTGTTTTTTCATATCTCCGTAGCGAATAGTCATATTGTTATAGGTTTCTTCAAAGTATTGTACAGTATCAGGGGTAGAAACTAAACGCATCAAAGTAAAAAGATTTTCTACGGCTTCAGATTTAGGTTCATTGGGTATAGTGGGGGTATTGCCTGAAACGGCTTTCATTACTTTTTTGCGTATTATCTCGGGACTGTCATTAAGAAAAATGGCATTTCCTTCTCCTTCGCTTTTTCCCATTTTACCTGAACCATCTAATCCTGGGACTTTAATCAGTTCTTGGTCAAAATTATAGGCAACAGGTTCTTTGAAGTATTCTGTTTTGTAAAGATAATTAAAGCGATTAGCAAAAGTACGGGTCATTTCAAGGTGTTGTTCTTGGTCTTTGCCTACGGGTACGTAGTCTGCGTGGTGAATAAGAATATCTACCGCCATAAGTACAGGATATGTGAGTAAACCCGCATTTACATTATCAGGATTAGCACGGACTTTATCTTTGAAGGAAGTACAGCGTTCTAATTCACCAAGATAGGCATTCATATTCATGAGCAGGTAGAGTTCTGCAATTTCTTTAATATCACTTTGTACATAGAGGGTGCATACTTCGGGGTCTAATCCTGCGGCGAGATATTCAATAATTACGTTTTTTACAGATTCGGCAAGCCGTTCAGGCGTTGGGTGTGTAGTAAGCGAATGCCAATCTGCTACAAAAAAAAAGCAGTTGTGTTCATGCTGCATACGTACAAAGTTTTTTACAGCACCAAGATAATTCCCTAAATGCAGGTGTCCTGTGGAGCGTATTCCACTGACTACGGTCTTTTTCATGCCACAAAAATAGAAATTTTATCGGGATATTTTGGAAAAGCAGGCTTTTAATCCAAATTGACCAATTTTTTCAAAGACTGTATTTCTTCTTCATTGAGAAACCTGTATTTGCCGCGGGGAAGCGCTTTTTTATTCAAACCTGCATACATGATGCGGTCTAATTTTTCTACTTCATATTCTAAATGCTCAAATATCCTGCGGATGACGCGGTTTCTGCCAGAATGTATTTGTATAATTAACTGTTTTTTATGTGTATCAGGAACGTACTCAATGTTGTCTACCTGAACTAAACCATCTTCCAAAGTAATACCTTTGCGTACAGCTTCCATATCAGCGCGCTGAAAAGGTTCATTGAGGGTTACTTGGTAGATTTTTGGAATTTCATAAGAAGGGTGCATAAGGCGTTGTGCAAGTTCTCCGTCATTGGTTAAAAGTAACAATCCGATAGTATTACGGTCTAATCTACCGACGGGAAATACTCTATCTGGTACAACATCTCCAATGATATCTAATACAGTACGTCTGCCTTGGGGGTCTTTGAGCGTGCATAAACAGTCTTTGGGCTTGTTCATGAGAATATACACAAATTTTTGCGGTTCAATTCTTTTACCTTCAAACTCTACAATATCTTTTTCAGGATTTATTTTTTTGCCAAGTTCTGTCACCACTTCACCGTTTATCTTTATTTTACCCGATTTAATTAGCAAATCTGCATCACGTCTTGCACAGATACCGCAGTGGGCAATATAACGATTAAGTCTTACTTCGTCTTTGGGGAGTTGCTGTAATTTTTTTAAGGTTTGTAACTGTGTTTTAAGATTGGTAACATTGGCCGTATGATGTTTAAGCATTTTTTTAGCTAATTTCTTTACATTTTTCTTTTCTCCGAAATTTTTGTAAGGATTAGGAAAATTTTTGTTTTCTTTCTGATACCCTTCGTCTGATTTTGAATAGGTTTTATTTTTGTTGTAGGTATATGTAGTTTTGCTCTCTACAATAGACGTGTTTTTATCTTTATTCCATTGTTTTTTGTCTATTTTGTGTTCGTTTTCTGAATTTATATAAGACTTCTTTTTGTTTTTGAAATTGCTGTCTTCCGAGTTGCTATAAGATTTATTTTTTGTACCTGACCATGTGTTTTTTTTGTCAGAGTCGTATTTTAGGTTGTCTTTATTCCATTCTTTTTTAGGTTTTTCTGTGTGTTCAAAGCTTTTTTCTTTGAATGTACCTGTTTTTGACTGACTGAATGATTTGCTGTAAGTTTTCTTTTTGAAATTAGAATCAGTGTTTTCCTCTTTAAATCCGAACTTTTCCTGTTTAACTTTATCCTTATCAAATTTTTTGTCTTCGGGAGCAGTTTTATGTATTTTAATCTTTTTCATTACACTTGTAGAATACTCTGCAAAACTACATTTTTATTTTCACAACTTATCAGTTTTTAATGCCTTTTGTTGTAAAAAATGCCCATATTAGCACCAATATACCAATGATTGTCTAATCTGCCTTTACCTTGCATATAATTGCGAGCAAATTCTAATTCTGCTTCTAATATCCATTTTCTATGAATACGTTTAGCTATACCTGGTGAGAGGTTAAAATTTAGCAGGTACAAAAGACTGCGGATTTCACTGCTTTTATACACAGGATTATTTGGGTCTTGTGGAAACCCTGTGTACATACCTGAACCTGAAACTTGTTTGTTTATTCTATAACCGCCCACATAAAACATAGAACCGCCTGCTATATACCAATGTTTTTCTTTACTCCATACAGGGGTTAAATTTACTCTTATATTCAAAGGAACAACTAAATTAACCACGTTATAGTCAACATAATCAGGTTTGAAGGTAGTAGCTTCATAGTGCTGACTACGCACACCTGCATAACGTACGAGCGTACCACTGCGCAGATATACGTAATTAGACATTCTTAAATCAAAGCGTATTCCGCCTGTAATAGGGTAAGGAAAACCAGTTCCCGCAGAAGTAAGAGGAAGCATTAAACCACCCCCGCCTGTTATGCCTATAATCAAATCACGGTTTAAGTCTGATTGAGCTATACATAAAAATCGTTGTGTCACACAAAAAAATAACAGTAATACAATGTAATTTCTCATATCCGCAAAGATACAAAATTGCATAAAACAATGAAAAATCATTTGTTTAAACTCACAAAAGTTGTTTTCAACTTACACATCTGTTAAGTAATTGGGCTAGTTGTCCTGTCTGATATTTTCGGGAGAGTTGCTGTGTTTTTTCATTAGGTACAGCAGTAAAATCTTTTGCTTTATACCGTTGCCATTCTTTATCTAAAAAAGCCTCAATCTTTGAGTATTCTGCGTCATAAGGTAATACTGTTCCTGCATTACATTGTTGAATAATTTGTGCCGCATCACCTTCGGGATTACAAAAACATAAAAAAGGTTTGCCTGATGCCAAATACTCAAACAGTTTGCCTGAAACCGTATTTTTATCCAAAACTACACTCATAAATAAAATATGAGATTTGCAGATTTCTTCAATAGCGGTATGATGTTCTACTACGTCAGGGGAATAATATGTGTATTCAGATAATCCTGCTTGTTGCATATTTTGTTTAACTTTCTCAGGAATTTTACCTATCATACGAATTTGAAACTGTGTTTTAGCTTCGGGATTCTTATCCAACCATTGGGCTAATGCACTCCATAAAACGGTTGGTTCTATATGTGGAAGTAGAGTTCCCATGTAAGTAAGTGTAAATTTTTCGTGTAAAGGTAGATTTCTGTATGGCGCGAAGTCTGATTCATCATAACCATTGTAAATATATTCCACAGGTAATTGCCTAATTTCTGCTAATTCTTCTGCTAGTGTTTTACCTATGGTGACTACAATGTCTGCATATTTTAATACTTTTTCTTCTAGTTCAAGATGTCTTTTTTCTGCCCATTTGGAGAGTTGCAGGTGCTGGTGATAATAAATTTTTGTCCATGGGTCTCTGAAATCCGCAATCCATGGGATACCAAATTTTTCTTTTACAGCCAAAGCAATAAGATGCGCGCTGTGCGGAGGTCCTGTGCTGATAACAGCATCTATTTTGTTTTCTTTGAGATAACGGGATAAAAACTTTATAGAAGGACGTATCCAAAATCTACGGGCGTCAGGAATAAAAATATTACCCCGTAGCCATATCGCTATCCGGTCCTTCCATGATTTGGAAGAGGTTTCTAATACATTTCGGTCTATTTTAGTAGTTTTGTTTTTGTTGGTAAATTTTTTATACCATTTGTAAGGTTCAAAAGCAGGTACACGCAGAACAGTAGTGTTTTCAGGAACTTCTTTCCAAAGCGTTTCATCAAGAGCAGGATATTCACCGTTTTTAATAGTAAATACTATGGGTTCCCAATCAAACTGACGTAGATACTTAATGAATTTAAGGGGTCTTTGCACACCTGAGCCTCCGCTGGGAGGAAAATAATACGTGATAAATAAAACTTTTTTGGGCATATTATAAACGAACTAAAACTACATTTAACAAAAATAATGAGTCTAATACGTATGTTACTGAACTTATGAAATTACTTTTATCTGTATCTGTTCTGCTTTTTTCATAGCCTCTTCAAGAGTATTTCCTAAAATAGTTACATGACCCATTTTTCGCATTGGGCGGGTTTCTTTTTTGTTGTACAAATGCACATAAACTCCTTGTATCTGCAAGGCTTGTTCTAAACCTACATACATGGGTATACCTTGATATTCTTTTTCACCGAGAAGGTTAAGCATAACCGCAGGTTTAATTAACTCTGTACTGCCCAAGGGTAAATCTAATAAAATACGTATCAACTGTTCATATTGTGAAGTATAACAGGCTTCAATAGTATGATGTCCTGAATTATGTGGGCGGGGAGCAATTTCATTTACTAATACCGTATCTTCTTGCGTAACAAACATCTCAATAGCAAAAATACCTATTCCATTTAAAGCTTCTACCACTTGAATAGCAATATTCTGTGCTTGTTGTGCTAATTTTTCAGATACACGCGCAGGGCAAAGCAGGTATTTAAGCAAATTAGCTTCTTCATCAAATACCATTTCTATCGCAGGATAAACCGCTATTTTACCTTGTTTATCTCTTGCTACTATAATGGCAATTTCATGCTTACAAGGAATAAATTTTTCTATGATACAAGGTGCGTCAAAAGTTTGTGTAAGGCTATTTTTATCACAAATTAGCACGCCTTTGCCGTCATAACCGCCTTTATGTAATTTAGCTACGAATGTATCTGTATTAAGCTGTTCTGCGGCTTTTTTCCATTCTTTTGGACTATTAACTGATACAAACGGTGCTGTGGGAATTTGATGTTCTTCAAAAAAACATTTTTGCTTATATTTATCTTGAATGATGTGTAATATCTCGGGACAAGGAATACAGGTTATTTTATCTTTTTTGGTAAGTTCTAATACAGTTTCTGTATCAAAATGCTCTATTTCATAGGTAAGTATATCAGAATGTTTAGCTAACTTTTTAATGGCTTTTTTATCATACAAATTACTAATAATGTGTTTATGGGCTAGATATCCTGCGCTACAATCTTCTGTATCAAGAATATTACATTTTATATTGAAAGGCACAGCCGCTTCCATGAGCATTAACCCTAACTGCCCTCCCCCTATAATACCTATTTTTTTCATGGGGCAAAGTTATATAAAATTCTTGTGTATTATTTTTTTAAGTAGTTTTTAATAGCATTGATAACAGTATGCAGTTCTGTTTCGGTTATATCTGTTCCTGATGGTAGACTAATAGCTTTTTGATAAATCTGTTCAGCCATGTTATTTTGTGTGATGTAAGAAAATTCTTTGAACATACTCAAAGTATGCATAGGTTTCCAAAAACTACGTGCTTCTATTTCATTTGCCTGTAAAAATTGTAATAAACCTGATTTATCTATATGGTCAGGTAAAAGAAATGTGCTTAGCCAATAATTTGAACGTACATTTTCGGTTATTTTTTGGGTTATAAGTCCTAATGGGGTTAAATGCTCCTTGTAAAATTGAAATATATTTTGTTTTTTTTGAAGAAAATAAGGTAATTGTTCTATTTGTGCTACGCCGATAGCCGCTAATATATTTAATAAGCGATAATTAAATCCAATTTCATCATGAATATATTCATTACCGTTTATTTTAGCTTGGTGAATAAGATGTCTTGCGTGCTTTGCAATTTGTTTATCATTAGTAAGCAACATACCTCCGCCGCCCGTAGTAATAATTTTATTACCATTAAAACTCAAAATACCTGTTTTTCCTATACTTCCCGCATGTTTATTTTGATAAAAACTCCCTAAGGCTTCTGCGGCATCTTCTACGACTATGAGGTTAAATTTATCTGCTAATTCAAGTATCCTGTGCATAGCAGGCATATTGCCAAGTACATGGACAGGTAAAATGGCTTTTAGTTTTTTATGTGTTTTTTTGTCATAATAATTTCCCTGATATGCGTAAGTCCCTATATTCAGGTAATTTTCTAATATGTGTGTATCTAATTGCCATGTATCTTGATGTACATCTACAAAAATTGGAGTAGCTTGTGTGTAACAAATAGCATTAACCGAAGCTACAAAGGTAAGAGTAGGTACAATAACCGCGTCATTTTGCCCAATGCCTAAGGTATGTAAAGCAATATGCAACGCCGCTGTACCCGAAGACATAGCTACTGCATGTTGTACATTTGTATATTCTGCTATTTTTTGTTCAAATTGTGGCACAAAGTCCCCTGCTACGGAAATCCAATTCGTATCTAAACATTGTTTTACATATTCCCATTCTTTTCCTGACAGGTGCGGACGTGCCAAATATATCATAGGATACAAAAGTACGTTTTTAACATAATTTATTTAAACGATATCAGGACTATTTTTCAAAATCTCATTTACCTTGTTACAGGTACAGGAATATATGCCTAAATTGTACTTCTTATCTTATGAAAACAAACCTCATCTTTTTATGCGTATTAGCTTTATTGATGCCCATATACGTATTACAAGCTCAGCAACGTAGCTTTTACATCTATGCTAATCAAACCTTTACTACGGAACAATCCGCTACTATACAATACTATGATTATTCGTACAGCCGAAGTACAAAAAATCTTCGTGTAGTAGCCTACAAAATAAAAAATGCAAAAAACTTCTTCATGCAGCATCTCAAACAGTTCCTCAGAATACAGATATAGCTAGTGCCTCATTATTCCTTACCGTAGAACCTTCTCTTACCTCTGCTTTGCTTAACGGCATAGAAAACCTTATTGGCTACCCTTACGGCTTCTAGAACAGACTATGAGCAGATTTTTACCTAATGTGATTGTATCCAATACTTTGGAAAATCTTGGTAACTCTGAATATACAGCATCTATAAATAAAGCTGAACTTGCTAAAATGGTTCAGGCTGGTATCAAACGCTTAAAAGAACTGCAACATATAGATGGCGGTTGGGGCTGGTGGACAAACGACGCTACACACCCATTTATGACCGCTTATGTATGTAATGGACTGTATCTTGCTAAAAAAGCAGGACACCCCGTACCTGATGACATGTATAATGGTGGTAGAAATGCATTGAGAGAATTGATATTTAATAAAAAATCTGATGACCCTGCCACTCATGCGTACCAAATGATGGTAGCTCTTAACTGTGGCATCAATGAAGTATGGGATAAATATAAAACTATGCCATTAGACAAAGAAAATGCTTATACATTAAGTTTATGGTTGCAGGCAGCCAGTTTAGCCAAAGACAAAGCCATGCAGGATAAATTACTAGATATGCTCATGCAAAAAGTACAGAAAACAGGTATGGGACATTACTGGGGAGGTAAAAAGTTCTATTACTCATGGCAAGATGACCAGGTAGAAACCACTGCCAATGCCATTAAAGCAATATACATGGTACGTCCCAATCATGAAGTACTGCCTTTGGCTACCCGATGGCTTATGTCTAAACGGGAAGGTGAAGCATGGCACAATACCCGTCAGACCGCAATGTCCATTTATGCCGTCAATGAGTTTATTAAACAGGAAGTTAATGCAGAATACACACTTACTCTTACACAAAATGGTAAAACGCTCTATACTCAAAAAATAGATAAAAATAATCGTAACCAAAAACAGCCACTTGTTAAGGTAAAAGATTTGCAGTTGGGAAATAATACAATAAATCTGCGTTTAGAAGGTACAGGTATGGCTATGGTCAGCGGAAAACTTACTTATTTCTATAACGAAAACTCTTCCAATGAACAACAAAAACCTGTCAACCAAAAAACTGATAACGAAAAAACATTCATCGTAGAACGAGAATACTATAAATTGGTCAAAAAGGTAGATGTGTTAGGAAAATTAACTTACCATAAAGAAAAAGTAGATTTCAAAAATATACATTCAGGAGATGAAATATTGGTTAAATGTAAAGTATCTAATATCGCGGCACAAGATTTTGTTCTCATAGAAGACCCTATTCCTGCAGGTTGTGAATTTATCCGTGATACCAAGGGATTTATTATTCCCTCTGAAAAAGAATATGATGGTATTACTAATTATTGGGATACTTATGCTTATAATTATCGTAACTGGAATAGATGGTACACGCATCGTGAATACCGCGATAACAAATTAGCTATTACCATTACTAAACTTAATCCAGGAACTTATGAATATTCTTACTTACTTAAAGCACAGATACCTGGTAGATATCATGTAACGCCTGCTATTGCTTCATTAATGTATTATCCTGAATACAGAGGATACAGTGCATTTAATACTATACTCATCAAAGAGTAATCTTGAATAACCAAATACTATAAACCCTATAAGATTTTCAAAGTCCTATAGGGTTTGTTTCTTTAAAGTGATGAACTATTTTTTGATATCACGAACAAAATTAGCCTTTTGCCGCAGATAATTTATCTAACACATCACACTGTTCTTTTACGGCACTTGCGGAAGCGTTTAACAATGCTTTTTCGCTCTCTGTAAGTTGAAGCTCTATAATTTTTTCTACACCATTTTTGCCAAGAATTACAGGAGCACCTACATAAATGTTGTTTAATCCATATTGACCTTGTAAAAGTACACAGCAAGGGAATATACGTTTTTGGTCGCGGAGAATGGCTTCTACCATTTGTGCGGCTGCAGCGCCTGGGGCATACCATGCAGAAGTACCCATCAATTTAACAAGTTCGCCTCCACCAAATTTAGTACGTTCTACAATAGCATCAATTTTATCTTGGGGCAGTAATTCAGTTAAAGGAATACCTGAAACCGTAGTATAACGAGGTAAAGGCACCATAGTATCACCGTGTCCGCCCATTAAAATAGCTTGAATATCTTTTGGACTTACATTTAAGGCTTCTGCAATAAATGCTCTGTATCTTGCCGTATCTAAAATTCCTGCCATTCCAAGCACCTTTTGAGAAGAAAACCCTGATACTTTGTATGCATGATACGTCATTACATCAAGCGGATTAGATACTACAATGATAATAGCATTAGGAGAGTATTTGACTACGTTTTCTGTAACGCTTTTTACTACATCAGCATTGATAGAAATTAAATCATCACGGGACATACCAGGTTTACGAGGTACACCTGAAGTAATTACTACCACGTCAGAATTAGCTGTTTTAGTATAATCATTCGTGCAACCTACTGAATACGTGTCATAATAATCAATAGGGGCTTGTTGCCACATATCTAAGGCTTTTCCCTCTGCAATGCCTTCTTTAATATCTACTAATACTAATTCATTGCATAGTTCTTTATGAGCGATAACATTGGCACAGGTAGCACCTACGTTTCCTGCACCAATTATAGATACTTTTGTCATAATGGTTTACTTGTTTTGAATGTGTGCCAAAAATACAAAAAATATTATGCTGTACAAATTTTACTTTGTTTTTGTAGTATTTTAACTATGCATCACAAAAATAATCCTACTAATTTTACATATTGATTAAGGATACACTGTTTCTGTACTCAATAGACAGTTTTTCCAATTCAATGTTGATACAGAAAAAAACGACAATCTTGTAAGAATTGTCGTTTTTTTTTGTGTTTTATTATTATGTGGCATTATTTCATACTGTTAGCTACGTCTTTGGCAACAGATTCAAGAACAGAGGTTTCTGCATCATCAAGTTTGCCTTTTTTAAGGTTTTCTAACACGTTAGCATGCTGATTTTTTAGGCGGAAGATAAACTGTGCTTCAAACTCTTTGATTTTATCTACGGCTACACTGTCTAACAAACCTTTGGTGGCTACATAGATAACCGCAACTTGCTCCTCTACGGGTAGTGGGCTGTATTGAGGTTGTTTGAGTAGTTCTACGGAACGTTTTCCTCTTTCTAAACGCATTTTAGTAGTAGCATCTAAGTCAGAACCAAATTTTGCAAAGGCTTCTAACTCACGATATTGTGCAAGGTCTAATTTAAGTGTACCAGCTACTTTTTTCATGGATTTAATTTGAGCGTTTCCTCCTACACGGGATACAGAGATACCTACGTTAATAGCAGGACGAATACCTGAGTTAAATAAGCCACTTTCAAGGAATATCTGTCCGTCTGTAATAGAAATTACGTTAGTAGGGATATAAGCGGAAACGTCCCCGCCTTGTGTTTCTATTATAGGTAATGCAGTTAAAGAACCACCACCTTTAACCAAAGGTCTTAATGCTTCGGGCAGGTCATTCATTTTGCTGGCTACCTCAATATTGTCGTTAATTCTTGCGGCACGTTCTAATAAACGGCTGTGCAAATAGAATACATCACCAGGATAGGCTTCACGTCCAGGAGGGCGTTTGAGAAGAAGTGAAATTTCACGATAAGCTACAGCTTGTTTAGAAAGGTCATCATAAATAGCGAGTGCGTGTCTACCTGTATCACGGAAGTACTCTCCAATAGTAGCACCTGCAAAAGGAGCAATAAACTGAAGCGGTGCAGGGTCTGATGCGGTAGCTACTACAATAATAGTATTTTTCATAGCATCATACTTTTCAAGAATACGTACAATCTGAGCTACGGTACTACCTTTTTGTCCTGTGGCAACATAAATACTAATAACCCCTTCATTGAGTTTATTTTGGTTGATAACGGTGTCAATAGCCACAGCAGTTTTACCTGTTTGCCTATCTCCGATAATTAACTCTCTCTGACCTTTACCAATAGGTATCATAGAGTCAATTGCTTTAAGTCCTGTTTGTAGTGGTTCTTTTACGGGTTGTCGGTAGATTACTCCAGGTGCTTTTCTTTCCAAAGGAAGTTCTATAAGATTACCCGTAATTGGACCTTTGCCGTCAATAGGCTCGCCAAGTGGATTGATAACACGCCCTAAAAGTCCTTCTCCTACGGGAATAGACGCAATTTTTTTAGTCCTTTTTACTGTATCACCTTCTTTGATACCTTCAGAAGAACCGAATAATACCGCACCTACGTTGTCTTCTTCAAGGTTAAGTGCCATACCTTTTACGCCATTGGAGAATTCTATCAGTTCTCCTGCTTGTACTTGGGTTAAACCGAATATGCGTGCAATTCCGTCGCCTACCTGTAATACAACGCCGACTTCTTCTAATTCTGCGTCTGTTTTTACACCTGCAAGTTGACTGCGTAGAATTGCAGATACTTCATCTGGTCTGACTTCTGCCATAATATACTTAAATTTTTGCAAATATATTTACATTAGTCTAAACTTCAACATATTTTTTTGTTTTTATACAACGACATCATTAACTTCTTTTTATGACTATAATTTTTGTTTATTTTGTGGCATGGCAGTTATAGAAGTAATTCAGATTATAAAACGCTTTAAACAAATACTCGCAGTAAATGAAGTAAGTTTTGAAGTACAACAAGGAGAGGTTTTTGGTCTATTAGGTCCCAATGGCGCAGGCAAAACTACTACTCTGGAAATCATAGAAATGCTTCAAAAAGCAGATTCGGGTGAAGTGTTTATTTCAGGAATGAATATCAAAACGCATGCAAAAGAAATTAAACAGAAAATAGGTGTACAGTTTCAAAGTACATCTTTGTATGATAAAATTACAGTAAGAGAATGTCTACAACTTTTTGCGCACTACTATCCTAATCCTGTTGATGTAGATACTTTGCTTACCTGGGTAAATTTGGAAGAGAAAGCCCGAACTTATACCAAACATCTTTCGGGTGGTCAAAAACAGCGTTTAGTATTAGCATTAGCATTAGTAAATGACCCTGAAATTGTATTTTTAGATGAACCTACCACAGGTTTAGACCCACAAGCACGCAGAAATATATGGGACATTGTTCAAAAACTCAAAAATCAAGGTAAAACCGTTGTTCTTACTACGCATTACATGGATGAAGCAGAACGCTTGTGTGATAGATTAGCTATTATGGACAGCGGCAAAATTGTAAGTACAGGTTCGCCGCAGTATCTTATTCAACAAGCACAATTACCTACAGCTTTGATAATAGAAAAAAGTGCCTTGGACAGCAATGTTTTAGAAAAAAATTTCTCTTTTACACAAAAAGATGGAAAATATATGCTTAAAACGCACGACATAAACACAACTTTACAAAACCTTATTTCAGAAACACATATCAACCTTAATGATATATCTATTCAAAAACCTACACTGGAAGATTTGTTTATTCATTTGACGGGCAAAACATTACGAGATTGAGAAATATGAGTGATTTTATGTTATTTTTATTCAGTACGAAGCGCCTTAATCGGAGATATTTTTTTGCTGTACAAAGCAGGGAAAAACATAAACAAGGTGCATACAGAAATTACACCTAAATCAATCAAAAGCAGGTTTTGCAGACTGAACTTCATGGGAACATAGCTCAGAAAATAACTTTCAGGATTAAGTTTAAACAAATGATATTTTTGCTGTACAAGAATAATCCCCGAACCTAAAAGGTTGCCTACCATGCTTCCCAAAGCAATCAATACACCTGCTTGATATACAAAAATTCCTCTGATTTGTCCTTCCGAAGCCCCTACCGCTTTGAGTATGCCCACAGACTTAGTTTGTTCTAGAATAAGTACTAAAAGTGTGCAGGTCATATTTATAGTAGCTACAATAAGCATAAGCATAATAATAATGCGTACATGTCCTCCTTGTAAGTCAATCCAGTTGAATAAATTAGGGTATAATTGATATACAGTATAGACTTCTTGTTCTAATAAACCTGCACTATGTAAAATATTTTTAAGCTGTTCTTTGTCCTGTTCTATGTGAGCGGTGTTTTTTAACCATATTTCCATACCCATAGTCTGGCTGTCTTCCCAGTTAAGAATTTTATGTAGCAGACCGATATTTCCTACCACTGTGCTTTCATCAATATTGTGCATATTGGTCTGAAAAATGCCTGTAATTTTTACTACCCGTGCTTTTGGAGGATTCTGCATAAAAAACAGTTTCAGTTTATCGCCTACTTTAAGTTTCAGTTTATTTGCTAAAACTTTTCCTACTATAACTTGTAAAGCACTGTCTTTATGTGGAAGTGTTCCTGCTACAAGATTGTGCTTAAAAAAATCTAATGTATTTTCTTTACTTACTCCTTTGAGCATAATACCTTCCAAATCGGATTTGCTTTGTGCTAATGAAGGCATTACAATATAATGGCTTATTTTGTGAATATTAGAGTGTTTTTTTCGGATAAACTGTACCAAACTGTCTGTAAAATGGAGAGGTTCGTTACTTATACCCTCTTCTGCGTTGTATTTACCTACTTGAAGTTGTGCTTCATAGCCAAAAATCGTATTTGTAATGCTCTCTTTGAATCCGCCATGAATAGCCATAGCAATTTGTATCACGCATACAGAAACTGCAATTCCCACAACACCAATCCATATAATAAAAGTACTTTTACCCCGTTTGTGAAATACAGTACGAAGAGCTATATAACGTGAAAACATTAAGCAAAACTACTAAAAAACTTTAAGAGCATAGGTTTGTTTCTTGCGGTTTCATTCAATAAAAAATTATCTATTAGTCTGCTTGTAGCTTCTCTTATTTTTAGCTTTAAATATTCACTCGTAGCCACTTAATTTTATACTTAAATTGAGTAAAACCACTATTTAGGAATAAAAAATATGCTAACTATCCATTATGTAAATAGTTAGCATGCTCTATTTGTTTATTTTAAGAACATGGAACTAAAATTATTGTATCATAGGGTCTCAATCTTATCTAAAAGTATCCGCTATAAAAAGGTAGTACTTTTACCTGTTTTACTTTATCTTTTTTATCAGTGAGAAATTTAGCAGAAAATTCGTAGGTCTGGTTAGGTTCAAGAGAATTTACAAACTTGTATTTATCGTTACCTACGGTAAAATTAAACTTTTCAGATTTAATTATCTTTCCGTTTTCATCATATCCTACCATAATAATTGCAGGATTTTTGCATGCTTGGCTGCCCATAGCTTTATACGTGCCTTTTACTGTAAAATTTTGACCATCAGGGGTTACGCTTACATTAGATAAAGTTGCAGAAAAGGGGAGATTTTCCTTAAAAAGCATACCATCAGCTTTAAGTTTGCAAGAACCAAACTCTCCTTTAATTTTGCTAATATCTCTTGTTCTTGAAAAAGGTGAAGTCTCACCAGGTAGAATAACTTCTAAATCTGCCGTAGTTTCATCTTTTTCCATGGTACCTGCGTCTTTACCTGTAAATCTATTCACACTGATAGGTTTGCCTTGTTTGTCATAGTACTCAATTTCAATTTTTACAAAACCTAAAGCATTTGGATAGGTATTCTTTACTTCTCCTACTATGTTTATGTATCCATTTTCTTCTTTCACAGACCATTGAGTTATAGTAACTTCTTTCGCTGTTTGTGCCATAAGCAGACTTTTTACAAACAACATTAATGTAACAACTAATATGAACTTTTTCATAACTTTCTATATTTATACGCATCAAACTTACACAAAAAAATTTGATTAAAAAATTAAGTTTGTGTTAAATCTGGATATGAATACCAAGAGAGGTATCTAAAAAAATGATAGTTTCTAAGTTAGTAATTTCTAAGTCAACAATAAAAACTTTTTTGATTGTATAATAACTTTTTGTGCTCTTATAACAAAATTTGAGTGGTTATTTGACAAGCAAAAAGCAAAGTATGATGGTATTACTAAGTTAATTTTTTTTATGGCTTTTGAAAGTCCAAAGAGTTGCTTGGCATCTCTGAAATCAAACTCTATCTCAAATAACCATAAGGAGTAATAGTAGATGATCAAAAATAGGTACTAATTTCAAGTCATTAGTAGATAAATAGTTTGTGTTATTTGTTTTGTTTTAGGGTTATTTTCTAAATAGTAGCTACTTTGATAAGATGTTCTCGCATAATAATAGCAGACATATTGATTAACATAATCTGTTTTCTATGCTTTTTTCGTATTTTTGAACATGGCTTCATGGAAAGAAATTATTGAGTACGGTATAAAACCCGAAATGGATGAATTAGAAAAAAACAGGGTTATTCTTACTAATAAAACAGGGCTTATTGTAGGACCGCTTATAGGTATTCCTTTTACTATAAGTTTACTCTCTTTTAATGCACCTTTTGTTATTATAGTTGTTTTATGGATTATCTGTCTGCCTGCTTTTCTTACCCCTTGGGTAAGTAAATATCTCTCTCCTAATATAGCTAAAATACTAGGCATTATTGAGTTTAACATTGGCACGCTCATTATCTCTCTTATGACCTCTAATGGTAAACAACCCACCATTGATTTTTTTCTCACTATTTCTACAGCGCTACTTTCTGCGATTATGCCAATGCTGTTTTATGCACCTTATCAGAAAAAGCAAAGGTTAATCGGGATTCTTTTTGCATGGATTTGTTTTGTATCTTATATCCCTCTCTCTCGTATATTTTATCTTCCCTCAGCACCCAGTCTACAACCCAATGAATACTATTTAGTGGGTATATCAGGGTTTACATTGTTTTATTGGTAATAACGCTCTCCACAGGGTATATTCAACGTTTGGATATAAACACTCTCAAAAACTATATCCGTAGAGTAGAAGAAAACGAAGCTCGTTTAGAGGAAGCACAAAATATTGCTCGTTTGGGTACATGGGAATACTATTTTGAAACAGATACACTTATATGGAGCAACCAGCTCTATCATAATACAGGCATACCCGTAAACACACCCCTTACTCTTAAACAATTTAATGAGGAAATGCTCCCCGAAGAGGATAGAATAAAACTTAATGAAGCTATTCACACAGCAGTTACGCAGACAGGCATATTTGACGTAGAACATCGTATGTACAACGCTAAAAAAGAAATTATGTGGATAATGGCAAAAGGGAAAGTCATTTTTGATGAAACAGGAAAACCCTTTAAACTGCTGGGTACTGCACGAGACTTTACCCAAGAAAAACTCGCTGATTTGCTTATAGAACAACAAAATAGAGAACTCCAAGCTCGCGAAGAAGAGCTTCGCCAAAATCTCGAAGAACTCCAAACTACACAAGAACAATTACAGAGTACTTACCATAACCTACAAGAAAGAGTTCGTATAGACGAGATTATTACAGAAACTTCAACGTTATTTGTAAATATAGATAATAAGGAACTTATCCCTGCCCTAGAACAAACCCTCCAAAAAATAGGAAATTTTATGCAAGCAGACTTTGCTAACGTGATGATACTCAAAAATAATAATACTGTTATTCGTCATATTGCTGATTGGTCTGTTATTCAAGGTATAAGAGAATTCAAAAATGACACAGAACGCGAAATGCAGGCTGGTTTCTTCCCTTATTTTACACAAAAAATTATAATAGAGTCTCAAAATGTCGTCTTTTCAGATTTAACAGAACTAGATGACCAAGCAAGTAATGAAAAAACGTTCTTTGCACAAATGGGCGTCAAAGCGATGTTAGCTATCCCTATGATTTTCAAAAATAAAAGTATAGGTATGGTGTCTGTTACAAAATGCGAACATAGAACTTGGAAAGATAACGAAATTAACCTCCTTAAAACAATAGGTGAGATATTTGCAAACGTAATTATTCGCTTACAAAATGAACAAGAGCTTATTGCAAAAACTAATGCTTTACAATCTTCCGAAGAAGAACTTCGCCAAAATCTCGAAGAACTTCAAGCTACACAAGAGCAGATGCGCTTGTATCAACAGGACTTAGAGGAAAAAAATCGTGAAATGGAAGAACTCAACGAAAAATTAGAAGATTTGGTAGAAGCACGCACTCAGGAACTTGTAGTAGCCAAAGAAGCCGCAGAAATTGCTCAAAAACAGGCTGAACAAGCTAATAAAGTAAAATCTGATTTTTTATCTAATATGTCCCATGAATTGAGAACACCTCTCAACGGTATCTTGGGCTATGCTCAAATTTTAATGAATGATAATTCTGTATCCGAAAAACACAAGGAAAAATTACAAATCATCAATAAAAGCGGAGAGCATTTACTTGGTCTTATCAATGATATTTTGGATTTGAGCAAAATTGAAGCAGGTAAAATGGAACTGCATTATGATGAAACAGACTTGCATGCACTCGTACAAGAAATTTATGATTTATTCAAATTAAGATGTGAAAATAAAGGACTACAACTTGTTGTAGAAAAAGACGCACAGTTACCCAAGCATGTCCGCACAGATACAGGAAAACTCCGTCAATGCATCATCAATTTTATGGGCAACGCGGTAAAATTTACTCAAAAGGGTAGTATTACGTTTATCGTAACCAAAGAATTTAACGGCAATATCCGTTTTGCTGTAAGGGACACAGGCAGAGGCATACCCAAAGACAAAATAAGCGAAATGACCAAGCCTTTTACCCAAATTTACCATGCACAGAATACAGAAGGCGGTACAGGATTGGGATTAGCCATTACTAAAAGCTATATTGAACTTATGGGTGGTGTTATGCATATAGAAAGCGAATTAGATAAAGGCAGTACTTTCAGTTTTTCTCTTCCCCTTGAAATTATTGAAACTCCTGTACGGACCGCACAGAAAAATACAAATAAAGTAAAAGCAATTAAAAATGAGATTAAACCCCGTATTCTTATTGTAGATGACAGCCAAATCAATGTAGAGGTTGCTAATGAATTTTTGCAATCCGCAGGATTTATCACAGAAAAAGCCTATAACGGTAAAGAAGCTGTTGAAAAATATTATACTTTCAAACCTGACTTAATCATGATGGATATTCGTATGCCTGTTATCAATGGTTTTGAAGCCACCAAAGAAATTCGTACACAATATCCTCAGAGCAACGTAAAAATTATTGCTGTAACCGCAGATGCTTTTGAGCATCAGAAACATGAAATTATACAGTCAGGTTTAGATGATTATATTGCCAAACCCTACACAGCTTCACAACTTTTTGACGCTATTGCAAAAAATCTGAACATTGAATATGTGTATGAAAATGATGTTATGGCTGATACAACCGAAGAAACTGCTTTCAATATAGAAGAACTAGATTTTACCTTTGTTCAGCAACATATCCCTGACACATGGGTTGCCGAAGCCGAAAAATGTCTGCTTATAGGCAATATGGAAGAGTTAAGTAAGGTAATACAATTTCTCAATGATGAGAATGCTACGGTTGCCCAACTGAAAAAATACCTATTACAACAAATAGAAGATTTTAATGATTTAGCAATAGAGAACTTGCTCAAAAAGTTAAAGCAAACTGTGTAAGTATAAATAACTCGGTATATTAAGATGAACCTTTAAAGACTCTAAAATAATTTAGGATACTGTTCGGGATTATACTCATTCATGATGGCGTAGATAGCATCAAATATTTCTTCTGCATTAGGTTTGGAAAAATAATCTCCATCAGAACCATAAGCAGGGCGATGTGCTTTGGCAGTAAGCGTAAGAGGTTTAGCGTCTAACCAGCGGTAGCCGTTTTGTACTTCTAATACTTGTTGCATCATGAAGGACGTAGCGCCGCCAGGTACATCTTCATCTAAAAATATTATTCTATTCGTTTTTTGTAAAGAACGCACTATACTATGGTGAATATCAAACGGTAGTAAAGACTGTACATCTATTACTTCGACAGATATACCTGTTTCAGCAAGCATATTTGCGGCTTCCAGAGCAATTCTACAACAAGCCCCGTAAGTTACCAAAGTTACATCAGAACCTTCACATAAAACTTCGGGTACTCCGAGAGGTACAGTAAATTCGCCGATATTATCAGGAATGCGCTCTTTTAACCTGTATCCGTTAAGCACTTCCACAATAAGTGCTGTATCATCAGATTGAATAAGCGTATTGTAAAATCCTGCGGCTTGGGTCATATTACGGGGTACAAGCACATACATACCCCTGAGTGCATGAATAATCATGCCCATAGGAGAACCTGCATGCCATATACCTTCTAACCTATGCCCGCGCGTACGTACAATAACAGGTGCTTTTTGTCCACCTTTGGTACGGTACTGAACGGTTGCCAAATCATCAGACATAATTTGAAGTGCATACAAAAGATAATCTAAATACTGAATTTCTGCAATAGGACGTAGTCCGCGCATAGCCGCACCTATGGCTTGTCCTAATATTGTACACTCCCGAATACCTGTATCGCTTACCCGTAATTCTCCGTATTTTTCTTGCAAACCTTCAAAGGCTTTGTTTACATCTCCGATAGTACCTACATCTTCGCCGAATGCTATTACCTGCGGATAACGGTTTAAGAGGTTATCAAAACAAGCCTGTAATACTTGTCTGCCATCTACCGTAGGGCTTTTTTCTGAATATACAGGTTTTATTTCTTTTACTCTTAAAGCACTTTGTGTACTTTCACTATACAAATGGCTACTGTATCGTTCATGGTTCTCGCTTAAAAACTGTTGTTTGAGTTGTATAAAAGATTTATACTTTCCCTTCGTAATGCGAATAGCTTTGTGTAAAGTTGTCATCACGTCTTTGCGTATAGGTTCTTTTATCTTATTAAGTTCATTTTTAATCTGAGTAAGCTGTGCGGCATATTCGCTGTGGGGTATCACCTCGTCCAGTACGTCTGTACAGAGAAATACATCTCTTTTTATATCTTTCTGATAGGCTTCCCATGCTTTTTGTTTAGCTTCTTTGACAAATTCGTCATCTTCTTTTTCTATTTGTGCAAGTTCGGTTTCTGTGCTTAATCCCTGTTCAATAATCCATTCCCTGAATTTTTTGATGCAGTCATGTTCCTGTTCCCATGCTAAGCGTTCTTTACTTTTATAGCGTTCATGGCTACCTGACGTAGAATGCCCTTGCGGCTGGGTAAGTTCAGTAATATGATAAATAGCAGGAATATGTTTTTCCCGTGTAATAGCTACGCCCTCCTGATAAGCCTGACAGAGCAAAGGATAGTTCCAACCTTCTACCGTATAAATTAAAAAACCTTCATCGTTTTCATTAAGGGCAAAACCGCTTAAAATTTCTGAGAGGTTTTGTTTGGTAGTCTGGTGGCGTGCATGTACCGAGATACCATATTCATCGTCCCATATAGAAACGACCATAGGAATTTTGAGTACACCTGCGGCATTGAGTGCTTCAAAAAACATACCTTCTGAGGTACTGGCATTACCAATAGTTCCAAAAGCTACTTCATTTCCATTGATAGAAAATTGTGTTAAATGGCTTAATTCTTTCAATTCTCTGTATAATTTTGATGCATAAGCTAAACCTACCAATCTTGGCATCTGACTACCTGTAGGCGATACATCTGCGGAGGATTGTTTGTTTTGGGTAAGTTCTTTCCAGTTTCCGAATTCATCTAACAAGCGTGTGGCAAAATGTCCGTTCATCATACGCCCTGCTGATGCGGGTTCGGCTTCTACAGATGTATGTGCATATAACTGAGCGAAAAATTCCTGAACAGAA
>CALIZB010000046.1 GCA_938028625.1 uncultured Bacteroidia bacterium | reverse complement strand
CATGAGTTTTAATTCTTCTGTATCTATGCTGTAAGGATAATTTTTGAGAGTTCCTTCACTATCTACAAAATTAGACTGTTCAAATAAAGAGAGCAATTTTTCTAACCTTGTTTGATATTTGCCATGAATACGTTTGACTTGCACAATATAACTGTCATGGGTTAAACGTTCTACAAAATCACTTTTTTTAGGAATAATTTCTTTGGTAAGTAAGTCTTTGTAAATGCGTTCTGCCTTAAAGCAAGCAGACTCTATTTCAGGAATGTTAAACCCAAGTATATAAATCGTAGTAATAGGTAAAGCCGTATTTTTACCTTCAATTGTATCTTCTTTTTTGTATTGTTCAGCAAGATAATTTCTAAAACGCATTAAATCTATGTATTCAAAGGCTTTTTGCACTTCAATCAGAACTTTTTTATAGCCTTCGTCAGTTTTTACCGTAGCTACAAAATCCATTCGGAGTAAGCGTGTGCCAACAAGTTCGTCAGAATAGGTAAATTCTTGGGGTTGAATAGTAAGGTTTTCTATTTCTTGTTCTGTAAGCGTGCTAATAAAGAATTTAGCTATTTTTTCGTTTTGCATCAAACGCTTAAAGACAAGGTCATAGATAGGGTTAGCAATAATCATAGCACAAAAATACGGAAAAAATAAAGCCATACACATAATTTAGCTATCATATAAAACTTAATTTGTTAAAATTTGTCTGCGTAGAACTTTTTGACATGTATAGCCGTTTTGAAATCAAACTACGTAATATTCTCTATATGCCTCCAGACTTTGGACCTCTCTACAAAGAAACCGATTTATCCCACTGGCTTGCAGAACCCTGGAATGCCTTTTCTTCACTTACTTTCTGGATACCTGTGTTTTATTACGCATATAAAGTAAAAAATGAATACAAAAACTATCTTTTTTTGATTAGTTGTATGCCATTTTTATTTATAGGTGGGTTAGGCAGTACGCTTTTTCATGCTTTCCGCAAATATCCTGCTTTTTTGTTTATGGACTGGATGCCTATTATGATGCTTAGTTTAATGATAACCGTTTATTTTTGGTATGAAGTTCTTAAAAAATGGAGTTATACTATTGGTGTATTATTGGGTACTTTTCTATTAAGATGGGCTATTTTTGCAGTAGTAGGACCTTACAATTTGCCCCAAAATGCTTTTATTAACATCAATTACAGCATCACAACGCTGATTGTTGCTACACCATTAGTCATTTTACTGATTAAACATAAAGGTAAAAATTTAGGTTGGCTTTTAGGTAGTGGAGTAGGCTTTGCCTTAGCGATTACCTGCCGTGTGATAGACAGAGAACAAGAGTTTTTAAGTATAGGTACACACTGGTTGTGGCATGTTTTCTGTGCCTTTGGTGCATTTTGTTTAGCAGAGTACCTGTACCGTTATCAAAAAAACAAGTTGCAAACCAAGGTTACTGAAACTAAAAAGATAGAACAAACATTCTATATTTAGTTTATTTTTCGTGTAATATTGCATTGTGAAAAAAGCCCCTTATCATAATAATCCTAGTATAAAACAAAATTTGCAGGTTTTACTCAAAGTGTCTCGCCCTTTCTTATGGGTTAATACAGCGTACACCTTCGGTTTTTCTTATATCATGGCGGCTTTATCCTTCAAGATTGAAGGAACTACACCGTATAATCTATTAGTTGTTATACAACAACCATTTTTTATCACTACATTGTTTTTTTTTCTTATTCCATACAACATTATCCTCTATGGAGTAAATGACGTATTTGACTATGAAACTGATTTAAAGAATGCGAGAAAATTAGAAACTAATCTTGAAGGTAAAGTTTTGCCCCCTGAATATCATAGTTTTATTTTATGGACATCAGCTATGTTAGCTATTATTTTTGGAATTATTTATACTTTTTACCTTGATTTTAACCTCATAGTATATATTGCTATGTTTATAGTAACACTGGCATATTCTGTAAAACCTATTCAACTTAAAGGCAGACCGTTTTTAGACTTTATCAGTTCCTCTTTTCATTATACTATAAGTGCATTTTTTGCTTTATACTATTTTTATGATGCGGCTACTTTTCACACAGCACAGGACGTAGCCGTAGAGTACGTTTCTTTATGGAAACTACTGCCTTTATTTATTTGGGGATTTGGTTCGCACATATTAGGCGCTATCCCTGACATTAAAGCTGATAAAGATACAGGATTACGTACTACGGCTGTTGTACTTGGCAAAAGATTAAGTTTGCTTTTAGTATTTATATTTTACACGCTAGCTTCGGGATTATTTTTATATTATTTTAAGTGGTGGGCATTAGGAACATTGTTCTATCCTGCATTAGTTTGGGTTAAGAATGACTCAATAAGAAACCGTTATCAAATTTATCTTAATTATCTTAACGGTGCAGTAGTAACCATTGCTTTATTTATCCAAGCAGTTATACCTTATTTAACTCAATAAAACTATGAAAGATGTTTTTATTTACATGGGAGCGGCTTTTTTTGAAATACTTGGCTGTTTTACTTTTTGGAAATACTTTAAATTACATCAATCCCCGTATTGGTTGATATTAGGGTTTATTTCTTTGATTATATTTGCTTTCTTATTGACCAAAGTTGAGGTAGAATTTGCAGGACGAAGTTATGCTATTTATGGTGGAATTTATATTGCTGTTTCTTTACTTTGGTTGTATTTAGCAGAACATCAAATACCTGATACATGGGATATTATTGGGGCGTTAGTTTGTATTATAGGCGCTTGTATTATTCTTTTTGTACCTCGTTAATGGAACAATGGCTTTTGTTATTTATTGTTGGTTTTATATCTGCGGTTATTTCAGGTGCGGCGGGTTTTGGTGGAGCATTAGTGTTATTACCTATTTTAGCAAGTATTGTAGGAGTAAAAACGGCTGTTCCTATTCTAACTATCGCACAATTATTCGGTAATGCCTCGCGCGTATGGTTTGGTAGACATGAATTGAAATGGAAGCCCGTATTCTTTTTTTTACTGACAGCTATACCTTTCTCTATCTTCGGCAGTTATTTGTTCACGGACACTGACAGTCATAAAATTAAATTTGGGATTGGTATTTTTTTGATTATATTAGTAATTTACCGTAGAGCAGGCATCAAAAAAATACCATTAGGAACTAATGGAATGTTATTAGGAGGTGCATTAACAGGATTTTTATCAGGACTTATAGGCAGTGCAGGACCTTTGGGCGCCGCTTTTTTTCTTGAACTTAATCTTACTGCTACGGCTTATGTAGCCAGTGAAGCCTTTACTGCATTAACTATGCACTTAACTAAGACAATAATCTACCAAAAATACGCTCTAATTGGAATAAAAGAATTATACTATGGCATTTTTATAGGTATAGCTATGATTTTAGGTAGTTGGGTAGGTAAAAAATGGATTGAAAAATTAAGTAGAGAAAAGTTTATTTTATTTGTTGAATTACTTCTTATTCTATCAGGGCTTAATTTTATATGGAAGGCTATAAATTAGAACATTCAAAATTTATTCATAAGTAACATTTGAGATAAATAAACCAAAAGTTATCTGTTCTTGTTATTTTTGCATCATGATACAAAAGCATGGATATAAAATAGTAGGGGTATTATTAGTTGCTTATGCATTAGTATGGGGACTTTTAATGCAGAATATTCCATATCTACCGATATTACACCAAACTATTAGGAATTTATATTATCATGTACCCATGTGGTTTTCTATGACAGTAATGATGTTTGTCTCTGTGTATTATGCTATTATGTATTTAAGAACAGAAAACACGCTTTATGACATAAAAACCGTAGCGTCTGCGGAGGTCGGGGTACTGCTGGGCATATTGGGACTATTAACAGGTTCTTTATGGGGCAGATACACATGGGGTACATGGTGGAGCGGAGACGTTAAACTCAACATGTCTTTGGTAGCCGTGTTTATTTATCTAGCGTATTTTATTTTACGGAACAGTATAGAAGAAGAGAAAAAGCAGGCAAAAATCAGTGCATCTTACAATATATTTGCCGCTGCGGCGCTTATTCCGTTATTATTCATTATTCCCCGTATGACGAACAGTTTGCACCCAGGAGCAGATGATAACCCTGCATTCAGTACATATAACGACAGTCTGAATGCGAATATGCGCCCCGTATTTTACAGCGCTGTAATAGGTTTTATTTTATTATCTTGGTGGTTATTTGAAATTAGAAGCAAAATACTTTTATTACAAGAAAAACTTAACTCCAAAGCCGAGCAGAACGCAAGACCTGAAACTACTTCCAAAGACAAAGTTACGCATACTGTTTGATAAAACATTGATTAAAAAATGTTTGATAGCAGTTATGATAACTACAAAACGTTTTTACTCTGTAATTTCTATCTCTATACGTCTATTTTTACGTCTGCCTTCTTCGGTAAGGTTATCAGCGATGGGTTTAGTATCTCCCATACCTTTGGTAGTGATATTGTTCTCATGAATGCCTTGTTGTATCAAGTATTGTTTAACAGAATTTGCACGTTGTTCAGAAAGTATTTTATTTTTTTCAGGTATGCCGATATTATCAGTATGTCCTGTAATGATAACTTTAATATCCTTATTTTCTTTGAGCAGTTTGACTAATTTATCTAATTCTACTTTGGAAGATTGTATATTTAATGTAGCTTTACCTGACTCAAAGAATAGATTATCCATAACCATAGTTGCACCTTTGATAGCTTTTTGGAGCTTAATATCTCGTATAAATTCTTTGAAAGTATGTTCTGCGGGAACAGTAACGTATTCCGAATAAAACGCATATCCTTCTTTGCTGATAGTAATACCATAAATGCCACCTGCTTGTACTACGGCGGCGTATTTTCCGATAATATTGTTTGTGCTTACTACGGCAATAATTTTGCCTGCACTATGGTCTGTAATAGTAAGGGTTGCGTCTAATATTTTATCGGTAAAAGCATCTTTAACTACACCTGTAAGTGTTACTAAAGATTTTTTCTCTTCTCTGGGGGCTTTTATCATCCAAAGGTCTTGTCCACCAAGAGAACCTTGTCTATTAGAGGAAAAATACGCATATTCTCCATTAGGCGAAAGCACAAAATACTTGTCATCTTCTTCGGAATTAAATACTGAACCTATATTTACCGCAGGCGACCATACCCCATTTTCATATACAGTTTTGTAAATATCATAACCGCCGTAACAGTCTATTCTGCCGTTAGAACTAAAATATAAAGTTTTGCCATCAGGATGAATAAAAGGAGAGAATTCGGATTCAGAAGTATTGATATTTTTTCCAAGATTTTCAGCAGGAAGCCACTCACCTGTAACAGGATCTTTTCTACTCCAATAAATATCGTGCATACCTAATCCTCCAGGTCGGTTGGATACAAAAAAAAGCATATTGCCATCAGCGGAGATACTTGGCTGAGATTCCCAATACTGTGTATTTATAGTATGGGGTAAGCGTATAGGTTTATGCCACTTACCTTCCTCAATAACAGACACATAAATATCACACAAGGTATTTTTATTTTCATCTCGCACATGATACACGGATTTTCCATCAGGAGAAATACATGCAGCGGCATCTACGGAAGGGGTATTTACTTCCTCAAAGTTAATGGGTTTTCCCCAAGAGTCACCTTCACGTTTTGCATACCAAAAATCTTCATTGCCCTGTCCTCCGTTACGCGTAGACGCAAACAGAATTACCTGTTCATCTAATGTAAGTGTAGGCTGATATTCATCATATACGGTATTAAGGGACTTGATGTTAATAGCTTTACTTTCTTTTTTGAAATACGTATCTGGGCTAAGATATGGCAGAGGAAAAAGGGGCTTATCTGCCCTAACAGCACCAAAAAATAAGATACAGGATAATAAAATTTTGTATATTCGCATAGGTTTTATTTGCAAATATACATAAAACCGTGTTTTTCATGACAAAAAGACACTATACTGTTATGATAGTTGTTTTTGAATAAAAATGCGTGTTTATCAACCCAATTTACTATTTTGGAACACAGATAGCACAGGTTGTACAGGTTAAAAAACGGATTTTTTTAACGCTTAAAATTATCATACTTTTCAAAATACACTGCTTACAATGGACAGAATAAATTATGAAAAAATGGTATTTTTTAGCTGTTTTAACCTTGTTTTATCTTGTGTAGTAAAAAATAAAATGTTGTCTTTCAGTATTATACATACTTTTCTTTAACTTTTTTCAAAAAATACTTGACACGAGTTTTTTTTTTGTTTTGCTATCGCTTTGCGCAGAGCGATAATTCAATTCAATTAAGTATTCACATTTAATTTCAAAGTAACATGAAAAAGTTCATTTCTTTAAGTGTAGCTATAATGCTATTAGGTATGGGTGTTGTCTTTGTGGCATGCCA
>CALIZB010000045.1 GCA_938028625.1 uncultured Bacteroidia bacterium | reverse complement strand
GTATAAGTCTCTACACACATGTTGTAATCCCCCTACAAATGGACGGTGTTTACACCATAAAGATAGTTGCTTGTATGTAGTACCTAGTTGTAATCCCCCTACAAATGGACGGTGTTTACACCTCGTAATCCCGTTTACAGGGAACAAAAGCCCGTTGTAATCCCCCTACAAATGGACGGTGTTTACACCCTGCACCAAAAGTAGAGAAATATACTTTGTGTTGTAATCCCCATACAAATGGACGGTGTTTACACCCGCTATCCCGAGAAAGAGGGAGAGCAAATGTTGTAATCCCCCTACAAATGGACGGTGTTTACACCGTATTCCATTTGTTAATCAAGAAGAAATAGTTGTAATCCCCCTACAAATGGACGGTGTTTACACCAGTTATTGAGTCGTTGACTGAGCAAGAGAAGTTGTAATCCCCCTACAAATGGACGGTGTTTACACCTGAGAAGGTAGTTTAGTATATTTAACTTAATAATTTTCAGTAAGTTGCATTCAAAAATAGAAATACAAAAATCAATAATTAAAGTGTTAAGTTGTAAAAAAAAATGGCATTTTTTTTATCGCAACGCACTTCGTATTATATCGTAATAAAAATTATTTTTATTTCAAAATGCACATTTTTTTACAGATACTCTTTATGAAGTAAAGAAATTGAAACATGATAGAAGTATGCTAAACCTCAATAAACCTCGTACATAATGGAAAAAGTTTAGCAAAATATAGTACCACTTTATATGTCCTGTACAAATAAAAAATACCCCGCTATTTCAAAGAACTACATTACAAAAATGCAAAATAAAACTATACAAAGCAAATCTTTGACAAAAAAATATAATTAAACTTATTTCCACTAAAAAAGCATAAAATTTGATAAGATAGCTTTTTTGAATAAGCATTAGAATAGATGTGTGTCAAAAGTATTGACTTTCATAATTTTTTTCTATTTTTGAACGCTTATGAAGTTAAAAATAATGATTACAACCTTTTTTACCTTGTGCTGCATGCTGTATGCACCCAACCTGTATGCCCAAAAAAAGTCCAAAGAACCTAAAATAATGTATATTTCGGTGGCACCACCTGTACCCAAAGAGGAGGTTAAACCTAAGCAGCCTAAAAATACCTTTTGGGTAGATGGCTACTGGAAATGGAACGGCAAAACGCAAAGTTATTCCTGGGTAAAAGGAAAATGGATAAAAGGTAAATCAGGTAAAAAATATCAGCCTGGTCACTGGACACAATCCGAAAAAGGTTGGTACTGGACACCTCCAAAATGGGTTAAATAAATACTATGCTGTACTTTTTGTATGGTTTTTATGTTTTTTGTATAGTGCTTTTAGCATACTATATTATTTTTATGTTGTATCATGCTGTGGGAATATATGAAACAAAAATTATTGATAAAAACGTTTCTCTTAAAGGTGTAAGTATTCTTGTTCCTGTACGAAATGATGCTCATCATATACCGCATCTGATAAAAAGCCTTTTAAGCCAAAAAAATATATCTATACCTGTACAAATCCTTATTATCAATGACCATAGTCAAGACGATTTGTATAATAGAATCAAAAGTTATCTTCATGAGATAGAATATCTGCGTATTCCCAAAGAAAAACAAGGTAAAAAACAAGCCATAGAATATGGAATAGCACACGCAAAATACGAAATTATCATTACCACAGACGCAGATTGTACTATGAACGAGTATTGGCTATACACGATTCTATCCTGTTTTGAGGATAAAGTACAGTTCGTTTCTGCACCTGTATTATTACAAGCAAATACATGGTTTGAAAAAATACAGCAAATAGAACTTATGGGCTTGGTAGGTATAGGCGCGGGAGCTATATATCACAATAGACCTAATTTGTGTAATGGGGCTAATCTTGCATATCGTAAAAGTGCTTTTATAGGAGTTAATGGTTATGAAGGTAGTACACATTTAGCTTCTGGTGATGATGAACTTTTAATGCACAAAATACATGCAAAGTACAAAAACCCGGAGAGTATACGCTTTTGCAAGCATTCTGACGCAATTGTGTATACGCCTGCACAGCATACATTAAAAGAATTTATACAACAACGCAAACGCTGGATATCCAAAGCAACACACTATCAAAGAAAAGGCTTAACCATAGAACTGATGTTTTTATATGCTTTTTATCTTGTTTTGATATTAAATACAGTGTTTTCTGTATGGTTGAGTGAAATAAGAATGCTTTGCATAAGTTATTGGATAGGTAAAATAGTTTCAGAATACAGTATAATGGTACAAATGTTTATATTTTTTAGACAAAACTTATGGAAGTGTAGTGCTATTTTTGTATTTAGTCAAATTTTTCAAGTTTTATATGTAATATGGGCAGGAATAGTAAGTTTGCGTCCTAATTTTACATGGAAAGAAAGAAGATATGAATAAAACATTTAAAGATGCCTTGGTTTTTGCTAATGGAGAACCTTGTTCAGAAGAATTATTAAGTAAAATTTTTAGAAAACATCCTAATTCGCTCATAATAGTATTAGACGGGGGTATAGAACATTGCCAAAAATATAACCTCATTCCTGATGTATGGGCAGGAGATTTTGACCATTATTTAGACGAGAAAGAAATTATAGCAAGGTATCCAAGAATTAAAATTATTCACACCCCTGACCAAGAATATACAGATTTAGAAAAGATATTGTATTGGTTACAAGAGAATGAGTTTAGAATGGTAAATATTCTGTGGGCAACAGGCAAACGTTTAGACCATACTATCAATAATGTGGTAAATATAGCAAGGTTTAGCTCTGTTTTTGAGAAAATTATTTTGTATGATGATTATTCTGTATGTATGCCATTACCCAAACATTTTGAAGAGTATTTTACAAAAGGTACAGTGGTTTCACTTATTCCGTTAGGTACCGTAACAGGAATTATTACAGAAAACCTTAAATATCCGCTTAAAAGCGAAGAATTGCGTTTAGGCTATCGTAACGGAACAAGCAACGAGGTTTTGCAAAATGGATTAGTACGTATTACGTATCAAAGTGGAGATTTACTTTTAGTTTTAGAAAATAGTATATAGTTGAACTTTAATTCTGTATATTTTGATAGGATAAAACTTTATACGATATAAAAATTACAAAATTTACTCAACACTAATATTGTTTTTATCCGTTTTGGAGCAGGTGTTTGAGATATAAAATAACCATATCCACAGATTTGGTCATGCTTTTATGGTTAGGAATAATAATATCCGCATCATCGCGGAAAGGTTCTACATAGCGTTTATACATGGGTGCAACATACTTGTTATATTCTTCTAAAACATCTTCCAAAGTTCTACCGCGTTCTCTTTGGTCACGGATAATCCTGCGCGTTAAACGCACATATTCATGAGATTCTATAAATATTTTAAGGTCTATCTGACGAGCTATTTCAGGCTGGTAATAAATGAATAAACCTTCTACAATAATAATAGGTGAAGGTTGAACAGTAATAATAGCTGGTATCTTATCACGATTATTAAAGGTATATTCTTTACGTGAAATGGTTTTACCTTGTTTAAGGAGTTCTATATCATGGGCTAATGCTAATAAATCTACGGATTGGGGGTGGTCAAAATTCACACTTCCGTCGGGTTCTTTAATTTGTTTTTCATATTCAAAATAATAGTTATCTTGCGAGATAAGGCTGATTTCTTTATCCGTAAAAGCTTCCTGAATTCTATTGAGCAGATACGTTTTACCTGATGCACTGCCCCCCGTAATACCAATAAAGTAGGTCATATTGCAAAAATAAAGAAAAGCGTCTGTACAAAAATCATATTTACATACTTATCAAGAGAGGTTCATTTTTTGGAGTACTGTTGTATAGTTTATATTTTGCAAGCAAGCACAATGTTGGGGTGTTTTTTTACATTCAGTACAGTCTTTGTCTATGCTTACATACTGTGCCTGTGTACCCACAGGTTGCCATCTTTGAGGGTGCATAGGTCGTATGGAAGGATAAATTCCAATAGCCTTTTTACCTAATGCCGAAGCAATATGCAAAGGTCCTGTACTGCCTGCAACTAAACCGTCAATTTTGCTAATAAATGCAATTAAATCCTGTAAAGAGAGTTTGCCCGTAAGGTCATGGATATACGGAGGTAAATTTTTTATCCATTCTTTAAGAAAAAGTTTGTCTTTTTCTGTACCTGTAATGAATATATTGTATTGTTCAGGATTGAGGTGTTCTATAAGTTGTTTGTATTTATGTAATCCCCATTCTCTTGCACTACCTTGTGAAGTAGGGTGAATTATCCAATTTTGTTTGTTAGGGTCAATTAACTGCTGAATGTAATAAGGTAAAGGCGGTATTTTTGTCATACCATAATGCTGACGGATTTCCTGCAAAGAGTATTCTGTACTTATACCCAATGGTTTAAGAAGTTTGAGATTAAGCTGGGCTTCATGCAAATCAGAATTTTTACGGTGTAGAGATACTAATCTATTAGCGTACAACCACGCATATAAGCGGCTATATGTACATATACGTACAGGAATTTTATGCTGATATGCCCATTTGAGAATATGTTTTTGCGGGAAAACATGAATAATAATATCAACTTTGGGAATATAGCTTGGTAAGGTTTTTACATCAAGAAAAGTATCTACATGTTGACAAGTTGCTATAACAGGTTGTGTGTAAGATTGTCCAAGAAAAGTAATTTTCGTATCAGGAAAATGTTTTTTGAGTATGCCGCACAAGGGTAGGGTTAAAACCACATCTCCGATAGCGTCTGTTCTGCTGATAATTATCTCTTGCATGGAAGTAAAACCCTGCAAAAGTATAAAAAAGTATCACATCACAGAGCTTATGGTTTTTTGGGTTTATTTTTTGACAAATGAACGTACTTGTCCGTCAGTAGAACGTATGAAATAAAGTCCTTGTGATAATATACTTATATCTATTTCTGTGGTAGTAGAAGAGAGCATAATTTCAGTTACTTTTTTGCCTGTATAATCAAATATGTAGATTGGAGTATTCATATAATAAGTGCTGTTTGTCTGTATGTGTATAATGTTTTGTGCAGGATTAGGAAAAACAGTGAAAAATGGTTCATTTTTTAAGGTTATTTGTTCAATACTGGAATAAAATACCTGCCCATCTTTGGAAGTTTTTGCTATCCGGTAATATAAAGTAGACTGTCCGAATATATCATGGTCATAATAAGTTCCTGTATAGGAAGTAATATCAGTGATTTTGTAAAAATCTACACCATTTATGCTTTTTTCAATGATATAATCAGATTCTGTATCAAAATAATTGGTATTCCATTGTAAAACAGTTTTATTGTTGTCGGACAGGGCTTTGAGGGAAAAGTCATGTAAAGGTAAAGGAGGACATCCTCCAAGATTGATAGGTGATATAATAATGTGTTGCACACGGGTATCTTGAGAGCTAGTAAGCGGAAACGGAGAAGCACAGGGTAGAGTTACATTAGCAGGATAGCCTCTGCCCGAAGCATAAGTAATTTCTAATGTACTGATAGGTGCTGAAAATGTAACCGTAGCAGAAAGTGCGTTGGCACCGCAGGATGCTCCTCCTCTGAAAGTAGTCGTGGAAGTACCGCTTCCTGTTGCTGTAATACAAGAATTAACACTGCTTAACGTCATGTTTTGGTATACACTGGCAGTATTGCGTCCTCTCACAGAAACAGAGTCTATAAAAATACCCGTAGTAGTACCGCATATCGCTGAATTGATGTCATATATGTTAAAAGTTACTCCTGATACATTTACAGGATTAACCCCTTGCTTAAAGGTAATTGTCAGATTGATACGGCTTGCATTGGAAGCATTAGCCCAGTCGGTTTCCAGCAACATACTGAATGTAGTACCACTGTTTGTCCATTTTGGAGAACGGTTGCCTGAACTTACCACCCAAGTGCCATTGTTATTCTGGGCAGATATATCTGCATTATAACAGCCCACAGGTGTACCATTGGTGGCGTCAGTAGTATTAAGAAAAGAGTTCACGTTAGCATTAAAAGGATTGTTGTTGGCATTGTTGTTCAAAGGATAATAATAAATAAACTGGCTTTGTGCTGTGGCAGAAACAACACAGAATAACATTATAGTAAATAAAGTAAAAGTATATCTTTTCATATTCAGGTTAAGATTATGTTACAAAAATATAACCGTGAAAATCTAAAAGTTAGAGTGCTAACCCCTCAATTTGAATTCAGGAGGGTATTATAAAAAAAATAATGCCCGAGTTTTGATGTTCGGGCTTATTAAAGAGAAACATAAATAGGTTTTTTTATATTGCTGTGTACGCAAATATTGAAGTTTTTATTGCTATACTTAAATTTGTGTATCAGAATTCTATAATTTTCTTTTTATCTATCCAGTCGTATATTTCTATTTTTGCATACCCTTTTTCACCGGGTTTGGTTTGAACATAACCACTAGAAGAGCTTACTATTAAAAATTGCCCATTTTGAGATATGTCTATATCTCTCAAAAAGTTTTTTGTTTTAATTTTAGGTTTTTGGAGAGTTATATCGTTGCTCACACCAGAAGTAAACACCACTTCATTATTAGAACAAGCCATTATAACCTCATTTTGCGTTACAGGATTAGTTATGCACTTATACGGTGTATATTTTGTATCTCGCCAACTATAAATCTCATATTTGTTTTCACCAAAAAAGTAAAAGTTTTTTGCTTGATTATCATCAAAAGTAATCGTAAAATCTCCTGCTATCAGACACTTATTCTGAATATGAGCAATTGTTTTAATCATCAGTTTATCATTAAATTCCTTAATGACTTCCCAATCTTTTTTTCCTGTTTCAACGATATAACGGCTAAATACTTTAAGGTTTGAAACCTGATAAAGATACTTCTCATCATAAGTAAATAATAAATTTGTGGAAGTTGCCATGCTGGGATAGGTCGTAAATTTTTCTATTTCTTGATTTGTCTTTAAGTTTACTACATATAAATGTGTCCCATTAAGTCTGCCTGCTAAGAAGTTGCCTTTAGGAGATAACACAACATTTAGTATATTTTCTTTTTCAAAGACTGTTTTTTCTTTTTTACCTGAAACAGTATTATACAAAGAGACTATACATTTTTTGTTTTGATATTCTACTTTATAGAAGGTTTCATCAGTAATAAAGGCTACATCTACGGTATATTCTTGTAAGGTATGTAGTAGTTTTTTCTCCGTTAATGACCATATACACAGTATATTATCTGATGTAGAAATAGCATATTTTCCTGTGGGGCTGATTCTCACATGTTTAATTGCATTGATATGAGGATTTTGTCCAAAAATATTCAATACACTAACATTTTGAACAACTATGTAAAGAATAAAAACGGCTATCAATTTACTAGGTTTGATGTTATATGTTTTCATATTTCAATATATACTTATTAGCACACTGAATTTGATGTTATGGTAATATATTTTTATCTTCTATTTTTACTATAATCATACCACATTTCTCCCCATCTTTTTAAGGGGTTATCTCTGTTGCTACTACTACCGCTTTCTTCTGTACAAACAGTAAGTATAGTAGCAGGTAAAAATAAGCCTACCATAAAATAGGTTTGAGTTACACGTGTAGCAGGAAAGTAGCTTTGGTCTATGACAAGTTGTTTAGTTTCATTTACTCTTACACCAAAGCGGTAGAATAGTCCCCAGTCTTTGTTTTTATTAAACGGAATAATAGTGCTGAACTCAAACACATGTCCTATGCCGCGTGCTTTTTGCTTTACGTCCATAAAATTGGCACTGGTGGAAGTAAGATTTATGTAATAACTGAATTTTTTAAGCCTTTTTTTCCCAATACAAAGATGTGCATTTAATCCTTGTTCGTTCCAGCCCATTTTACTGACATAATAGTACTTGAATGCGGTATCTTGTGGGCGTATTTGTACAGGAGAGGTTATAGCTGTAGGTAAAGTAGCACCATAGTTTTTCCATAGAGAATTGTCAGTTTTTACAGTACCTTTCATAACTGTTCCAAAGTAATGAAAGCCTCCAAATAAGCCAAAACGTCCCGCATACCCGCCAAAAGCCATCTCTAATTGATAGGCTGGTACTACGTAGGCTTTGGAATAATAGTTATTTTCTTCACTCCCGGGTATCCAATATCCTGTTCTGAATAAGATGTTTTTTGTTAGAATTTCAATTTCTATGGGGTACAAATTAGTTTGATACTTATTTTCATCTGTGACCTTATTTATTTCTGCTTTTCCTTGGTCAGTATTATATCGGGCTTTGAATATACCATTGTCAAAGCGTCCTCCTGAAAATCCGTAGCCAAGATTTAAGGTAGGCTGACCTTCATACTGTGCAAAAACTAGTGCACAAACAAAATATGATAAAATAATGTATGCTGTTTTCATGTTACAAAAGTAAAACAAAGTAAAATGGCAGTCTATCCGTATAAGTACGTATTTTGAATTTTGGTATGAGAGTTATATTTTTGCCGCTATGCGTACAGTTTTTACATGGTTAAGTTTATGGATATGTGGAATATGGTTCATTATATCAGGTTTTGTAAAAGTAGTAGACCCTGTGGCATTTAGCCGAAAATTAGATGAGTATTTTCATAAGGTATTTCATTTACCTTTTTTAGATGCGTATTCTGTAGGTTTAGCCATGTTTATTTCTGTATTAGAAATTGCCGTAGGTGCGGCTATGTTGGTAGGTTTTAAGATGCGTATTACAGCATGGATAGCCTTACTGATGATGTTGTATTTTACTTTTCTTACAGGATATTCTGCCCTTACAGGTGCGGTAAAAAGTTGTGGTTGTTTTGGAGAAGCTATAAAATTTACTCCAAAACAATCTTTTATCAAAGATATTATTTTAATGGTTTTTATCAGTGTGATATTTAGACAACGTAAAGAAATTTTACCTTACCTCAAAAATGAAGTATGGGTAAATCTTACCGTAGCGCTGTTCACGGTTATCAGTGGTTGGATAACTATTTATTCGTACAGAAACATACCCTTAATAGAATTTCATGAATATAAAAATGGTAATCCTTTTCCTATTACGGGTATAGAAAAAGATTTATCCAAAGGGACGTATCTCATTATTATTCTTGATGTAAAAAAGCCTATTCCACAGTGGAATAGTTTAGAAAAATTAGCTTTACAAGAACAAGCACCTTACACAGTTATTGGTTTATCTGGCGAAGTAAAATCGGATATTAAGTTTTTTAATGAAGTCAAAAAACCGCATTTTCCTATTTACAGCACGGATAAAGACCTGCTCAAAACAATGATACGCTCTTTTCCGAGTTGTGTACTAGTAAAGGATAATGTTATATTGCACAAATGGAGTACTTTTCATATTCCTTCACCTGAACAGGTAGCCAAAAAACTCAGTTAGGCATCATTTTGCGAGTATATCCTGAGTACGTCTATTTTGATATTATACCATAATTTTTTGTAGATTTACAGAGTTGGGTCATATTTTCTTGAGATACTGTTCTAAAAAAGCACAGCTAAAAATTATGAAAAGATCCTTTCTTTTTGCTTTATTTAATTCGTATCTTCGCAACCATGAACGTTTATCATGACCTACTGCGGGATATTTTACAAAACGGCACTTTCAAACAAGACAGAACAGGTACAGGTACATATTCTGTATTTGGCAGACAGCTACGTTTTAATCTTGATGAAGGATTTCCGTTAATTACTACCAAAAAAGTGCATTTCAAATCCGTAGTATATGAACTTTTATGGTTTTTAAAGGGAGATACTAATGTAAAATACTTGCAAGAAAACGGTGTTACGATATGGGACGAATGGGCAGATGAAAACGGAGATTTAGGTCCTGTATATGGCAAACAGTGGGTTGATTGGAACGGACATAATCAAATTCAGGAAGTAATAGACACTATCAAAAAAAATCCTGATAGCCGAAGAATGATAGTTAGTGCTTGGAATGTTGCTGAAATTCCAAAAATGAAATTACCTCCTTGTCATATTCTATTTCAGTTTTATTGTCAAGGAGATAAATTAAGTTTGCAGTTATATCAGCGAAGTTGTGATGTTTTTTTAGGTTTACCTTTTAACATTGCTTCTTATGCGTTGCTTTTAATGATGGTAGCGCAGGTAACAGATAAAATTCCACATGAATTTATCTGGACAGGAGGCGATACTCATATTTATCAGAATCATCTGGAACAGGTAAACTTGCAATTAAGTAGAGAACCTTATCCATTACCCAAAATAGAATTAAATCCCGAAGTCAAAAACATTTTTGATTTTACCTACTCCGATATTATCTTGCATAACTATCAGTATCACCCAGCTATTAAAGCGCCTGTGGCGGTATGAGATGTTTTGTTTTTATCGTATGTATTTATGGAGTTTTCACAAATTTTCTTTACGCGGACAAATTAGACTTGTTATGAATAGTTCTGAAAAAATCAGAGATTAAAGAGTAGATAAATCATTTTCTTGTTTTATGTTTTGCTCAACTCTATAACAGCCTGCACTAATCTATCTAATTCTTGTGTAGTAGTAAATACATTAGGCGTAATTCTTACGCCTTGTACTTCGGGGTGTTCAATGGCAACTGTCCATATTTTGTATTTTTCTAACAGGATTTTGGCAAGGTCAGCAGGTTTGATGTGTTTTATACCCACGTTTGCAATGCCACAGGCACGTTCACTTTGTTCAGGAGTGTTGAGTATTACATTGGGTAGATTTCTTACTTTTTGTGTCCAATATTCCTGTATGTAGCGCAGGCGGTTTTCTTTGCGTTTTGCACCTATGTTTTGATAAAACTCAATAGATGCGGGAATGGTCAGGACAGTATGTGCAGGGTGCGTACCTGTATGGTTTAACTTACGAATATCATCATCAGGATAGCCTGTTTCACCAAATAAACACCATATATCTTTAATTTTATCTTTACGTACATAAAGCAAACCTGCTCCTAATGGAACGGATAGCCATTTATGCAAACTGGATGCATACACATCACAATTAAGGTCAGATATTTTGAAATCTATGTGTGCAATAGCATGTGCGCCGTCAACTATGGTAAAAATACCTTTTTCACGTGCCATGTCGCATATTTTTTTTACAGGTAGAATTTGTCCTGTAATGTTAATCATATGGCTGATGAGTATCATTTTTGTTTTAGGAGTTATTGCTTTTCGGTATATTTCTACAATTTCCTCATCACTCTTGGGATTATTGGGAATAGATATTATTTTATTGACAATGCCATATCTGCGTGCTTGTATCTTGAACATATCTATCATGGCAGGATATTCCTGTGCATTAAATATTACTTCATCACCTGGTTTCCAGTCTGTACCTATGATAATAGTATCTATGGACTCTGTGGTATTTCTTGTAATCACTAATTCCTCATAACGGCATCCTACAACCTGCGCTAATTGCTTGCGGATTTCAATGTTATCATCAAACAGGCGTGTGCGCATATAGTATGTGGCTTCACGGTTGAGTTTTTCTACTTGTTCAAAATAGGCTTTGAGAATAGGTTTAGGTAAAAAATTATACCAACCATTTTCAAGGTTAATATACTCCTCTTTGAGCATATACAAACTTCGGATATGCTTCCAAAATTTTTCATCATCTTGGATATCTGAAAGAATTTTATATTCAGAACTGACATCAAGTGCAGATAATTCTTGCCAAAAGGCAGTAGAAAGTCCCATTGTAAGTAAAGTCTGTAAGAAAGTTCGTTTTTCCATAATTCAAAGTTTAATACGCATACGGTAATGAGGTCCTATGTTAGGAATTTCAAATTCTTCGGAGAAGGTTTCAAAGTTCATTTTCTCATAGAAATATTTAGCAGAAGTGCGAGCATTGCACCATAAGTATTCAACGTTTTTATTTTTGAGTAATTCAATGGCATATTGTACAAGTTTTTTACCGATACCCTTATTTTGATGTGATTTAGCCACAGCCATACCACGCAAGCGATAAGCTTTATTTGGGTTATCGGGCATAGGTTCAATGTGAAAAGATGCAATACCGACAAGTTTGTTATTTTCAAAATATCCAAGGTGAAAACTGCCGTCCAGAATATCTTCGGGGTTACCACATTTTTCAGGGGGGACTTGTCCCCATCTCAAAATTTCTGACCGTAAAGGATACGTTTGTTCTGATGAAATTTCCTGTATCATAGTTTGTTATTCAAATTGAGGAATTTGTATTTTATCAAAGTCTAATTCTGAGATGTCATTGATGCGGTTTGCGAGTTCCTGTAAAAAACCGTCCTGTAATTTTCCTATGCGCAGGGCTTCGGAATAAGGGATATTCGTATGAGTAACAAGATTATACTGCGGGGTGAATTTTTTACCGTGTTTTTCGTAGAGTTTTTGTTCAATTTGTTTGCGGAGCAGGAATTTTTTATCTGCCACTTTGGATTGCATTTCTACAAAGTTCTGTAAAGCGAGCTGACATATAGCATCAGCGTTTATTTTGCGGGCTTTGTGGTACTCTTCAAATATTCTACCCCACTGATTGGGATACTTATCAATAATGGACTGTAGTACGAAACAGTCTTCAAAAGACGCATTGGCGCCTTGTCCGTAAAAAGGTACTACGGCATGGCAGGCATCACCTATGAGGGCAATTTTATCTTTGTAATACCAAGGAGAACATTGTATATAAACTAATGTAGATACAGGATTAGCTTTATACTCTTGTATCAAATTTGGCATGAGGGCTTTGGCATCAGGGAAGTTTTGTTCAAAAAAAGCGTTTATCTGGTCATCAGTGGCTATATTTTCAAAACTGATTTCACCTTCAAAAGGCAAAAACAAGGTACAAGTAAAAGAACCGTCAGTATTAGGCAGAGCAATAAGCATGTAATCATGGCGGGGCCATATATGGAGAGCGTTTTTTTCTATCTGAAAACTACCATTCTCACCTGCGGGAATAGTGAGTTCTTTGTAACCCCAGTCCAAGAAAGTTTGAGAATAGGTAAAGCGTTCTAATTTGAAGGTGTTTTGTCTTATAGCAGAGAATGCACCGTCAGCCCCAATGACAGTGTTTGCGGTATGAATAATTTCTTTATTTTCTATTTCGTGCCAAAAGTACAGATTTACGTGATTTTCGTGTTTTTCTACGTTAATACAGCGGTGATTGAAATGCATACTTACTCCGAGTTGTTCTGCGGCGTTCATAAGTGCGATATTTAGTGCAGAACGGGAAACGGAATAAATAACTTCGTGTTCATGTATGCCATACGGTTGAAAAGTAAGGTTTTGTTGTCTATCATGTATCATGCGCCCTCGCATAGGAATAGCAATTTTAAGTATATCTTGCCACAGGTTTACTTGTTCCAGCGCATGAATACCTCTTTGAGAAATGGCTAAATTGATAGAACGTCCGCGTTCCCAGTTATTGATGCGCATGTCTGGGCGGCGTTCATAAATTTGTACGGCATATCCTTTTTTTGCAAGATAAACAGCCATCAAAGAACCTGCTAATCCTGCACCTACTATTGTAATCATCACGGTAAAAATACAAAAAAGAAACGTAAGCCAAAAAACATGTGATTTTTATCCTAATCACTTTAATTTCTTACAATCCAAAAGTTGTTATAGCCCTCTCCGACAATGATTTGTATTTTCTGTTCCTGAACTAATTGCAGAATAGCAAGAAAGGTAAAAAGCAAAAAAAGTCGGTGAGAATTGATACTGATAATCTGAATAAAAGAGAGTTTATCTTGTTGATAGAGTTGTGTATCTAAAAATTCTATCTGCGTTTCAATAGTATAAGGATATTGTACTACGGTATGCGGCGTAATGTTTTTTTGCAAATGATGCCGTTCTAAAAGTTTCTTATAAGTTTTAAGCAGAGTATAAAGATTTACAGGCAAAAGTTCTTCTTCGGGAGCAATGCTGTTTTTAAGAAATTCTTGTTCTTTTTGAGTAAAACCTCTATTAAATTGTTCTAAACGGATATTTTCTAATAGTTGCAGTTCTGCTACGGCTACTTTATAGCGTTTGTATTCTAAAATTCGGTTGACAAGTTCTTCGCGCGGGTCTGTTTTCTCACCTTTTTCGTTTACAGAAAGTCTTGGAATAAGCATTCTTGCTTTGATATTCATGAGCGTAGCGGCAACTATCATAAACTCTGCACTCAGTTCTATATCTTTCTGTTCCATTTGCTGAATATATGCCAAAAAATCATTGGTTAAAGTATGAATAGGAATATCATAGATGTCTAGTTCATCTCGTTCAATAAAAAAAAGCAATAAATCAAAAGGACCTTCAAAAACGGGCAAAGAAATTTTATAGTTCATATTTTATGCAAAAATACAGAAAATTTTGGCAATTATAAGCTAAAAAGACCAATTTACAACCTTAAAAGCGTGTGTAAACTGGTCTATATCAACCTTGCTATGTAAAGGGCGTTATTTTTTGAGAATAGTAAATTCTACTCTGCGATTTTGTTGTTTTCCTTCTTCGGTATTATTATCAGCTACAGGTTTAGTTTCGCCATAGCCTTTGGCAGTAACTTGGTTCTCTCTTACGCCGCGTTCTATCAAGAATTTTCTAACGGCATTAGCTCTTTCTTCGGAGAGTTTTTGGTTATAAGCATTATCCCCTACGTTATCTGTATGTCCGCCAATTTCAATTTGAACTGTGGAATTATCTTTTAAGAATTTAATTACTCTGTTGAGTTCAGTAATAGACTCATCTTGACGTATGGTAGCTTTACCGAAATCAAAGAATATATTATTTAAGCGTACTACCACTCCTACTTCAATAGGATTAAGGTATAAATCTTTTATAATTTCTTTACCTTCACTGATATTAGAAGCATCTACTCTGTCTGTGGCAGGGATATAGCCTTCTTGAGTACCTATAATACCGTATCCTTTGGTATTATTAGCATTGTAGGGAATTTCTACACTGTACGCACCTGTAGTAGAATCCGAACCAATAACCGCTACGGCAAAATTTCCCATTTCATCGCGTAAAGTTACGTTAGCACGGATAGGGGTTTTAGTTTTAGCATTATAGACTACACCTTTGAGAATAAAATTTGCTTGTTTTTTAACTTGCATTTCTTTGGGAGTAAGATACAAATCTCTATGAATTTCTGTGTATTCTGTGATATTGGTAGCATCTACTTTTTCAGTAGTGGGATTAAAGTTTTCTTTCTCTGCACTGAACGTATACTTTGTACCTGCGGGGAGAGCGATTTTATAGCTACCATCAACAGGATTTGAACGTGCAATACCGAGTTCTTCTTTGGGATTATCAGCATCATAATAAGTAATTTCAGCTTCTATGGGAGTATTATCTTTACTGTTTAATACTTTACCTTCTACCAAGATAACAGGTTTTGGGCGTACAGATTTAGGTAGTCCGATTTTACATATTTTATCTCCCCGCGTAATATATGCGTATTCTCCTGAAGCAGGTACAGTATAATAAGCATCAAAACCATCTGTATTGATAATAGGACCGAGATTTTCAGGTTTTGTCCATTTTTTATATCCGTTTCCTATTCTGCGGGATACAAAAATGTCATAAAAACCGTAGCCAGGGTGAGAACTAGAAGCAAAGTAAAGCGTTCTACCATCTGCGGCAAGAAAGGGGGTAGCTTCATCACCAAAACGATTAATTACTTTACCCATATTTTCTGGTTCTGACCATTTTTTACCTTTTCTTTTTAAGAAAGAAACATATAAATCCTTTCCTCCGTGTGTATCATCACGCTCTATGGATAATATCATTACTTTACCATCAGCAGACATACAAAATTCACTATACTGATTATGATTATAGAAATTTTTCATATTTACTTTTTCAGGTTGTCCCCAGCCATTAGCCGTTCTGTAACTAATAGAAAAACCTGGTTTAGAATAATTACTTCCTGTTTCATATTCTCCCCGTAAAAATGCCATATTATTATCAGGCGTAATAGAAATAAAACTGTTGGCACTTAAATTATTGAGTTCTTTTACAGGTTTCGCTAATGACCATGCTGTATCTTGCCATTCGGATACATAAATGTCTTGATTTTTTCCATAATCTCTCACAAAATACAAGTACTTACCATCAGGACTAACTAGGGGTGAAAGATGGTCTTTACATTTAGGGTCATTAACATTTGTACTTAAAGGAACAACCACCAAAGTAGTATCTAAATCTTTGACTAAGTTGAGTTCGTTATCTTGATATACCGTAACTTTATCTATTTCGTATGTTCCTTTACCATTAAACATAAAAGTAAAACTTCCATTTTCCCAATTAAGAATTTCTTTTTTCAATGAACCACTGTAAAACTTCTTTTTGTTTAGATAAAAAGCTACACTTTTAGGACTGTATTTTATCATGAACTCATTAGGTTCACCTAAGGGCTTCATTTTTTTCATTCTTTTGCTAGGCAGGTAAGTGTATTTATTTCCATTCTTATCTATACCTGCAAATTTGACCAATTTTTGAGAACCGTTAATGTATACGGCATAGAGATGATTATTCTTGCCTTGTATAACCATGCCTATATCTCCTGAACCTTCTTTGTGAATATAGTTCATAGTGAATACATAATTTTTTTCGCTGTCTATATATACATTTTTGGATATAGTTTGCAGATTATCGTTGTTTACATGTACTACATATTTACCATTTTCAATTTTTGCGTTGAAACTGCTTCCACTTGGTAAATACCAGTTTTTTTTATTGTTATCAAAGTTCTCTTCAAACCATATTTTATCTTGGGCCATTATGTAGTACCCATGGAGAACTATTAAAAGTAATATAAAAAACGTACTTTTCATATGGCACAATTTTACGTGAAATTATACACGCAGAAATACGTACTTATACGGATATTCAATATAAAACATTGATTATCAGCATAATAAACTATGAAAAATCCAGGGATTATAGAAAAATCAGAATACAGGAATAAAAAAACCTGTACTTTTGCACCAATGCTGGAAGTAAAACATTTGCACAAAAGCTACGGAAATTTAGAAATTCTCAAAGATATAAATCTCAGTATCAGTCAGGGAGAGGTACTTTCTTTGGTAGGGGCATCAGGGGCAGGCAAATCTACTTTGTTGCATCTTATTGCAGGATTAGATACAGCAGACAAAGGCGAAATTATTTTTGAAGGCATTTCTGTACATACATTGTCCTCAAAAGCTATGGCGAAATACCGTAACCAAAATATCGGTTTGATTTTTCAGTTTCATTATCTTTTACCTGAATTTACAGCATTGGAAAATGTTTGTATTCCTGCCATGATTCAAAAAAGACCTAAAAATGAATATGTTGCTGAAGCTAAAAAATGGTTAAGTTATCTTGGTTTGCAAGAGCGTATGCATCACAAACCTAATCAACTCTCTGGCGGAGAACAGCAAAGAGTAGCTGTAGCCCGTTCTCTGATTAACGCACCCAAGCTCATACTGGCAGATGAACCCTCAGGAAATTTAGACTCCAACAATGCAAAACATTTACATAATTTGTTTTTTCAGCTTTCTCAGGAATTTAAGCAAACTTTTCTTATTGCTACCCATAATCCTGAATTAGCCGCACAGTCCCATAGGGTGCTTTATATTAAAGACGGGCAGATTTCTTGAAACAAAATTAAAATTTTTCTTCCTGATTATCAATTTTTTACAGATATTTTACATAAAATTTATACAAAACACATATACTACGTAAAGCGAAGTTTCGTATACTTGCATAGTTGTTCATAAAAATATATGAAACGTTTAGCTTTCATTATAATGTTTATTTTACTGTATTCACAAGTAGTTTTTTCTCAATTGCGAATAGGAGATAAAGCCCTTAATTTTGTTGCCATCAATCAGAAAGGAGGAGAACTGTTTAGTGTCAATAAAGGTATACAAAACAGCAAAATGCTACTCCTGTTTTCTGAAAATTCCCAAACCCTGACCTCAAATCTGGAACATATAAAAAAACACTATAAGTCTTTGCTCAAACAAAATATACAGATTGTACTTATTACCACAGATGCTATGGAACTTACTTACTTTTCATACATACATCACCCAAATGTACATAAAGTTATCTACGACCCAAACAAAGAAATTACTTCCCTGTATCAGATAAACCACTCTACTATAGGATATTGTATAGATGAAAGCAAACAAATTAAAGCGGTTTTGCAGAAAAAATCGTAAAGTTCTTATATAGTTGGTTTCATAATATAAGGTTGATGCGTGCTGTTTTTTAAGACAGCACGCTTTTATATTAAAGGATATTATGCCAAATTTCACGTGTTCAATCCATATAAGCATCGGCACGAGTATTTACATTACAAAAAGTAGTATGAAATATGCAAATAATACCATAAAACGTAAAATTTCTATATCCATTTTCTTTAAACAAAAAACAGGTATATCGTTTTAGATACACCTGTTTTATTTTGTAGTATTTGTTTTTTTAGTGTGTTACAGCAAGTTTGTAAAATTCATTTTTACCACCATGCTGACATTTAATGATATACTGTCCGGAGGGTAAATTTCTTACAGAGAAAGTACTCTGATGATTTCCTGTGGGTTTCTGAACATCTTCTACGCTTAATACCTGTTTACCAAGTAAATCTATAACATCAATTTTCAAATCTCCTGCTTTGTGAAGAGCATAAGAAATAGTAACATTATTATCCGCAGGATTAGGATATAAACCTAATAATTCAAATGAACTGTATACATCAGAGAGTTTAAGTTCTACGATATTAGAGTAAGTGGACTGCCCGTCCATACTGACAATACGCAAGCGATAGAAGTACTTACCATCAGAAAGATTTTTATCTGTGAAGGTATAGCTTTGCATATTAGCAGAGTTTCCATACGCTTTAACAAAACCAATTTTGGTAAAATTAGTACCATCAGTGGAACGTTCTACATCAAACCCTTTGGCATTAGCTTCGGTTTGAGTATACCAGTTCAGTACGCCATCTCTGCCTGCGAGATGTCCTTTAAATTCTGTAAGTTCAATAGGTAAAGGACAACCTACGTTTACAGTTACACTACCTGTGGCGGTGCATGGAGGACCTGAGGTAGGAGATACTACGGCAGTATAAGTAGTAGTAGCCATGGTAGTAGTAGCAAAAGGATTGCCTGAACCGATAGGCGTTGCCCCGATATACCAGGTAACAGTATAAGGAGTAAGCGTAGGCTGAAATCTATTACCGTCATTAGTAGCACCCCATGAAGTAGCATTTCTGCCAGGTGAAGGCACAGCGGCAGTTCCTCCTGCACGTTCTACTCCTTGCGTCATAATACCTCCATTATTATCTATTTGGGTACTCATGATGTCAATATAGTTTGTAGTTTCGTGTAGAATAATGTATCCTGTTACATTTAAAGAACTGCTTCCATAGTGGCGAACATTATCATAAAATACAATAAATTGTCTATTGGGTGCAGTACCTATGGTTTTGTAGCGAATACTACCCGCAGAACCTGGGTTAAGGTCCGTCCAACACAAAGCCACAAGATTATTAGGTGCAGTAGTATTAGGAATATTTTGTCCTGAACAACAGCCCGAACCAGGTGCGGCGTCAAAACTAATAAATCCATTAGAACTAATATACACATTAGTATAATTTGTGCAGTAATAAGTAAAAGTGAAACCTATAGGTATAGCACCTGAAACACAGTCATCACAACCATCAGTAGTGGGTTCTGTGGTATATCCCCCTGCGGGCGGTGCCGCGTATGGTATGGCTGTACGCTGATATACATTGCAATCACCTGCAACAATATTAGCGGTTAGAGTGTTTGCACCCCCTACACAAGGAAAATCTGGAGGAGTAGAGGTTACGCTGGTTACGTTAATATCTGCAGCTACAACGGTGACAGTTACAGTACCTGTTCTCTGACAACCTGTAACCACGTCAGTTACAGTACAAGTATATGTTGTAGTTACCGTAGGACTTGCTGTTGGATTAGATACCGTAGCACTAGACAAACCGGTAACAGGATTCCATGAGTAAGTATAAGTAGAAGGCACATCAGGAGTAGCAGTTATAACTGTAGAAGATGTTCTACATATAGTTACATCAGGACTCATAGTGAGATTAAACCCAGGCGCTACAACAACAGTAATCGTATCTCTATCAGGACAGGGAGGTGGAACATTACTTTGTACTACGTATGTAGTAGTTACGGCTGGGGTAGCAATAGGATTAGGACATGTAGCGCAGCTTAACCCTATTGGAGGACCTCCACCTAAGGTTGTCCATGTAAAGGTTGTTCCTCCCGTAGCATTGAGTTGAATAGGTACTCCACAGTAAGTAACTTGGTCAGGACCCGCATCTGTACCTTGTAGTACTTGTACAGTTACGGTAAAAGTAGATTGCCCTACTACGGGACAGTTGTTGTCTGTGGCGGTAACTGTAAAATAATGTGTTCCTACATCTCCTGCACCAGGCGTCCAAGTGAAAGTAGAAGTTACGGGATTAGTTCCTGTACTACTAAACGTACCTCCGGGAATGCCATTATTCCATGTAACTGTAATCACTTGTCCTGTATTAGGGTCTGTAATATTAAAAGTTAAATTAAGATTTGCCCCAGGACAAGTTTGTACAGTAAGAGGTCCTGTAACATTACCTCCTGAAACACTACCAAAACCTGTTGGAACAGTAGGATTGATATTAGTACAGTTTTGTACAGAAATTTGTAAATCTCGCATTACGTGTCCTACTTTATTGGCAGGGGCAATAGAACCTCTATATTCTTCTACTAATACTCCAAATACCGTAACCTGCCCGATTACACTCGGTACGTTTACTGTTATTTGACCTGTTGCAGGGTTAATGGAAGTACCTGCGGCAGGAACAGTAGTAAAAGGTTGTGTACCTGAAAATCCTGCAAGATAAGGAACATCAGCGGTAAAAGCAGTGGTTTTTGCGGCAATTAAACTGTACACTAAGATATCACCATCAGGTTCTACGGCACCATTATTAAAATTCCATATTTGATTTACACAGATAGCACCAACAGGTTGATTAGTAAATGTAGGTGCAGTATTGCCAGGGGCCATAGTGTTATTAAGCAGTGCTTCTACATAATAACTTTGAGTGTCCGGAGAGGTAATAGTAGTAATACTAGCATTTCGGCAGCAAGAAGAGTACGCAAATCGCCAGTCTGCACAAGCACCGGGTAGAGTTACCACACCTTCGTACGCATATAATTGTACCGCAGGATTTGCTGTACCTCCCGCACAAACACTCACAGCTGTACCACATAAAGGCGATACATCTTGCGGGTAGCCTGCTAATAAATTCACAGTTAGAGAAGGATTGGTAAAACCACATCCATTGGTAATACTGATATACTGGCTGCTACCTTCTGTAATACCGTTACAGTCTCTTTAAAACGATAATCGTACGCGGTACTGATTTCCACCGAGATGGGTATAAGAAATATCCCAACCCATGCCATGAGAAGCCAAACTTTCTTGGCTAAAACCTAAAATAAATATTGCAAGAAAAGTAATAACATATTGTTTTACATGTTTCACAAAGATAATAAGTAAAGATTGCTAATGCAAAAATAAGAGATATGATTTAATTATGCAAAGGATTTTTAAAAAAAATCTAAAAACTATTGTATACCTTTCATATTTAGTGCCTGCTGATATAACCGTGCATTTTTTTTATGGGTTTCATAGTCTTCTGCGAAGGCGTGGTATCCTGAAAAGTCTGCTTTGGCACAAAAAAATAAGTAGTTATGTTTTTGATAATTTAATACAGCATCAATAGACGTTTTAGATGGATTATTGATAGGTCCTGGGGGCAAACCTTGATATATATAAGTATTGTAAGGACTGTCTGTTTTAAGAATATCGCTTGTTACTCGTTTTATAGTAAAGTCTTGTGCAGCAAAAACAGCTGTGGGGTCTGCTTGTAACTTCATTTTTTTGAAATAACGATTGAGATACACTCCTGCAATTATAGGTTTTTCATCATTTTTTTGGGTTTCTGCTTCCACAATAGAAGCTAGTACCGTTATCTGTAGCGGGGTTAGACCTATTTCATTTGCCCTTTGTATGCGTTCTGCGTTCCAGAATTTTTGATAACCTTGATAGAGTTTTTGAATAATTTCTTTGGGTTTAGCTGTCCAATACATTTGGTAAGTATCAGGAATAAGAATACTCATTACGGTAGTATCTTTAACACCAAATTCTTTGAGCAATTCATTATTTTTAAGTGTATTTAACATGCTATCTTGATGAACATAAAACTTTTCTGCTACAAATTCTGCGAAGTCCTCGGGGGTACGAACCGTTCGGAAGACAACATTTATTGGCATCTGTCTGCCTTTGAGTAGAATATTGGCTATTTTAGCATTGGAAGAACCTTTTTGTATCTTGTAAGCACCTGTTTTTAAGGTTTTACTATTTAATCCCATGAGTTTTGCTGTTAAAGTAAAATTACTTTTACTGACAAGTGCTTCATTCTGAGACAACTGCTCTGTAATTTCCTGTAAGGCAGTACCGTTTTTTACATATATGACAATATCTTTTTTAGCGGCTTTGGCAAATAAGGCATAAGCAAAATACACCGCAAGAATTGCTGTGAGAGCAACTGCACCAAGAATAATATACTTTTTTTTGCTTTTTTTTACAGATTCTTCGGAGGTATCCATGAGAAAAGTCAGGAGTTTTGGGTAATGTGACTCATAATGGTTTTTTCAATGACTTTGCCGTACCATTCATGTTCCAAAAGCAGAATTTCTCTACCTATAATTTCTGCACTCCAAGTTTGGTCAAGACGTTTTACTTTTTGGAATATAATCTCACCTTCGTCATAGTTTTCACTTACATAATGTATGGTAATGCCGCTTTCTTTTTCTCTATTCGCTTTAACCGCTTCATGAATACGATATCCATACATACCTTGACCACCGTATTTAGGCAATAGGGAAGGGTGTATATTAAAAATGCGTCTTGGAAATTTTTCTATCAAAGTGGAGGGTATAAGTTTGAGATAGCCCGCTAAAACCAAATAATCAGGTTCTAAGTGTTTAATTTGTTCATAAATAGCTTCACCATCATTTATCTTTTCGGGATTTAGAATAATAGTAGGTTTTCCAAAACCTTTTGCTTTTTTAATTACTCCTGCTTCGGGGTTGTTAGTTACAATTCCTGTAACCTGAATAAGTTTATGGCGTTTGAAACGTTCCATAAGCGCTTCTGCATTACTGCCATTACCTGAAGCAAAAATTGCGAGGTTAATCTTTTTTGTCGTATTTTCTGAATTATTGTTGCTCATGTTGTTTTCTTGCTTTTCTGATTTTATTAAGTTTTGCCATTACTTTATAGCCTGTAGCATCACGGTAACTTTTTTTAGGCACATAAGTGTACATTTCTGCTTGTTCAACAGGTTGTTTATACACTTTATTTTGTGGAATAGCCCAAATCATAAAAGTATCTTTTCCAAAGTGTTTTTGTGCCGACTGTATTGCTTTTTCAGGGTGTATGGCTACTACTGTGCCTGTATATTTTGGGTGTTCTCCTCTGCGATATTGATAAAAAATATCATAAGCAGATTCTGTATGGGAGGATATTTCTTCTGAAATAAAGTTGTCATTTTCGTTTCTTTCCATGTTAAACGCAAAAATATCAGCTGTTTTCGCAACCCACAAATTATAACACTGCAAACGCCTTGCATACTGTTCTTTGGCAAATAAAAACGCAACTTCGGGATTACTAGCGTGTACTGCACCTACATGTATATGAACCTCACTTGCTTTTTTCTGATGAAACACTTCATAAGTCTGCCACTGTTCCAGTTCGTTTTCTGAAAGAGTATCAACAGGAACTTTTTCTATATCAAAACGGTTAATTCTTGGGTCTAATGACTTCATGGTACGCAAAAATACAAAAAAACACTAATACAACTCAAAATAATTAATGCATTATGATTTCACAACTTTGTGTGTCTTATGCAGTACTGCTTTTTGATACCCATTGCAAGGATAAGACACTACAAAAGGAATATCTTTATCACCTTTACCGGTTGTATATTTTTGTTTTTCACTCGCGGAGATAACTTCAAAAACAAGCGTTTTGTCATCTTTAAGGGTATAAGTGATACACAATAAAGCTCCTTCTACACTAAAAATAGAGCTAAAATGCCTATAATACAATTGCATATCCATAGAAATAGTGTTTTTTTCGTCTATAACGTAGTGTCCTTTTTCTGCATTTTTGAGTATCAATTCATAATCTCTTATATCCTTTTTATCTCCTTCTCCATAGACCATTTTCCACTGCCATTTAGTTGAGTCTATTTTATGGATTTCTAACTCCATGTGTATCGTTTGTTTTACGGTTTTAGCATCAAAAATTTCTAATTTACCTTTCCAATGTCCTAGCCATGCTTCTTGTAATTGTGCATAGCTATTGTGAATAATCATTGTAGAAAATAGTAAAATTAAACTCCAAATTTTTAACGTTGTTTTCATAGATATTTTGCAATTTGTAATAGTTTGCTGTCATTAAAAGTATCTGTAATAATTTGTATTCCGAAAGGCATTTCTGTACTTGGATTTTTGCCCAAAGGAACAGAAATGGCAGGATTACCCCCCAGATTAGCTAAAACCGTGTAAATATCTGACAGATACATACTCACAGGGTCTTTGGTTTTTTCACCAAATTTAAATGCAGAAGTAGGAGTAGTAGGAAGTAAAATAGCATCATATTGTACAAAAGTATTTTTAAGAAAATCATATATTAACCTACGGGCTTTTTGTGCTTTGGTGTAATACGCATCATAATATCCTGCACTGAGTACAAATGTACCGAGCATAATTCTTCGTTTAACTTCTTTACCAAAACCTTCACTGCGGCTTTTGATATACGTTTGTTCTAATGCCGTTTCACTGTCAGTAATATTCTCGCTTCTGTATCCATAACGTATACCATCATAACGGGCTAAATTAGAGGAGGCTTCTGCTGTGGTAAGTACATAGTATGTAGGAATAAGATAATCCAGATATGGAAAGTCTATGTACTCAATAGTATGACCTTGTTTTTCAAATTCTTTTATCTTGTTTTCAAAAGCAGATTTAACGTAATCGGCAAGCCCTTCATTTTCTAGAGTTGCTTTTAGTACGGCAAATTTTAGTTTTTCGGGTTTGGTCTTAATAACTTCTGTATAATTTTCCACAGGACGTTCAGATACTGTAGCATCATACTCATCACTGCCTGACATGATAGAAAGTAATAAAGCCGCATCTTCTATATTTTTAGTAAATGTTCCTGCTTGGTCAAATGAGGACGCATATGCTACCATGCCATAACGAGAAATTCTCCCATAAGACGGCTTGAACCCAATTATTCCACAAAAAGAAGCAGGCTGACGAATAGAACCACCTGTATCTGTACCCAGACTTGCCCAACATAAATCTACGGCTACAGCCACAGCAGAACCTCCTGACGAACCACCAGGAACATATTCTGTATTCAAAGGATTGAGTACATTACCAAAAGCTGAATTTTCATTAGACGAACCCATAGCAAATTCATCGCAATTCAATCTACCTATGATAATGGCATCTTCATTAAGCAAGCGCTGTACGCAAGTAGCTGTGTAAATACTCTTGAAATTTCCAAGAATTTTGGAGGAGGCATTTAACCCGTGTCCTTTGTAAGCAAATACATCTTTGATACCGATTACCATACCTGCTAACCTGCCTACTTCTTTACCCTGTTTTATTTTTTCATCAATCTCTCGTGCTTTTTGTACGGCGCTTTGTTCAAAAATTTCCAAAAATGCGTTCAGATGTTTATTTGCTTCAATTTTATTGAGATAATAGCGAAGTATTTCCTGACAAGAGATTTTTTGGGATTTCAGGTCTTGATGCAGAGTAGCAAAATCTGTATAGTTCATGGTGCAAAAATATACGTTTTTTGCATTGCTTGTACTACCTGCCCAATAAAATAAATGCTCCCCAATAGTATGGGTCAGGATATTTTTTTTATAGTTCTTTCTGTGCATTGAGCAGAGCTGTGTATTTATCTTGTTTTTTGGCTATCCAGTTCTGGTAAAAAGCCGTCATTAAAATCTGAGTAGCTTCATCGTTCACTTTCCATAAAGAAACAATTAAACTTTTTGCCCCTGCTACAACAGTAAATTTTTGTTTGCTATCCATTTCTGATAATGATGAATAAGAACAGTATCTTTGCTATTAAAAATTTGTTGTTTCAGTTTTTGGGTTGCCCGAAGCAAGATACCTTTTGTCATCAATTGATAATTATACATATCCTCAATGAACTGGGATTGTGTTTTAGCAAGAGGTATAGCATAGCTGTAAAAATTGCTACAAGCTGTTCTTACATTCTTTCCATAAATTTGACGTTCTTTTTCGCTTAATACAGGCATAAAGGTATTAAGCTGATACAGACGGGCATCTAAAATTTGTCTTAACAATGTATCTGATGCCTTATGATTATTATTAACTAGATACATATTTGACAGGGTATTTAAAGTAGCCATGTATCTAAAATGCTTTTTGCCCAATACTTTAGCCTGTACTTTTTCTGTTTCCTGCAAAAGTTGTAGGGCAGAAGTTGTATTACCCATATCTAAATGAAGATTTGATATATTATAGGTGGTTTCAACATAGTCATAATGGTCTTTGCCTACTAATTTTTCATATATAGCAAGGCATTCTTGTAATAAACTATCAGATTGTCTGAGATATCCGAGTTTATGATAACACCCTGCAAGATTATTGATATAAGCTGCGTAATTATCGTTTTCTTTACCGTCAAGTTTTATCTGAATTTCAATAGCTTTCTTATAATACGAGATAGCTTCTTTATAATTTTCTTGAGAGTGATACATTAAGGCATAATTATTTGTAATAACTCCATAATTTGCTATTTCATGCGGTTTATTTTGAAAAATATCTAAAAGTTCTTGCCATATTTTAGGTAAAGGGTCAAAATATCCCATATCTTGATAGATAAGCCCCAGTCCACATAAATTATTACAATACTTATCGTAATTATGTTCAGGATTTTTATTCATGTACTCCTTATAAATAGAAATAGCCTCTCTAAATAAAGGTTCAGAGAGATGATACTCATTTTTATACCTATACATAGAAGCTCTGTATGCTTGCAAATCAGCGTATTCTAATGAAGTATTATCTTGCTTAGCCATAAATATCTCCATAGAAGAGAGAAAAGTTTTCTCTGCCACAGAATAGTTTCCTTGCATAGCTTGGGCATGTCCTATTTCATTAAGACTTTTTGCATATATAGTATGATTTTCTCCAAAATTTTGTTTAGCTATATTAGCACTAATTGTAAAACATTTTTCTGCTTTTATTTTATCTCCTAGTGCCATATAAAACGTTCCTGCAGTATAATTAAGATGCATTAACACTGTATCTTTGGGAGAAAGGGATTGTTCTGCTTTTTTTATAGCTTTGCTGTACCAAAAAATCGTTTTATTGTACTCATTTTTTCGGTTGTAATACTCTGCACTATCCCTGCATGACTGCCACGCCTGAGCAAAGAGATAATTTGCATAAAAGGTCATTTGTATCAAGATAAGCAATACCGAAAGAACACGTTTCATGTTTTTAATGATTTTTATTTTTTAAACAGTAATTTGAACAGGGTTTCAGTAACTTTTTTTGCCATACCTCCGCCAGGTATAGCTTCTACGAGTAATTCTAGACCAAATTCAACTCCGTTTTCCAACAGATTTTTCTGAATCTGCTTAAAGGAGAAACTGCTTTCTTTGATTTCTAATTTCTCACTAAATTTCTTTTCTCTTTTTACAACTTCCTGAATACTTTTTATATATTCCTGCTGAACCGTTTTTACTTCCTTATTAGTTTCTATGGCATGAAAACATATCAGCAAGCCAATAAACTGGTCTATACGGACTGTAAGTATCTTGGGGTTAAGTTGTACTTCCACATACCCGTTCTGACTTTCTATCAGGTGTTCCAGTTCAATAAATACATTGGGGTCATACACAGGAATAGAAATACGTTTACCGTCTTCTTCTAATCTTGCAAACTGGGCTTTTTCCAGAAACACTTCCTGAACAGCCTGTTTGTCCATAGGGGCATATTTAGGTCCTTGTTTGATTTTCAGACTGTGCACTCTTGCCTATGTAATCTATAGCATTTTACTCCGTTCATAGTCTGTTTTATGAGATTCATTAATGTTACCGTACTGTGTAAGTGCATGATAAAAAATAAGGTCAATATCTCCTTTTCCCAATGCACCAAAGCCATTCTTAAAGTATTCATTCATAATAATAAAATCAAAAGCCTCTACTTTTTTGGCAGAATTAAATTTATCTTTCACTCCTCAAAATTACTATAATTATACTTTTTTGCAAAAAATAACCTGAAAAATAGTATCATTTTTGCCTTAATACATACACTCTGTGCCTTTTGTCCTGATGTATGAAAGTAAAGAATGTACTGTCCATAACAGTATTGGTAACATAATACACATTTTTCATAAGCGGAGGGTTTTTAATACTTCTGGAATAATGTGTGGCATTTCCGTTCCACAAGGTGTGCAAAAGAATATGGGCGGGTACAATATCTAAAAAAATCCATTCTTTCTGAGTATCGTAAGGGTAGCTAAGAATATTTTTTTCTACATTGAGAATATCTTTGACAAAATGCACTGTTCCGAATACACTGAAAAGCAATACAGTAATTACCCATGCAAAACGATGGAAGGTATGTATATAAAACAAGAACTCTACTACCCATACTGCCAAAAATACTAATACAGGAGCAGAATACCAATGTAATTTATGCCTTCCAAAAGTAAGCAAAACAATTATAGGTATAGCAATGCATATAGAGTACTTTAAGAGAGTATCCAGTTTGTAAGGTTGTTTATTTCGTTTTTTTTGTACGTACTGAATAAGCACCCAAAGCAAAGCAAGATAAAAAACATAATTCCATGGATTGAATACAGAGTCTATATTTTCTATAAAAAAAGCATAATTTTTAGGTACAGGATGTCCGTCAAATTCAGAAGCCGTAAAACGTTTCCATGTATCATAGATAATCATTTGAGACCATACATTACTCTTTTTATTGTTATCATATTCGTTGTGAATTTCTTTGTTTCCAAATAATTGGACTATAATAAACCAAAGCAATATACCTCCAACGTATACACTCAATCCTATCCATGTATTTCTTTTTTGAAGAACTGTTTTGAGTTCTTTTTCTATGATTAAAAATAACACTATACCAGGTAAAAACAATAAAGAAGCAGTAGTTTTGGTATAAAACGCAATAAGTAAGCCTATTCCTGATAAAATAGCATTTCTAGACGTATATTCTTGTAAAAACTTTGAGAAATAATATAAAAAAACACTTAACCCAAGTAATAAAATAGCGTCCATGTCTGCACTACGGCTTACATGAAAACCTGTAATTCCTTTACTGATAGCTAATAAAACTACAACGCACAATGCAAAAAACTCACTTCTGTACAGTTTTATCCACCTGTATGTAAAGAAAAAATATCCCAGTGTACAAAGTGCCGCAGGAAAACGCAAAGCCCATGCATTATATCCAAAAATTTTATAGCTGATAATAATACACCAACTCCAAAGGGGTGGTCTAAATACCCAAGTATCAGGTTTTTGACCAAAGTAAAGATTGATATAATCACCGTTTTGCATCATTTCAAAAGCATTCACACCATATCTTGCTTCGTCAAATTCATTAAGGGGATTCTTTCCTAAATTCCAAAAACAAAACAGCAAAACAATCAGTACGGTAACTGCCCGAAAAATCCACACAAGTTTATTCATACCGCAAAGTAAAGTAAAATTTAATCCTGAACCTGTCTGCATGTTTCAAAAACGAATAGTTGTCTTTGTTTTGAAGAAGACAAAATAGATAAAAATGATAAATTGAAGTATAAATTTTTTGTATGTAACATAAGTTTGAGTATATTTGTGTAATATTATTACTATACAGCGTACGAAACGTTTTTTATTATTCAGTGTATTGATAACCGTATTGAGGTTTTCAAATGCAGACAACACTACACAAGCCTTTATAGAAAATTTAGGGCAGTTTGTAGGTTCAAATCAGGAAGCTATACCTTTTGTGTTGGCAAAGTCCTCAGCCAAAGGAATAGACGTTTACCTTACGCAACAAGGAATCAGTTATGTATTTCTGCATCAGCAGGCGACAAACAAAGACCAAGACCCGCTTCATAACCCCTTTATGCAGGACTCTAAAATACCTGACCTGAATTTTGCGAGAGTGGACATGTGCCTCATAGGCGCAAACCTTTCCAAAGCCAATATGCAGTATAAAGAACCTCAGATTACTAAATACAATTATTATTATGCACACTGTCCGAATGGGATAGAACAGGTAAGTTCCTACAAAAAAATCACTTTCAGTGAAGTATATCCTCACATAGACTGGGTTATTTATTTTGACACAGAAGGACACTTGAAATACGACTTTATTGTCAGACCAGGAGGAAATCCTAATCTTATCAAATGGTATTACAAATGGGCAGACATATCCCATAACAGTACCGAAATAAAATTTCAGACCCCTTTGGGATATGTTACAGAAAATACTCCAAAAGCCTATACAGGCACTAATGCTGTTGCAGTAAGCTACCATAAGCAGGACAGTGTTTTTTCTTTTAATATTGCAAGCTATAATCCTGCACAGACTTTGGTTATAGACCCTCCTTTGTCATGGAGTACTTATTACGGAGGCTCTGGATTAGACCAATTTAACAACATAGATGCTGATGAATTATGCAATATAGTAATGATTGGATACACTCAATCTACAAACTTTCCTACACTTAATCCGGGCGGGGGTGCTTATTTTCAGGGTACTTTATCAGGAACAAGCGACGCACTCATCGTAAAATTTGATTTTAATGCTACCCGTTTATGGGCTACTTACTACGGAGGTACAGGTACAGAAGGTTCAAACTACTACGGTTTTGATATTACGACTGACCGTATGAATAATGTAATCGCACTTATTCCTACCAACTCTACAAATATGCCTGTGCTTAATGCAGGAGGTGGGGCTTATTATCAGGCAACTAATGCAGGAGGTAATGATATGGGTGTGATAAAATTCAATAGTTCAGGAGTAAGAATACATGCTACTTATCTTGGAGGTTCAGGTTCAGACTCGGGGTATGCTTATGGCGCAAGTGTATGCACTGACGGTGCAAACAATGTGTTTGTAGTAGGACATACCAGTTCTACAAACTTTCCCGTAGTCAACCCTGGCGGAGGCGTGTATTTTCAGGGCACAAATGCTGGTGGTCAGGATATGGTTATTGTAAAATTCAGTGCCACTATGGCTATGACTTGGTCTACTTATTATGGCGGTTCAGGTACAGAAAGCTGGGGACTTGGTGCAGATACTGATGCGTCAGGAAATTTGTTTATCGGCGGATTTACTAGCTCTACAAACTTTCCTACACTTAATCCTGGCGGAGGAGCGTATTTTCAAGGTACTAATGGAGGAAGCGGAGATTTTGTATTTCTTAAATTTAACAATGCAGGAGTTAGACAGTGGGCTACTTATTATGGAGGAAGTGCTAATGAGTTTATAGGTATGAGTGTAAGTGTTGATGGTAACAATAACCTTTGCGCCATAGGGCTTACACAAGGCGCTAGTACTATGCCTACCTTCAACCCAGGTGGAGGCGCATTCTACTCAGGTACCCAATATGACATGACCGATTATGTTATTCTTAGATTCAGCAATACAGGGGTGCGTTTGTGGGCAACCTACTACGGTGGTAACAGCACAGAACACTGCGGAGTAGGTATAGCTACCGATTTTGCGGGAAATATTTACATAGCAGGAGGTGCAGAAAGCACTGCAAGCGTACCCTTGTTTAACCCAGGCGGAGGAACATATTTTCAAGGTACTAATGCAGGTCCCGCAGATTATCTTATTGCTTCTTTCAGTGCTACAAATGCGATGACATGGTCTACCTATTTTGGGGGCAATGGACATGACCACATGTTTACAAGCGGAAACTTCGCTGTCTGTGATGCTTCTGGTAACTTTTATGCCTGTCTGCATGGTACTTCTACAAATATTCCCACTGTAAACCCTGGCGGCACAGCCTATTTTGATGGTACTGCCAATGGCGGTGATGATGGATACTTGTTAAAAGTAGGAAATGCACCCCCTTGCGGACCTTTACCTTTACAAAAGTTTATTTTACGTGGCATAAATCAAGATAATACTCATATTTTATCTTGGGAGGTAGAGCAAAATACAGAAATCAATTATTTTGTAGTGGAAAAACTCAAAAACAACGCCCCGCAGAAAGTATCTCAAGTATTATATAACGGAAACAACCAGTATTCTTTTGCCACGCAGGATATTCAGGTGGGTACAAACCTTTACCGCATACAGGCAATTAGTAAAGACGGGCGTGTAGCTTATAGTAACGTTGTAGAACTGGATTACAAACCAAAAGCCAATGGTGAAATGTGGGTTTATCCTAATCCTATAAAGGAAAGATGTAATGTTACCTTGTCTTCAAACTATACAGGTACAGCCACCTGCACTTTGATAGACAGCAAAGGAGCAGTAGCAGAAGTTCATACGGTTCAAGTGAGCAGCGGAAAACTGTTCTTACAATTTGCAGAAAATACTTCCAAAGGTGCTTATATCTTATACGTTAATACTTCAAACGCACAGGTGTTCTATTCTCCTGTTGTAATTCAATAACAACATTTATTCTGTTTATGTATATGGGCTACTTTCTTTTGAGGGGGTAGCCCTACTGTTTTTTTATTTACTTCTTTTTTATTTTGCACTAACATAAAATTAAAATTGCCATGAAAAGTATATTTACCTGTATTGTATTATTTCTTGTTGTACAAAGTCTTGCTCAAAGCGGTTTAGTGAACTGGTTAGACCAGAATCACGCCCGTTTTATAGAAAATATCGGACAATTTCAAGGTAAAAATCAGTATAAGAACGTACCTGTACCGTATGCCATAGATGAAGGAAGAATGCAAGTGCTTTTTACCCATGACGCTTTTATCTATTGTTTAGATAAAGTGGAAAAAACACCTCAACATATTCGTAAAGAAAATGAAAGCGGTCCTGAATATGAAATGCGTCTTCGCATGCAGAATATTAAACTCAATGTTATTACAGAAACTGTTTGCATAAAATGGCTGAACGCAAATCCTAACGTACAAATTATACCATTAGACCTTGCTCAAGACTACTCAAACTATACTGTAAATGTAAATGGAGAACTTAAACCTGCAAACTACATTAAAGGATACAAAAAACTGCTGTATAAAAACATTTATCCTAATACTGATTTGGAATATACCATTCACCCTAGTAAAGGGTTCAAGTACAGTTTTATTCTGCATCCAGGTTCTAATCCTAATCTTATTCAGATGAAAGTAGAGAGCAATGTCTCACCCAGTATTGATGCAAGCGGGAATTTGCATTATACCACCATGTACGGCGATATTATTGATTATGCACCACATACATATTATCACAATAACTCTGGGCTGACCATAGGTTCAAGGTTCAAAAAATTAAGTTCAAATTTGCTAACCTTTGAATTAGACCCATACAATGTTACTGAAACTATCATATTGGACCCATGGTCTATTGCGCCTTCATTCAGTAACTCTAACAGAGTTTGGGAAATAGAAACCGATAATACAGGAAACGTATATGCATACGGAGGAGATACACCTTTGCGCTTACGTAAATATACTTCCGCAGGAGTTTTACTTTGGACTTATAACACTACCTGGGATACCGCAAATTTTTGGTTAGGCACATTGAGAACTAATCCGAATACGGGGGTTAGTTATATTACTTCGGGTTCTAATGGACAAATTCGCTGTATTAGTACAGCAGGAGCATCGGTATGGTTTAATAATCCTAATGGTGCATTCGGACCTTTATATGAATACTGGAAATTAGACTTTAATTGTGATTATACCCAATTAGTTTGTGGAGGTATGCGTGCCCCTAATCCTTTTTCTTTAAGTAACTATCGCGGTGTAATGATAAATCTCAATATGAGTTCAGGTGCTGTACTTAGTTTTCTACCCGTAGGCTGGACAGCATTACCAAAAATTAAAGAAGTAAGAACGCTTTGCGCTACACCAGGTAACAACTTTGCCTTTTCTACATTAGACTCTATTGGTGAAATGAGTTCAGGTATGACCTTAAACTATAAGGACGTGAATATCTATAACTTTTCTTATAGTACTCCAACTTATTCCATAGATGGCAATATGGGTTTTAGCGGTATGATTTCAGACGGCAACTTTTTATACACTCGTAGTGGTTCTACTTTACATAAGAGAAATTTTGGTGGGGGCGTATTAGGTTCGGTAGTCATACCTGGGGGTAGTCATACTACTTCTTTTGACGGGATATCTCCCAATAATAGCGGTTTAGATGCAGACGCACTCGGAAATATCTACGTGGGTTCAAGTACAGGAGTATATAAGTTTAACTCTGCTCTGGGTTTAGTGTCCTCTGCAGCTACTGCAAATGTAGTATATGATGTAGCTATAAATCCTGCAAGTAATGAAGTAGTAGCTTGTGGTAATGGTTTTGTAGCTTCGGTAGCCATAACGACAGGCGCGAGAGTGAGCATACCTTGTGTAGTTTTACCTGTAAAACTGCTTAATTTTAATGCACAATGCTTACCTAATGACCATGTTGTTATTCAATGGAATACAGAAAGCGAAAAAGAAAATGAAAAATTTGTATTAGAACGCGGTTTTGTACCCACAGGAAGCGTAGAAGTAACTTGGGAAACTATTGCAACTCTTAACGGTGCAGGTACAACCACATCAGTGCAACAGTATGAATACACAGATAAAACGGCTAAAAAAGGAATAGATTATTATTATCGCTTAAAAAACATCAACAAAAACGGACAACATCAGTATTTTGCTCCTGTTCAGGTACAGTGCTTTGATATAAACGAAAATGTGTTTGTATATCCTACGGTTAGTGAAGGTAGTTTTATTGTACAGTATAGTGCTGCTTACTCCCAAAATTCTACCATTGAAGTATTGGATATAAAAGGGCAGAAAGTATACAGCAAAGTTCCGCAAAATATCATTCAAGATAATGTAGTGGAAACGCTTAATCTTGGTCATTTAGCCAAGGGTATGTACATCATTGTAGCACGCACACAGGAAAAAGTTTATGCACAAAAAATAATCACACAATAGCTATAAGTTTCGGATAAAATTTACAGGAATATCCCAAAAAGTATTCCTGTATTTTTTTATGCCTGTTATTAGGGTTTATTCCAGATTGTCATTCAAAATGCAGTCATTGAGTAGCGCAGTGTACTGAAATAACTTTTTTTATCAGCGACTTCGGTACAGTTTGGCGAGTTCATTGACCACACTTCGGGCTACTCAATCACCACTCTACTCAATTGCTATCCTCATTGTGACGAAGACACTCACCCTACGGTTCACTCTTTCAGCAAAAATGCAACATGTACATTGTATTTGCATAACATCACCTAAAATCTCTTAACTTTGCCTGACAATGATGACAAAAACCTTTCTGTTACTGTTCTTTTTTGGCTTTCTAACTCCGTTGCTGTATGCTCAAAAATCTAAACCACCCAAACTATATCTAGAAACCTATACAGAAAAAAATAAAGCCAAAAAAATTATTCTGCAATATCAGTATATCAAAGATGAGTATAAAAAACCACTCTATCACGGATACTATAAGCGTTGGGACAGTACAGGAAGTTATCTTTTGGTAAGTGGCAAATATATTTATGGACAAAAAGACTCTTTATGGATAGAATACTACACAGAAAATCGCCCAAGATATGAAGCCTTTTACCAAAACAATGTTAAACATGGATACTGTAAAGAATATAACGAAAATGGTATTTTGCAAGAAGAAGGAACATATAAAAATGGTAAAAAAAATGGCATATTCAAATTTTATTACCCTGATGGTAAAATTCATGAAATTACGACCTACACAGATGATAAAATGAACGGACAATTTCAACGATTCTACCCAAATGGAAATATAGCCGTTACAGGACAGTACTATTATGACCAAAAAACAGGATTATGGGAATATTTCTATGAAAATGGAAACACTGAAGCACAAGAAAATTATCTTGGTGGTTTATTACACGGAGAGTATATCGCTTATCATCCTAATAAACAACTTAAAACCGAAGGGCTATATTATGCAGGCAAAAAAGATGGTAGGTGGCTTTCTTTTCAACCCAACGGACTTCGCGACATGGTAGCGGCGTACAAACAAGGTAAAGTCATGTATGAGTCCAAAGTAGAAATATGCCAAGTAAAAACAGAAAGCCTGATTGCACAATTTGAATGTATTACAAACCCCAAAACCAATGAACATATCCCCGTAGGCAAATATAACGCATTCTGGGACGAGCACTTCAAAAAAATAAAATCTTCGGGATATTTTAATTTACAAGGTGCAGAAACAGGAATCTGGCGGTATTATCATAAAAATGGAGCTATTAGTGCCATAGGAAAGTATTTAGATGGTAAAGAAGATAGTATCTGGGTAGAATTTGACGAAAATGGACTTACTAAATCTCGCGGAAGGTATGAAAAAGGTGAAAAAGTAGGAATTTGGTTGGAAAATTTTGTAGAACAAGGGGAATATATAAATAGCAAAAGGCAAGGAATATGGCAAGAAGGAAACAGTTCAGGAAAATACGTTGATGACGAAAAAGAAGGTATATGGATATTCAGAGATAGCACAGGAAAAATTATTGCCAAAGGTGAATTTAAAAAAGGCGAAAAAACAGGAATTTGGCAAGAAAAAAACCTCATCGGAATGTATGAAGAGGGAACAAAACAAGGTATATGGAAAATTATCAATACCAAAGACTCTTGCTTTGACTATTACGGAATGTACATAGATGGTAAAAAAAACGGCATCTGGAAAGAAGAAGATCTTAATTGGAACGGTATGCAAACGATACAAATTGGTATGTACGAAGATAGTTTCAAAGAAGGAAAATGGAAAGTTTATGAAAAAAATACAGGGATTTTACTCTGGGAAGGCTATTTTGACGCCAATGACCTTGACGGTACGTGTACGGCTTACTCACTCAAAAAATTCCCCATTTACAAAGCAACCTACAACAAAAATAAAGTTACAAAAGTCATTTTGTATAGCGACAAAACCAAAGGACAGATACTCCAAACCTTAAAACAATTTCCACCTCCCCCCAAAGATAAATCAAAAGATGAATACTACTGGGGCAAAGAATTCAAATGGTAAAAACCTTTATTTCTGACGGCATACACCGTATATAATAAACCTATTATGCTAAATACATACACCACCCATATAGCAGAAGTCATGTATCTGTGTTCAGGTAAAAATAAAAACATGTAAAAAGACGTTCTATGTAACCAAATCAAAAGTATAAAAACGAATAGGTTGTATCTCCATAGTTTGTGAGTAAAAAAATATATCATTCCCACAAATGCTAAAACTAACAAACAAAGGTATAACACACTCAATACAACTTTAAAGCTATGCAACAAAGTAAAAGGTTGCTTTAAAGCATCAGACAAAGATATTCCTTGCAAAAACCAAAAATACTCTGAACCTGTATGCACCCATAAATGCCATGCGGTGAGAATAGGATTAATAACAAATACCTTAAATGGTTTTTTTTGAATATGTTCATGAGCATAATGTCTAAAAATACTATCCATTTGAGTAGTATAACTATGTGTAGCATTGATTTCATTTTGTATCTGTAAAATGTCTTTTTTTTCCTGTTCTGACCCAAAAGCATATTCAGGAATATCTGCTTTACCAAAATCTTGATATTCACAAAACATTATGCTCCAATGTCCTTTTTGCATTTCATTTTCTTGGGTAATCCATGTTTTGCACCACAGCGCAAACCCTGATTTAGATACGCTATGCACAGGAAACGGCGCAGAAACAGGCATAAATATTCCAAAAGTAATAGCATTGCGAAGTGTCCAAAGACTTATAGGAAACATCAGCAGAACTATGGAAATAATCGCTTTTTTGTATGAAAATTTATATTTATTTCGGTATAACCATAAAAAAAACAAGATAAAAACAGGTAAAATAACCATATCTACGCGTATTATCATGCCGTAGCCTAATAAAAAAGCAGTTTTATAGAGATTTTTTTGATGAATGAGGTAATATGCTGTACCTACTGTAATAAATGTAGTCAGAGTCTCGCTTAAAATATGATTGACAAATATATCTGCTCTAAAATATACGGCATTTAGTACTAAAAAAATGTATGCAATCTGCTTTGCCTTCGGTATAGCACTATCTAGTATTAAACGATATATCCAGTACGCGGTTATGGTAGATAATATAACCTGTACAATAAGTGCATATTGATAATGTATTCCAAAAATGAAATATATTCCTGCCAAAAATAAAGGATACCCAGGTACGCGCGTGTAGGTAGGTTCAATAGGCGGATACTCACTGCGAGAAAAAATACCGTATTTGAGTATATTTACGGCTTCTTGATGATATTCATATCCATCACCTAAAAGCAAAGGATATTGTAAGGTGTATATCAAACGAATAGCTAGGCTTAAAATTAAAACATACAAAGGAAAACAGTTTGTAATAAATGTTTGTATAGTGAATAACTTCATTTTTTGTGCATAAAAATACACAATAAAATTTATCAAAGCCCTAACAGCCGCATCAGAATAGGAATAGTGAAAAATACAAATAATAAAATACCGATAGCAGGTAAAATTAAATTACCATAACTTTGGGCAGTAAGGGTTGCGTTACCTTGCGGGTCTATTTTAGGCATTGTAGGTATAGCATCATAAATAACATTTTCAGCAGGATTTACAGGATTAAATAGTATTTTTTCCTTGGCTTCGTCTTCTAACAGCCAGCCTTTATGTGTTTTTCCATGAGCTTCATGTTTTTTGCCCATATATTCAAATTCAAAGATGTAATAATACACAGGATACCTTACATTATTGATAGTAATGGTAGTATTTGTTGCTCTTTTTTCTTTTAGCGTACCACGGGTAAACTCACCAAATAGCAGTAAATTACGCGCTTTGAGATTTTTTCTTGCATTCGGAATAATCAAAAATAAGCTAAAAATCAAAAAAGGTGATAAAAAAATAACTACAATTCCTGAAAAGGGTTGGGTTCTTAAACCTTCTGCTTCACTTTCACTTGGATTGTTAGGATTCACTTTTATAGAAATATTTTGACCTATGCTTAATGGCATACCTACTTTGTAGGATATGTTTTCGTAAGTAATTCCTTTGTATAAATAGTTAGACGTAATTTTGTATATTTGTCTTTTATTTTCAGAGCTAGACGTAGCCGATGTTTGCCGCACTACACCTTGTACAATATCCCATTTTTTTGTATTAGGTTTTATGATAGGTTCGCTTGTGTATCCAAAAACAGCAATAAATAAAGAACCTACACAAAAAAATACCCAACCAATAGCTTGAACTATGCCTCCAAAAATAATACATAACTGCTGTATAAACGGCAGACTGCGTGGTGGTTTTTGATATAAGTTCATAACAACAAATGTACTTATATTTTTTGACAAACACCATCTAAAAAAGAAAATAATCAAAAACTTTGAAGTTTATACGCTGTACATATAAAAATAGAATTTGTATAACCGCGTGATAAAATGTATTTTTGTCCTTTAAATGTACATTCATAACGAAATACAAGAAGCTATTCGGATAAAACAACAACTTCTATCACAAGCTCAATACATAGAACAGGTAGCACAGATACTTATACATGCTTTTAGACAAGGCAATAAACTGCTTATCTTTGGCAACGGCGGTTCTGCGGCTGATGCACAACACTGGGCGGCGGAATTTTCAGGTTCATTCTATAACAGAAAACGGGCGTCTTTACCTGCTATAGCTCTTACTGCTAATTCCTCAGAAGTTACTGCTATTGGGAATGACTTCGGATTTGAGTATATTTTTCAAAAACCACTCTCGGCATTAGCTAATCCTGGTGATGTAGTAATGGGCATTTCTACCTCAGGAAATTCTAAAAATGTGCTTTTAGCATTAGAAACAGCTGTTAAAAAACAATGTATAACTATCGGTTTTACAGGTAAAACAGGGGGAAAAATGCTTGATTTATGCCAATACTGTTTTTGTATAGATTCTACTGATGTAGCCCGTATTCAAGAAGGACATGAACTTATTGCGCATTTACTTTGTGCAAGAGTAGAACAAGAACTTTTCGGAAAATAATCTACTCGTATCTCAATGCTTCAATAGGGTCTAAATTGGCGGCTTTCCATGCAGGGTATATGCCCGAAACCAGTCCCACTATCAGACACAGGGTAACAGCTACCCCTATCCACAGCCAAGGTATAATAAATGCAGTACCAATAGCAACAGATACAAGGTTACCTATCAAAATGCCTAATATAATGCCCAATAGCCCACCTAACTGACAAATTACCACAGCTTCGGTAAGAAACTGACTTAATATGTTTTTCTTAGTTGCCCCCAGAGATTTACGTATACCTATCTCACGAGTTCTTTCTGTTACACTGACTAACATAATGTTCATCAAACCTACTGCGGCACCTGTAAGCGTAATCAGACCAATAAACGTAGCCGCAATTCTCACAATAGCTAACTCGTCCATTAAAAGCGTAGAGAGCGCATCAGACTTGATAAAACCAAAATTATCTTCCTGCTGAACATTTAACCCTCTTACCTTGCGCATCACCGCACGAGCTTCTTCTATGGCAGGGTCTAATAATGTATTTTCTTTTACCGTTACATTGATTTGATAGTTTTTATTTCCTGTAAGATTGGCAAAATTTTTATCCAAAGTGAGATATGGCATAACCACAATTTTATCTCCTCCAAAACCTAATGCTGAACCTTTTTCTTCAAACACACCAATTACTGTAAAATGTTTTCCGTTAATCGTTACTTGTTTTTGCAAAGGATTTTGATAAGGAAATAGTTCTTTTCGCACTTGTTCCCCAATAATAACCACAGGTAAACCTTCTTTTACCTCAAATAGATTAAAATTTCTACCTTGTGCTATACTGTATCCTTCTACAACTAAAAAACCTTCATCTCCCCCTTTGATGCTGATATTGGGATTAGTTTTACGGTTTTCATATTTTACCTGACCCAACTGCATATTGGCACTGCTGATACTGATAGTGGCAGGAAAAGTATAGTTTTGTATAAAATCTTGTATGTTTTTTTGAGTAATTTCAGGATTTTTCTTTTCAGAAGAGCGAGGACGTTTTTTACCCCCAATGCGTATTTTAGAGGATTGGTTCATAATTTTGAACGTATTCGCCCCCATCAGTGAGAATTTATCTGTCATAGCATATTTTATTCCGTCAATAGCGGTAAGAATGCCTACTAACGCCATTATTCCAAAAGCAATAATGAGCATTGTCAGAATTGTACGTAACAAATTAGCTCGCGTAGCTTGTATGGCTTCTTTAATATTGACCCATAGCATAGTACAAAATACGCTAAAATTTGACTATGACTTTTTTACAATATGACCAATAACGAATAAAAACTTTTGAAATACCAAAAAATCTCTCATCTTTTGATTAAGAATTATTTGGCTAACCATTCTGTTGCATTGAGGATAAGTGGAGCGTGTCCGTCAATTTCTGTCCAGCCTTTGTAAAGTTTGTCGTTAGGGTCGCCTGTGCCGTCATCTGCGGGAGAACTATCGCCAAGAGCTACTACTTTACCACGTCCGTACTGTGCGTATGCACAAAAAACATCTTTGTTGCTATTTAACTGTCCTTTTTTGCTGTATATTACGCCTTTTACCGTAGGATTTACATCAGGAAACAAGGTTAAAGACGTTCCACCGCTAAACTTTACTCTTCTAACTTTACCATGTGTGCCGTTAATAAGATTTTTGTCCGAAGTAAGCACGTTATCAGTAATTTCATTAAAGTATTTTTGGTCAAATTGCATACCAAAGGGATTAGTTTCCATAAGGTCATTCCAAACACAAGGCGAATCGCAACCGTCATTATTACGGTCAGATTTGTGGTGGTCGGCAATCATAAATAAACCTCCGCCATCGCGCACAAAGGCTAAAATAGCTTTTTTTTCATCAGGAGTGAATAAAATATTGGGTTCGCAAACAACAAAAACCTTATAATGGCTTAAATCTTGTGGATTAGAAGGGTCTTTATAGGTAATTTTTCCATCATAAGGTAAAGTTTCTACACCATAATTTGCTTTAACTAAACTTATTCCCCATGCGGATAAAGCCCCTTTCCAAATATCTTCGGTATCGGAAGGAGTGATTTTATCTATGCTGGGTGTAGGATAGCGTTGTGGATTAGCTTCACCTTTTTTACTGATGCCCATTTTTCCATTATTGACGGTACCAAGGTTATACATATCAGCATCTATAACCCAGTCTGCGTTGCCTGCCATTTCGGCTTTGGTTGCATCAAAAAGAATATTGGCTTTAACGTCTTTTTTTATTACCGTGATTTCCTTCTCTTCTGTTTTTTTAGTGTTTTTAACATTGGATTTACTCGTTTTACAAGCATAAAGCGTTGTAACGAGGAAGAGAATAATTGTCAAACATATATTAAAATGTTTCATAGTGCAAAAGTAAGAAAATAACTTGCTGTACATAAAAAATCCCTTATTCGTAAGAGAATAAGGGATTTCAAGGTTAAATGACTAGCTTTATTTCGTTTTAGATGTTTCTGTAACTGTTGCAGGTTTTTTCTTACCAAAATCTAATACCACAGGAGTTGCAATAAAGATAGAAGAATATGTACCTACAATAATACCAATCAACAAAGCAAAGTTAAATCCGCGCAGGGTATCTCCTGCAAAGAACAATACAATTACCGCAATCAAGGTCAGGATAGAGGTCATCAAAGTACGGCTGAGTGTTTCGTTAATTGCCTGATTGATATTGGTACGTTCATCAATAGAAGGGTTATTACGTATTTTTTCGCGGATACGGTCAAATACAACTACGGTGTCATTCATAGAATAACCCATAATGGTTAGTACTGCCGCAATAAATGCTTGGTCAAGTTCTAACGAGAAAGGTACAATACCATTAAGTAGAGAGAAAACAGAGAAAATCATGAGTACGTCATGTGCGAGGGCTACTACTGCACCTGTACTGAATGTCCATCTGCGGAAGCGAATAAAGAGATACGCAAATACAACTATTAAAGACAAAAATATAGACTTGAACGCACTATATGTAATGTCTTTTGCCACAGTAGGTCCTACGAGTTGAGATGAGAGAATTTTAGGGTCGCTACCAGGGAAGCTAGATTTGAGCGAACTTATCAATAAGTTTTCTACTTCTTGGGCAGTTTTTTCATCACGGTTATCTACTTTGTAGTTTGTGCGAATAAGTACTTGGTTAGCGCTACCATAGGTTTTTACTTCGGGGGCGCTTTGTAAAGGTTGTGAAAGTTTAGTACGAATATCAGAAGTTTCTATGGGTTTATTAAAAGCCACATAATACTCACGTCCTCCTTTGAAATCTACACCATAGTTTAAGCCGCGTGTTGCCATAGAAATAATCCCCAAGGCAATCAAAGCCCATGAACCTATAATAAAGTATCTGCGTTTGCCTACGAAATCAAAGTTAAAGCCTTTGAGTAGATTCATGGTATATCGGTTACCAAAAGTGATAACAGTATCGTCATTTTTAGCGGCAAGATAATCAAAAACAATACGTGTCAGAAGTACTACGGTAAATAATGAACATAAAATACCAATAATGAGCGTAGTAGCAAAACCTTGAATAGGTCCTGAACCGAAGCGATACAAGATAATACCAATGAGCAAAGTAGTAATGTTAGCGTCAAGGATAGAGGAAAGAGCGTTTTTAAAACCTTCACTAATAGCAAGTTTTAAGCGTTTTCCGAGTGCTAATTCTTCACGTATACGTTCGTATACAAGTACGTTAGCATCTACGGCAATACCGATAGTTAATACTAAACCTGCAATACCAGGTAATGTTAAAGCTAATCCAAACGAAGCTAACACTCCAATAATAAAGAATATATTAGCAATAAGTACAATATCGGCTATTCTACCTGCTTTATTATAGTAAAAGCCCATAGCTATCATAATCAGTATAGTGGCTATAATCATAGACCAAAGCCCTTGCTTAACAGCTTTTTGTCCCAAAGAAGGTCCTATTACTTGCTCTTGTGCTATCACAATAGGTGCCATCATTCTACCTGAAACCAGTACGTTTGCTAAGTCTTTGGCTTCATTAACGGTAAAGTTACCTGTAATTTGAGAACGTCCGCCTGTAATAGCATAATTTACACGTGGATAAGAATACACTACATCATCTAATACAATAGCAATAGCTTTACCTACGTTATCACTGGTCAATCTTCTCCAAATCTGAGTACCGCGTGCATTCATAGTCATATTTACTTCGGCTTCGTTGTTATCTTGGTTAAAACCTTGTGTAGCTTCTACTACAACATCACCTTCTAATGGAGCTTTATTTTCTTTATTAGTACGAATGGCTATTAATTCTATAGCACCTATGAGTTTATCTGTACCTGCTTCCTGTTTAGTCATAGGTTTAGCCGCCCATAAGAATTTTACATCAGCAGGAAGTATAGATTTTACGTAAGGATGTTTAAGAATTTTATTGATTTTGCTGGTATCTGCTCTGTGCGCTGCACCTACCATAGGACCTTTACCCAAGCGGTTTTGGTTTCCTAACAAAAAGTAGTTGAGCATACCAAAAAGCGGATTTTCTTTTTTGAATTCTGCTTCACTCTGATTAGCATCTTTGGAAATCAAGGAGTCGCGTTTGCGAATAGAATCCACTTTGGCTTTAAGGACGGCATTTTTAGCTAAAACTGTATCTTTTTTGAGTTCTTCGGTAGTTTTTCTGCGATATTCCTGAATTTGTTTTTCTAATTTTTGCTGTGCCTCGTACTTTAAGCTATCTTCTTTTGTTTTAAGTTCAGGTTTAGGCTGTTCGTTTAGAATTTCTTTGGCACGGTCGTTAGCTTGTTGTAAGTATTGCACAATATCCTGAAATTCGTACGTTGTCCAAAACTCTAATTTAGCAGAACCTTGTAAAAGTTGGCGTACACGTTTTACAGAGAGCGTATCTGTTACCCCGGGTAGTTCTACGGTAATACGGTCTGTATTAGGAACTCGCTGAATATTAGGCTGAGTAAGCCCGAATTTGTCAATACGTTTGCGGAGTACCTTGAAAGCATTTTCGTTAGCATCTTCTACACGTTTGTTGAGATAAGCCTCTACTTCGCTATTAGAAGAACTTAAACTTAACCCATTTGTAGCATTAGCATAAAGTGTAGCTAATCTGCCATTAGGATTGAGTTTTAAGTAGCTTTCTATCATGAGTTTAACAAATGAAGCATTTCGGTTTTTTTGTAGTTCGCGTGCTTCTGCGATAGCCTTGTTTAGTGTTGGGTCCGCAGGATTATTGGCAAGATTACGAACTAATTCCGATACCTGAACTTCTAAAACTACGTGCATACCTCCGCGAAGGTCTAATCCAAGGTTAATAGCTTTTCCTTTGGTATCTAAATAGCTTTGGTAATTTTTTGGATTTTCAAAGTACTTTTCGCGGTTGGCTTTGGACATTCTGTTGATGCGTTTGTCGTCCTGATAAGATGCAAATGTAAAGTACAACTGATAGATACAGATGAGTGCCAATAAGGCAGTAAATACTAATATGAGATTTCTGTTTCGCATATATTAAGTTGAAATAATTAAAATTGAAAATTTGTGATGGATAATGAATTATAGATAATTGACAATAAAGAATTGGCAATGAGATAATTTGTAACAGGTTGAACAGTAAAAAAACAGACAGTAATGAACAAATGGATAGTTATGGTGCAGCACAAAACTGTCCTATCTTGCTTAATTCTACTTCATTGACAAAAAAAGTGCTGTTTTCTGTTGCAGACCAAAATAATAAACATACGGGGACAAAAATAATGACAGGTTTTTTGTCCATAAGGTCTGCTAATTTTTCTACAATAGAGTTAAATAATGCAAAACTTTCTTCTTGAATATGGGATAATTTTGTCCACATGCGCCCGCGCTTGCATACAATCTGTGTAAGGTATGCGGTAACAGAAACTGCTACAAAAACAATAGTGCGGTTTTGCGTCATATTCAAAAGCGGACTGCAAAAGTAAGATGATTTTTTACTCTTGTCAAGGTTTATGTTAAAAAGTTCCGATATATCTGTTTTTGAATGAATAAATTACACTTACTTTGTTTAAAGTAATTTGTATTTTTATTTTAATGCCCCAAATACACACTTTGGTCAGGTACAAGTACTTTTACTCTACCATATACTTCACACTGACAGGCTAATCGGGATTCTAATTTTACATTATCCGCAAGGTCTATGCGGTCTTGTTCTTTTTCACTCATTTCGGATAGGTTCTCCATGCCTTCTTCTATGTACACATGGCATGTTGTGCATGCACACACGCCTCCGCAATTGTGTTGTATATGGATACCTGCATCTAATGCCGCTTCTAATATACTTTCTCCTTCCACAGCTTTGATAGTAACAGGTTTTTTATCAGATTCTTGAAAAATAAATTCTATTTCGTGTGTTTTCATATTTAGTAGTTTGACGCGCAAATAAAAAAACAAAATTGTAAAAAAGTTCAAAATCGTAAAAAAGCATCTAATATTTTTTGAAAATGCTGGGAAATAGTCAAAAAGTTTGATTTTGTATTTTTATTTTTACTGTATTTTTGTGGCATGTCCAGACAAGTTATTTATTCTATGGAAGGGGTAGGTAAAATATATCCCCCTAATAAGCAAGTACTCAAAGATATCTATTTATCCTATTTTTATGGAGCAAAGATTGGCGTACTCGGGTTGAATGGTGCGGGAAAATCTTCTTTATTACGCATTATGGCAGGTATAGACCAAGACTATCTAGGGAAAGCTGTACTTTCACAAGGGTATACCGTAGGCTATCTGCCCCAAGAACCTGAATTAGATAAAAATAAAACGGTTATAGAGATAGTCAGAGAAGGTGTAAAACCCATCATGGATTTACTCGCTGAATACGAAGCCGTGAATGAAAAATTTGCAGACCCTGATGCCGATTATGATAAACTTTTAGCTCGCCAAGCAGAACTTCAAGACCAAATAGATGCCAAAAACGCATGGGAAATAGATATTGTTTTAGAAAAAGCTATGGACGCACTTCGTTGTCCTGAACCTGATGCTCGTATAGAACATCTATCAGGGGGAGAAAAAAGACGCGTAGCTTTATGTCGTTTATTACTTCAACAGCCTGATATTCTTTTATTAGATGAACCTACTAACCATTTAGATGCAGAAAGCGTGCATTGGTTAGAACAGCATTTACAACAATATAAAGGTACGGTTATTGCCGTTACGCATGACCGTTATTTTTTGGATAATGTAGCCGAATGGATTTTGGAATTAGATAGAGGACAAGGTATACCTTGGCATGGAAATTATTCTTCTTGGTTACAGCAAAAGAAAAAACGTTTGGAACAGGAAGAAAAACAAGCCTCACAACGGCAGAAAACTTTGGAAAGAGAATTAGAATGGATAAACATGACGCCCTCAGGCAGGCGTACCAAAAACAAAGCCCGTATTAGTGCGTATGAAAAACTACTTTCGGAAGAAAACAAATCTAAAATTGAAGAATTAGAGATATTTATTCCTGTATCCAGACCACTTGGTAATGTAGTGATAGAATTTGATAATGTTTCTAAAAGCTATGGAGATAAACTTTTAATAGAAAACACTACATTTAGCATTCCCAAAGGTGCAGTAGTAGGAATTATCGGACCTAATGGTGCAGGTAAAACTACGCTATTCCGCATGATTGTAGGTAAAGAAAAACCTGATACAGGTTCTATCCGCATAGGAGAAACCGTGGATTTAGGCTATGTAGACCAAGAACATGATAACCTTGTAGCTAATGCAGATAAATCTATCTATGAGTTTATTTCAGAAGGAAATGAAAATATTGTTATTGGTAATAGAACTATGAATGCACGGGCTTATTTGAGCAAATTTAATTTTACAGGTAGTGACCAATCTAAAAAAGTAAGTCAGCTTTCAGGGGGAGAAAGAAACCGTTTGCATCTCGCATCTATGCTTAAATCGGGGAGTAATGTACTGTTATTAGACGAACCTACTAACGACATTGATGTAAATACCTTGCGGGCATTAGAAGAAGCTATTAATAATTACGCAGGATGCGCTTTGATTATCTCTCACGATAGATGGTTTTTAGACCGTGTAGCTACGCATATTTTAGCTTTTGAAGGGGATAGTCAAGTGCGGTTTTTTGAAGGGAACTTCCAAGAATATGAAGAAGACCGTAAAAAGAAACTGGGTAAAGATGCCATACCCAAACGGATTAAATACAAAAAACTTATGTAATACAATCAGGAATTTTGATTTAGGAATTGCGTGAGGCATGCGAAGGGTGTGCGTGAGCACAGTGCGTAGCACCGAAGCGATAGCGTAGCCCAAAGCACGCCGACCTGAACCCTGAGCTTGCCGAAGGGTGAAGGACACGCCCAAAAAAAGAAAAATGAATACTCATAAAACTTGTAATTGCTAATTTATTACTACCTTTGCAAACAAAGTAAAATTTAGATGTAAAAACTTAAAATTCTATATTTTTTAATATGATACAAAGAATTCAGACAGTCTGGTTGTTTTTAGCGGGTGTGTTAAATACTTTTACTTTATTTACAGAACTCTGGCGATTTGAATTTAACTCCGTGAACAGTCAGGCTGTGATTGTTTTTCATGGACAATACATTAAAAATTTAAGTAATGTGGTTTCTATCTACAACACTACTTATCCTATAAGATGGGTACTTATTTTAAGTGTTTTATTTATCATCAGTACAGTAGTATGTATTTTTCTGTATAAAAAAAGACGTTTGCAGAAACGTATCGCGTGGCTGTCGGCAGGAATTGCTTTTTTACAAGCTAGTTATATTTTTGCAAGAGCATACTATACACAGAACCAGATTAGCCAATTTGCAGGAGCAAATGCCTTACAAGGTAGTAACTTACAGATAGGGGTAATTTTTCCGATTATTAGCATAATACTTTGTTTATTAGCTTCTTACTACATAGAAAAAGATGAACGCCTTGTAAGAGATATGAATTCCTTCCGTTTAAGAGATTAAAAAACTCTATCTTTGCATTATGGATATAAAAACTATTGCTGTTATTGGTTCTGGAACTATGGGTACGGGTATTGCCCAAGTAGCCGCCATGCACGGTTACCGTACTATTCTGTTTGATATCAATGACGTAGCACTCAAAAAAGCCAAACTGAATATAGAAATTGCGCTGGAAAACCTTGCACAGAAACAAAAAATCACCACAGAGCAAAAAAACGCTTCTTTACATCGCATCACATATACATCAGAATTTTCTGAAATCAATGCAGATTTAGTTATTGAGGCTATTGTAGAAAATCTTAAAGCTAAACAGGATTTATTCTCTGCATTAGAAGAGCGTATGCCTGCTAATACTATTTTTTGCAGTAATACCTCCTCTATTCCTATTACACAAATTGCGTCTGCATGCAAATATCCTGAACGTGTAATAGGTATGCACTTTTTTAATCCCGCTCCTGTGATGAAATTAGTAGAAGTAATAGCAGGTGAAGCCTCAGATACAAAACTTGTAGACATAGTTAAAAAAGTAGCCGAAAATATGCAAAAAACGGCTATTTTAGTTAAAGATTACCCTGGATTTATTGTCAATCGAGTGGCACGCCATTTTTACGGAGAAAGTCTAAAAATTCTTTCTGAACAGGCTGCAGAGATGGAACAAATAGACGAACTTTTAGAAGCCACAGGATTTAAAATGGGCGCATTCAAATTGATGGACTTAATTGGGGTAGACGTCAATTTTTCTGTAACGGTTTCTTTATTTAATGCTTTTTACCAAGATGCTCGTTTTAGACCTAATCTTATTCAACAGAAAAAAGTAGAAGCTAAATTCTGGGGAAGAAAAACAGGTAAAGGGTTTTACATATACCCTGAACAAAAATAAATTAACCTATGCAAAAAAGTATTTTCCTTTTTTTACTGCTCATATCTGCTGTTTTGCTCACCGATTGTAGTTCAGATAAAAAAACAACTAAAAAAGATAGCCTACAACAAAAAACAAACATACAACTATCTGATACTGAAAAACAACTGAAAATTATAGAAAAAGGTATAAAAGATATTACAGATAGTTTAGAAAAATTTGCACCTAAACCTGATTTATATTATCGCCGTTCTGTGCTTAACTTTCAGAAAGGTGAAGTTAATACGGCTGTTTTAGATGTTAAGCGTGCTATTGAATTAGAACCTAAAAACCCTGATTATCATTACCAGTTGGGAATATACGAATATGTATTAGCTAAAGATGACGAAGCCCTTAATGCGTATCAAGAAGCTATTAAATTAGGTACAAATAATCCTGCTATTTACGCCGCAGCGGCTACTATTCTTTTTTATCAAGGTAAAGTAGATAACGCTCAAAAATTATTTCAGATAGCTCTGGAAAAATCTCCTAACTATCCCCCTGCCTACTTTGGACTAGGATTAGTGTATCGCAATAAAAATAATAACACAGAAGCACGTAAATATTTTGAAAAAACACTTGAATATGATAGCACTTTTTCTAATGCACACTTAGAACTTGGTCAGATGGCACATGAAGAATGGAAATTAGCTAAAACACAAAAAAAAGAGGCTTCTAACTTATACCAACAAGCCCTAAATTATTATCAAAAATCAATTAAATTCAACGAAAATAACGCTAATGCACACTATAATATGGGAGTTTTGTTGCAGGAAAACCAAGAATTGGATAAAGCGATTTTTGCATATAACAAATGTCTGTTTATCAATCCTTCCTATAAAAATGCGTACTACAACAGAGGTTTGATACAATGGGAGAAAAAACAGTATGCCTTTGCTCGCGAAGATTTTACCCGTGCCATTCAATTGGACAATACTTTTTCTGATGCTTTATACATGCGTGGTACATGCAACGAAGCTCTTGACAATAAAGAAAGAGCGTTGGAAGATTATAAGCTCGCTGTAAAATTCAATCCTAATAATTTAGAAGCACAAAACGCCTATAAAGACTTGAAAAAACAATTAGGAAAGTAATAAAAAATCTATTTTTTTATGCTTGCTTAAAGAGTTTGATGGTTTACATCTCCGACAGCCACGCAAGAATTTCTGAGGTAGATAAGTTTTGTTTTTCTTGTTCAGTAATATTCCTGATAATTTTACCTTGGTTCAGTTGTATTAAGCGATTTCCGTACTGTATCATATCTTTAAGATTATGCGTAATCAGGATACAAGGAATTTTATGCTCTTTTGTGATATATTGCACGATATTCATTACAGTATCAGCAGATTTTACATCTAATGCGGCTGTGGGTTCATCTAACAACAACAGTTCAGGTTTATGCCAAGTATACATGAGTACAGACAAAGCCTGCCTTTGTCCTCCTGAAAGTTTGCTCATTTCCTGATTAAGTTTGTTTTCTAATCCCATATTGAGCAGACTTACTTTTTCCTGAACCTCTTTGTAAAAAGACCTATCTATAGCTTTTTTCAGTCCAGTACTTCGTTTTCTCAAATAAGCCAATCTGAAATTCTGAACCACAGAAAGTTCTGAAACCGTATTAGTTGCAGGATTTTGTGCTATTCTGACAATACTTTTGCTTCGTTCACGGGCAGATAGGTGTGTAATTTCTTTGCCATTGAGCAGAATTTTACCTGAATTCAAAGCAATATACCCGCTGATAGCATTAAGCAAAGTGCTTTTTCCACTGCCATTACTGCCAATAAGTATCAGAAAGTCCTCTTTTTGTAAGGATAAAGAAACTTCATTCAATCCATAAATGCGTGTATGTTCATCTATAACAAAAATTTTGCTCGCATTCTCTATACTTAACATGGCTTAACCACAAAAATAAGCATTTTTATTCATTTAGATAACGTTTCAGTTTTTTGATTCGCTTGTGTTTTTCTTTTTCTAAATGGGCTTTTTGCTTTTGTACAGTTACATCAGGAATGGACTGTTCTGCGGTACTTTGGTCTAATTCTAAATATGCTTGAGATAAGTCCTGTATCTGTTTGAGTAAAGATTTTGCATATTCGTCTTCACATTTTACAGGTTGCATCTCACAAATATTTTCTATTTCTGTATCAGAAACGGTGTCAGTCTGAACTTTTTGTACTAATACAGAGTCTAGTATTTCCTCAGAATACGTAATCTGCAAACTCTGATGATTTTTGGCTACTTCACTCTGTCTATTTACAAACAATAAAGTGGCAAAAAAAACCAATATAAAACCTGCTACAAGAGGCCACAAATAAACATATTTTACGTTGGATTGTACTTTTTGCAGAGCATCAAGTTCTTTTTCAATATTCTGCCATACCTTGTCAGAGGGTTTATATACAGGTAATTTTTGGTATAAATTTGTTTTCATATTCAGTTTTTAAGTATAATTTGTAGTTTTTGCTTTAAAAGTTGTTTAGCATAATGTAGTTGCGATTTAGACGTACCTATGGAAATATTGAGCATCTGGGCAATTTCCTCGTGTGCATATCCTTCAATTTCTGATAGAACAAATATCTGTCTGCATTTTTCGGGTAAAGATAAAATACATTTTTCAAGATACTCCATGTCAGTTTCCTGAGTAATGTATGTATCAAGGTCATCAGTAATATCATGTATTATTTCGTATTCAGTGTATTTTGTATCTTTTCTTGTTTTTCTGATAGCAGAGCGTACCACAATTTTTTTTATCCAGGCACCGAGTGTACTTTCTTTACGAAACTGTTGAATATTCCTGAATATCTCTACAAAAGCCTCCTGTAACGCATCTTCGGCATCTTCGTAAGAATTACACAAACGCACAGCTACAGTAAACATAGCTTCGCAGTATCTTTCATACAACAATTTCTGATAACGCCTGTCCTGCTGTACACAGCCCTGAATGAGTGTCTCTTCGGAGATATTCACAGTTCTTTGCCATAAAGAGTAAATAAATATAAAAAAGGTTGGAAAGTATATCAAAAAAATTGCAATGAATGGCTGGTATGATGTTATACATGATAAAAATACAGCAACTATATCTTTACATGATTTTTCCGCCTTATGCTTATTTTCTCATCCAGGCTATCGGGGTAAGGTAACTTCCTATATAATAGCGGTTATTTTCTTTTTTGAGCTTACATTTTTCTTTAGACCAGCCCCATACATTCTGCTGATACAGTACAATCAAGTCATTGTCGTACACTTCGGCTATGAGGGCGCAATGTCCGTATTTTTTGTTTTTAAACACTATTATATCGTCTTTTTGAGGTTTAACTGTACCGCCGTTATAGTACTGACGCAATCCAATAGGGTTTCTCTCGCCTGCTTTAACTCCATATCCTACCCAACTAATAGCATAATGATATTTTGCAGGAATATAATACTTTAGCTTTTCATAATAATATCTGCGAACAAACTCTGTGCTTTCCCATTTTATGCCATAATAGACCCCTTTTTCACTTTTATGCGGCTTTTTAGGCGATTGAAATACTAATCCATTGTAATAAATAGGAACTCCGTTGTATTCATTGATAACCTTTCCGATACGCCTGTAATCCATAAAAAGAAAAATCCCTGCAAAAAAAAACAAAACAGAGGTCCATCTTATAAGGCGTTTTTTCCATACTTTCATACGGCAACGTTATGCAATTTTTATTTTTTTGTGTATAGCAGTAGCCACAATACTGCTGATGTCATGCACTTTAATAAAGTCAGATGCAATATATTTTTGGCTGTTGGGGTGTGTATTTGTTCCTGCTATTTTTTTAATGGTATTGCTCTGCTGTATTTTTTCTAAACTGCCCTCAGGTAAAACTAAATGTGTAGCTACCGCATATATTTCTTTTGCTCCGTGTTCAAGATAGGCTGTGGCGGCGTTTATGAGAGAACCTCCTGTACGTATCATATCATCATAGATAACTACCGTTTTACCTTGTACTGATGCGTTGATACCTGTAATTTTGGTTTCAGAACCGCTTAACCTTGTTTTATAGACAAAAGCACTTGGTACTTGCACCTCCGAAGCTAATGACTCTACCCATTTGGCACGTCCCGCATCTGTGGAAGCTAATATAAAATCCTCTCCGCCAAATTCCCTTATTGCCTGTATAACGACAGGTTTTGCGTACAAATGTGTGCATATTACGTCATTTTCAAAGTAATGCGGTATGCCTTCGGCATGCAAATCTATCAAGATGATATGGTTACCTCTGTGTGCTTGGGGAATATTAGAAAATAATCTTGCTCTTGTTTTAGCTTTTACTACTTCACCTTGTTTTATTGCGCGTTCCATAGTGCTATATGCAAAATACGGAATAACTAATGTCAGACTTTCTGCCCCGTACTTAACCATAGCACAGGCTACATCATATCCGTTGAGTACCGCCTGTTCAGTAGTCGTATCTACAACAAAAATAATGTTTTTATCCTGTACATCAGACACAATACGATGATAGATTTCTCCGTCAGGAAATACCTTTTTTTCTGCCGTGCCATGTTCCGCACCAGGAAGCAGAGAAACAAGTTTCTCTTCTAGATATACATATCCTTCGCTTGCAAAAACAAGATATTCTGCCATGTTAACCAATAAAAGCAACAGAGTACAAATACAATTTATTAACAAGATTCAAAACAGGACTTGGATAACAGCCCAAAACCACTATGGCAAAAACAAGTATGCCCAAAGCAGTATAGCTTAATCCGTCTGCGACAAAAGGTGTATGTAGATATTTTTCGTCAGGTTTGATAAAACAAATCCTACGAATAACACTCAAATAATAAAAAGCGGATACCACAGAAGTTATGATACCAATAATGGCAGGAACAACCATATCTGCTTTTATAGCTGCTGCAAATACTTGATATTTGCCTATAAATCCTATAAATGGCGGAATACCAGATAATGCCAGCATACACATGGAGAGAATTATGGCGTATGCAGGTTTTTGATAATACAATCCTTGTAATTCTTTTGCATTAGTACTAAATTTTTCTCCTTCTATCAAAGAAATAACTCCAAAAGTAGCAAGGTTCATAAGGGTATAAGCTATCATGTAAAACACTACCGCCTGAAAGCCCATATTAGAGTGTGAAGCCATAGCAAGCAATACATATCCTGCATGAGCTACGCTAGAATATGCTAATACTCGCTTTAAATTTGTCTGACGGATAGCCATAAAATTACCCCAAATCATAGTAAGTACGGCAATAATTTGCAAAAGTGTATTCAGTTTAGGTACGGTACTCATCGCTACAATAAACAGCATCAGTCCCCAGAAAGATGCACTTTTTGATGCCGTTGCCATAAAGCCCACCATAGGTGTGGGCGCCCCTTGATATACATCAGGTGCCCAGAAATGAAACGGAAAAGCGGATATCTTAAAGAGAAAACCTACCAGTATCAGACCTGTACCTGCAAAAAACAAAGGAGAGTTCTGTAACAATGCCATGTTCATTTTGTTGTAATTTGTACTGCCTGATGCTCCATAAATAAGCGCTATGCCATACAACAAAAATGCTGATGCAAATGCCCCAAGTAAAAAGTATTTAATTCCTGCTTCATTGCTCTCTTTACGCGTCTTTAATGAACCTGCCATAATATACAAACAAACAGACATGGTTTCTAATCCAATGAAAGTTATAATCAAATCATTTGCATTAGCTAATAGTATCATGCCTATTACTGCAAAAATGGTTAGTACAGTTATTTCACCTGTTATGTCATCTTTAAATTCTTTAAGTTTTCGCAAATAAGGTACAACAAAAGATAAAGCAAATGCACCTGTTAAACATAAAATTACATGAAACAAAGAAGCTATTCCTCTCACTTTCAGCATACCATTGTATATTGCCACACTACGATACATATCTCCATTTTTATCATCAAAAGGAAATTCTAATACCGCAGAAACTAATAAAGCCACTATGCCAATATAAGGTACTACTACGCTCTTACGGTCAATAGCTTCGGCAATCATTAAAAAAAGTGCCATCACTAACAGTAAAATTAAGGGTAGACTTTGTAAAAGGTCTAATGTAAGATTCTCCATATCCGCATGCAATTTACAAGAATTATCTCTAAACAAACAAATTTTTCTTATATCCACTTTACATTTAACTTCTCAATGCATAACTTGAATTATTATTAGTTAGACTCAATATAGGTTTGCTTATTTAACAATACAAAAAAAGTATTTTGGTTGTAATTCTAACACCAATATATAAAAATAACTCTTTTTCAAACACATACAAGAAAAATAGAAATATTTTTTATATAAAACTTGACTTGTATTTTTTTTTTTTTAGATTTTTGCGGTGCATTTAATCTCATAAACAAGCTATGAAAAAGGTAAGAAAAATTTGGGTTGTAGCGGCGTTAGTGTTGCTCCCCGTAATGAGTTGGGCAGAGAATAAGCCTGAAAATACTCCAAGAAATGAAGTAAAAATAGAAAACACAAAACAAGTACAACAGATCCCTTGTGTATTAGCTACTAAATGTAGCGAGTGGACAGACGGTTGGGTATATGGGTATGGTGAGGGTGTGGACCAGGCAAGTGCTTGTGCAGAAGCATATGTGTCAGCATTAGCTATGTGTACGGTATTTGCCCTACTATAATCATTTCTCAAATACTATTTGATGATTGAGTCATAAATGTGTATTAAATAACAAATTTTCTAATAACCTTGAACTGGTATTTCAAAGTGTGATAGATACCCTTAAGCATAAAAATGGTATGCTAAGTAAGTTTAAAATAGCTATTCATACAATTAAAATACCAGCATTTTCAAATTTATTCATCAATATATTATGTAATTATCTCGCCATGAAACTAAGCACTATAATTATCTTGTTATCTTGCTTCAATTATTTAGTTTATACACAAAACACAACAGGTTTAGTTACTTACAAACAAATATTTGAAGTTAATCAAAACATACCTGATAGTGTTTATAGTATTATTATGCTCGATCGAAAAAGTTCTACGGTTAATCCGTCTTTTTTGCTTTTTAATGATTATGCTTCTGTGTACATGTATGGCAGTAAAAAAATACCTAATACAAAAACAAAATTTGATAACACCGGCGAAGTAATATATAAAAACATACTAACCAAAGAAATGGTGCACAGAGATGGTGTTTTTTTATTAGGATTAGCTATCATAGAAGAGAATGGCGATAAATTTCCTAAATTTAATTGGAGTATTACCACAGAAACCCGAAGATTAGGTTCTTTTACTTGTTACAAAGCTACCTGTTATTTCAGGGGAAGGCATTGGGAAGCATGGTTTTGTCCTGATATTCCTATTAAAATGGGTCCTTGGAAGTTCTATGGCTTACCCGGCTTAATTTTAGAAGTATATGATAAAGATAAAAAAATTAATTTCTTGTTTGAAGAGATAGAAATTCCTGCTACCAATAAACTTATTCTGGAAGATATTGGACTAGAAATAAAACCTTATCGGGACGGTAAGTTGAATGCAACTTGGGAGGATTACAAAGACTATTATAGAACTTTAACTCAAAAGAAAATTGATGAGTACACAAAACAATTAAATGCAGAATATCAAAGTAGAGGTAATAGTTTTAGAATGATAAAAATGGGAGCTGTATGTGAAGAACCTCAGATAGAATTAGAATTTGAATACTAAATCTATAAAAAACTCTTTTTCAAAGAGATACAAGAAAAATAGAAATATTTTTTATATAAAACTTGACTTGTATTTTTTTTTTTAGATTTCTGCGGTGCATTTAATCTCATAAATAAGCTATGAAAAAGGTAAGAAAAATTTGGGTTGTAGCGGCGTTAATGTTGCTCCCCGTAATGAGTTGGGCAGAGAATAAACCTGAAAAGGTAGAACCCAAAAAAGATGTACAAATAGTATCTTGTACCGTTACTATACAATGTGCAGGCGGTACTATAACTGGTTACGGTGAAGGAAGTAATTATGAAAAAGCATGTAAAAAAGCAGGTGCAAATGCAGGAAAATTATGTGATATTCTAACAAAGTAAACTTTTTTGTAAAAGCCTGGTTTTATTAAACAACAAATCAGACTTAAATTTAAATATCGTTTATTTAATGGTATTATGAAAATATGGCATATCAGCTTATTGGTAATAGTATCTTTTCATTGCAAGTCTCAGATAAACAATGGAATAATTTATTACAGTCTTTCATTCAAAAATGACACTCTCTCTGCACAACAACAGGAAATAAAAAATATTCCTACATTCCTGTACTACAACGAACAAACCGCTATTTTTGTTTATGATGCAGAAAGAGATAAAAGAGAAAATATAGGAAATGTAATTTACACGTATTCTGCAAAAAACCAGATGTGTATCCGCACAGTTATTCCTGCGTATAGAGTGTACACGTATGAACCTCATGGTATTCCAAAAATAAAATGGCAAATTTGTCCTGAAACGAAAAAAATACAAAATTATACCTGTCAAAAAGCCATAACAACATTTAGGGGACGTACTTGGCAAGCATGGTTTACGCCACAAATCCCCATCAAATTTGGACCATGGAAATTACATGGACTACCTGGTTTAATCCTTACTGCTTATACACAGGACAGTGTTATCGTACTACAATGTAATGAAATAGAAATACCTGTAAAACAAGATAATATACAAAAAATTTTACAAAACTATTCCTCTATCCCCTATCATAAAAATGATGTAAAAACTTCATGGCAAGAATATAAAGAACACTATAAAACCCGCATAGATAAAAAAATTAAGGAAATTACTGCACAAATGAATGCCGAAGAAGAACGCTCGCCCGAAGAAGAACGTGTAAAATATCATTTTCAATATAAAAGCATTGTCCCTGAATGGGAAATAGAATTTGAATGAAAAATTTAGGTATTGCAAACTTAATACATCTATTATATTTTTGCGCAAAAAGAGATACATAATGCCCCGATTGTATAATAAAACATAATAATCTTTTTTTGGTTTTGTCATTTTCAACGTATTAAAATTAAATAAATTAACATACTATACATTTGAACTCATCAAAATTAATCAGCTATGAAAAATAACCTGTTTTTTTATTTTCTGCTCTGTGTAACACAATTTTTTTTTTAGCTACTCGCTTCATGCACAAAATATTCTTCTTCAAGGAACTGTAAAAGACAGCACTAACCAAAAAAGTATATCAGGAGCTATTGTTACAATAAAACAAGTCCCCGAAGGTTATATCTTACAATTTAGTGAAACAAACAGCAAAGGTAATTTTGAAATAGAAGTACCTAAAAAACCTAATTTAACCCTGGATATCGCACTACTTGGCTATAAAACACGTTCTTTTATTATAGATACTACTAAAACTACTCAATTTTTTGATATTATTTTAGTGCCTACAACAGTCAAATTAAAAGAAACAGTTATCATAGAAAATAAGCCTCCTGCCATAAAAGACACCTTAGACTACAAAGTAAAAGACCTTATTCAACCTGGTGATAAAAAAATAGAAGATGTTCTCAAAAAAATTCCGGGAGTGGAAATTGATGAAAAAGGTAAAATAAAACATAATGGCAAAATAATCTCGCGCGTACTCATTGACGGTGATGACCTTAAAGGAAATAATTATCAAAAAATTACTAAAACGCTCCCTGCACAATCCGTAGATACCATTCAAGTAATAGACAAATACTCTGATAATCCTTTGCTTACAAAAATTCAAAGCACCGATGAAAAAGTTCTTAACTTAAAACTCAATGCCAAAGCCCGTAATGTGTGGACAGGAGAATATAGCATATCCGCAGGTATAGATGCACATTACGCACCACGTTACAAGGTAAAAATAGAAGAAATGCTCCTTCGTAAAAAATTCAAAACTATTCTCTCTGCCAAAACAAATAACATAGGCGATACCGATAACCTGAATTTAGAAAAAACCGCAGATTTCTTCTTTTCAGGAAATTATTTAAGCCTACTTAATCCCAATAGTAGTTATGATATGTCGCCAACTACAGCTATACTCAATTTTCCAAACTACTCCACTATATCCAATTTTAATACACCTATCTCTAATTTTAACCAAAGCTACAACCTAGAACAAGCCTATCTTTTCAAACTGCCCAAAAAATGGGAGTTCAAAAGCACTGCATCTTTAATCACAGGTAAAAATCAAATGTTTCAGGAATATACACAAGGTTTTATTTTGCCCAATTCTGATACCATTCAAAATACACAACGCCACAGCCTTACTTACAAACCTCTAAATACAGATGTGAGTACTTACCTCTCCAAACTTAAATCTCGTCATCTTTTTAGATGGATAAATGGATTGAGTTATACTGAAAAATTCCATCATGAAGAGATACTTTTTAATGGCAGACCTTATACACAGCACCTGCGCACATTCAGAAAAACTTTATTTGAAAATACAGAATATACCTACCAAATTACTAAAAAGCAAGCTATTCGCTTAATTACACTTTATCAAACTGAATTTGATTTTACACAACACTATAATTTATATCGTAATCAGTTTGTTCCTATATTACAAGATACAGGATACGCACATATACAACAAACCATTGAACAGCCCCATCAAAATGCAAAACTCAATGCTATTTACAATACTAACCACAAAAAATACTATTTTACCGCTACTATCGGTGCAGAACATGAAAAACAACGTATAAAAACCGCTTTTTTTACAGATTACAGCACTTTTTTTGATACACTTAATCGGCTTGGTGTACCTACTACACAACGTTACTATGCATACATAGAACATAAATATAATCATGAAAATTATAGCCTTAATCTTACTACGGAAGCTGGATATTTGAATTTTACCTATAACCAAAAAACTTTACAAATGCCTTATTTTTTGCCAAAAATAAGTGTTCAATACAACAAGCGCCCTTTTATGACTTCACTTAACTATGAACGAAAATTGGATATAAGTCCTTTTCAAAGTGTATTTGACGGATATATTTTGCAAAACTTTCAGGGTGGCACATTCGGATTAGGACAGTTTAACATCTCACCTTCACACAGTTTTACTTTTATCAACTTTTTTAACACTAATCAAAGTAAATTCAAATGGAATACTATTCTTATGTACAACCTTATGCAGCGTCCCATATTGTATGAAAATCTTATAAGTACTGTAGCTAATCAAAATCAAATGGCTTTTGTAAGTAAAGATAAATCTAATACAATGCTTATGATAAACACGAATGTGTCACAGTACTTTAAACAAATTACTTCGGCTTTACGCGGCACTTATTCTCTTCATCAGTTCCGATATTTTAACTATGTTAATAACGTGGAAAGGCAAAATATAACCTATTCGCACTTTTATTCTGTAAGTCTGCGTTCAGGATTTAAGGTATTCAATTATCATGCTCAAGTACAACAAAATCATACTTATTCCGTAGCTAATAACATAGCAACTAGTAATACTAACCGTCAATATAATCAGACTACACATGTATTTTTAGATTTATCTTATACATTGAGCTTAAAATTTCGTGCAGGTATATCCTCTGAATATCTTATGATACGCGGACAAAAGCTCAATATGCCGTATTTTCTCAATGTTTTTGCCGAATATCAAAAAAACCATTTTTCTTTGGGAGTAAAAGTTAATAACCTACTCAACAATCAGCAATTCAGACAAATAAACTTCACAGATTTTAACTATACCATACAAAATCAACGGCTTATGTCCCGATATGTACAAATAGAGATAAGTTATTTTATGGGCTATTGATGAATTTTTTATGTGTTTTGAGCAAAATGTTGTTCTTTTAAGGCTTTATGGCGTTTTATGGCTTTTAAGCTCAATACTATGCCCACAATGAGTGTAACAAATGCTCCCAGAAACATACCTATTTGCTCTTGCGACATCAAAAAGAAATCATAAAAACCATGAAAAATAACCGCTAAACTCACTCCTATAAATTGATATAATCTGCTTTTTTCAGGGTTAAATTTGGCTAACCCCACATAATAGCCCATAGCTACGGCAAAAGTAGCATGCGCAGGAACAGCCGTAAAAGCCCTTAAAATAGCCGTACTTAACCCTTGTAAAGAATACATAATGTTTTCAAAGCCCGCAAATCCCATAGATACCATAACCGAATACACAATACCATCAAAAGGTTCATTAAACGCTTCTCTTCTATACGCATACCCGCGCAACATGACGTATTTACCTAACTCCTCTACTAAGGCTACTTCTATAAACGCATGTAAAAAAATATCTGTTACATTTTTAGAATTATCCCATGTACCTATGATTTTTGCCTCATGGAGAATGAGTTGTATGCCCACAAAAAAGATACTTAACCCTCCTAAAATAAAAGAAATAGCAAGGTTTTTTATAGGTTCTTTATCTTTTTTATCTTTTACATAAACAAAAGTGTTAATTAACACTACGGGCAACAAAGCGATAATAACAATAAACATACACAAAAGTAATAAAGTTTACTCATAAAATCTTATTTTATTCTCTCTTCCAATAATTGGAATTGTGTTTCTAATTGTTGTGCAGTAAGACACTCTGTTTTTTGTATTTTACCTTGTTCTAACAGAATAATCCCCGAAGAACCACACAATTGTAACTCTCGGAATGCTCCAATATTCTGCTCTATGAATACATTTTTATATCTTACATTAAGATACGGAGAAATATCTAGGTGCGCACCTGCAGCCGTAACTAAAACCCATATTTTTTCATGGTTGAGAGCTTTTTTTTGTATCCAATTAGATAAGCTGACATTACAACCTTTACAACCTACTTCATCTAACACAATAAGTGTATGTACGTGTGCGGGGAGTTCAGTGTTAAATTCTTGCTTGAAGTACGTTTTTAAGTCTTTTTTACCTTGTTTTTGTACACAGGAGACAAGATAAAACAAAGTTAAAACAGCTAAAAAACACCATTTTTTCATAATTTATTCTGTCCATTGGTAAAAATTGAGGGTAATATTACGCGGATTTTTGGATTTTGTATAGGTAACAAAATTTCCGTCTTCCAAAAAATAAACATCTTTTTCTGTATCAGGTAACATATATTCTGATATTTTCTTCCAATTTTTATCATATACAATTATAGAACTTTTTCTTTCATCAATGTTTACAGGTAGTGTGTATTCTTTTTGTTCCTGATATTCACGATGACTATGAGAAACATACACGTAAAAATGCTGTTTTTTAGGATAAAATCCTATCTGTACAATGAAACCTAAACGACTAATTAGGTGTCCTGTATTCTGAAAAACTTTATCAATATTCTCTTCAGTAATTACAGGTACAGGATACTTTAATCTCGTATATTCAGAGTGAATCTTTAATTCGTCTATGTATTCTAAACTTTTTGCATTGTATCTTACTACTTTATCATGAAACCCCGTATAAAAATATAAGGTATCTCTATGCATAAAGTAATTTATTATCATAGGAAAATACTCATTTTGTTTCATATATTTGCTCATAACAGGTAAAGAGTCACATACAACACTTGAACTAACATTGAGAAAGTTAGAGATATAAACAAAGCCGGGTAGTGAAATATGATTTTGATTATGTTGAACCTGGGATTGGTATACACTATTGCTTTCTTTGATAGGTTTATCTTTGGCTACGTGCAGTATAATATCATTTTTGTACAAGATTTTATCAGATGATAGTGCCCATACTCGGACAGGATACGTAAAGCATATGTGTTTTTTTATCAGACTGTCTATATCAATTTTTTGTAAAATTTTACCTTGTTTATTGATTAAATACAGTATGTTAGTATCATTTGCAAGCATAAGTATACTGTCGGTGTTTTTTACTTTAATAAAACTTACCCCATAAGGTAAAAACAGATGATTTAAACTTATCTGGTTTATCCGCTCTCCATAAAACGTATCATAAATATCTACTTGTTTGTAGGTATTATAATTGTAAGAACAAAAATATACAGTATCATTTTGTGCAAACAAGTATCTTGACTCAGGTGCATAAGGCAATGTAATAGAAACACTTCTTTTTTTTTCAAAAGGAGGCTTTTTAGTAGTTTTGCACCCTGTTAGTATAACGAACAGGGTACAAATAACTACGAGCATATAGTTGATAATTCTTTTCATTATGGCATTACAAGTGGATATACAGCAATAGTTTGATTGTTTTGCTTAAATCTTAAATAATGAATATTGTCAAGTAGTGAGTAACCTGCACTATAAGTTCCACTGATGACCCCGTCCACATACTCGTCATGGTAGTATTCAACAGGGACATCACGGTATAGAGTGAATATCTCTACAATGTCTGCACTACTACTATTTTGTACTGTATTAAACACTTCTTCTAGTACAGGAATATGTGAAGTACAGTTACCACAAACTTCAACAGGAGGCCAAAAGCAGTTTTGTCCACTATCTGGGCATCCTATAAAGTTAGTCCCGCTATATCCTTCTTGACGAATAAAACCGCCATTGTGCCTCATAGTGTTTTTGACCTCATTTTTCACTGTTTTAGGAGCGGTTTCCACGTTGGTTTTTTGGCATGCCACAAAGACAACACCCATACCTAATAGCATTATAGCTACACTTAAAGAAATGAACTTTTTCATGTTACTTTGAAATTAAATGTGAATACTTAATTGAATTGA